>JBGSWL010000012.1:0-48906 GCA_041752455.1 Roseitalea sp. | reverse complement strand
TGCAAAGCATCGGTGTCGATGGCGCGACGCGCCAAACGGTTGATGTCGCCGGAAAGACGGGCGGTCATGGCGCCGCCGCGCCGCGCTGCCTTGAGAATCGCTGCACCGACCTTGGTGGGGCCGGTGATTGGTAGAGCCGAGCCGCCGGTGACAATGGTGCCGGCGGTCAGCGCAAGGCCGGTGCCGGCAAGCGCGACGATCAGCGGATCGTGGTCGGGATAGCGCGCGCCTTCGCGCACAAGATCGCGCACATCGCCGATCGAGGTCAGGTCGCTGGCGATGGCCGCTGCGGTGCCGGCCGGTGACAGCATGTCGCCAAAGACGACACCGCGCGCGATGTTCTCCGCGCCTTTGGCAAGGTCGAAGGCATTGGCGACTTGCACCTGACGCGCCAGTTGCGGGGCGATCAGAATGCCTTCACGTTCGGCCAGAACAATAATCTCGGTGGCGAGCGCGGCGTCGTCATCTTTAAGGGCGGCGATGATTTCGCGCTCATAGTCATCCGGCGTGGCCCTTGAAATCAGCGCTTCGGCGCGCGCTGCCGGATCGTCCTCAAGGATCAGCGGCGCAAAGCTTTGCGCGATCTGGAAAAGCGGAATGGCAGCGAGAAGCCAGAGGCCGGTCACAACCACCAGCCACAGCCGCCGTCCCACCCGCCAGACTGTGCCCAAACCCGGCATCTGCCCCAACCGATCCGTTCCCGTTCGACTTGGTCAATGACCGGGAATTCCGGCGAATTTGCGCCGCCGGTCAGACCGCTGCATGCCCTGTCGTCATCAAGGCGAAGGCATAGACTTCCGCGACCTCTTCAAGGCGCGAGAAGCGCCCGGACGCGCCGCCATGGCCTGCACCCATATTGGTCTTCAAAAGGTAAGGACCAGCATCCGGCGCTTCGGCCCGCAGTTTGGCGATCCATTTGGCCGGTTCCCAATAGGTCACGCGCGGATCGGTCAGGCCGGCCACCGCCAGGATCGGCGGATAGGGCAGGGCGCCGACATTGTCGTATGGCGAATAGGCGGCAATGTTGGCGTAATCCGCGCTCGAAGCAATCGGATT
This sequence comes from Roseitalea sp., assembly GCA_041752455.1. GTDB lineage: Bacteria > Pseudomonadota > Alphaproteobacteria > Rhizobiales > Rhizobiaceae > JBGSWL01. The sequence continues at coordinate 47,850 of JBGSWL010000012.1, read as the reverse complement.
GCCCCATTCCGGCCATTCCGGCGGCGTCAGCGGCAGCGTGTCGTCGAGCATCGTGGTCAAAACGTCGACGAACGGCACTTCAGCGATGATGGCACCGAACGCTTCGGGCGCCAGATTGACGCAAGCGCCCAACAGCATGCCGCCGGCAGAACCGCCCTGCGCGACGATCCGGTCGTGCGACGTGTACCCTTCGGCAACAAGATGGCGGGCGGCGGCGATGAAATCCTGGAAGGTGTTCATCTTGGCGGCGCGCTTGCCGTTTTCATACCAGGCAAAGCCCTTGTCCTTGCCGCCACGGATATGCGCGATGGCATAGACAAAGCCGCGATCGACCAGCGACAGGCAATTGGTGTTAAACGAGGCGGGAATGGCGATGCCGTAGGATCCGTAGCCATAGAGCAGGCACGGCGCCGAACCGTCCAACGGCGTATCCTTGCGCATGACCAGCGAGACCGGAACCAGTTCGCCGTCATGGGAAGGCGCCATGATCCGCCGCGTCATATAGTCGTCGGCGTTGTGGCCGCTTGGCACGGTCTGGGTCTTCAGGAGTACGCGAGCGCGCGTCGCCATGTCGTAGTCATAGACCTGGCCGGGCGTCGTCATCGAAGAATAGGAGAAGCGGATGACGTCGGTGTCGTATTCGTGCGAGCCCTGCAGGCCAAGCGAATAGGCTTCCTCGTCAAACGCGATGAAATGCACGTCGCCGGTTGCGCGCTCCATGATGGCGATGCGCGGCAGGCCGTCCATGCGCTCCATCCAGACCAGATGGCGCGCATAGGCCTGATGGTTGAGGATCAGCCGGCCCGGCACATGGGCGACGACCTCGCGCCAGTTCACCCTTCCCGGCGCATCGGCGGGGGCTGCCATGATCTTGAAGTCCTTGGCGCCATCGGCATTGGTCAGGATGAAGAAGACGTCGCCGCCTTCCTCAAGGTCGTACTCGGTGCCGGTCTCGCGGGGCGCGACCAGAACCGGCGCGGCGAGCGGATCATCGGCGCGGATCAGCCAGAATTCGCTGGTCTCGTGATCGTGAATGTCGATGTAGATGACGTCGTTCAAACGCGAGCCGCCGACGCCCATGAAGAAACCGGCATCGGTCTCTTCATAAACCAGCCAGTCGTCGCTTTGGGCGGTGCCGAGGCGGTGGTAGAAAAGCTGTGACGGGCGGTGGTTGTCGTCCATCTTCGCATAGAAGAAGCCTTGGTTGCGCGCATCGAGCACCCCGCCGCCGGCGGTGTCCTCGACGATGTCGGCGAGGTCTTCCAGTGTCGTCAGGTCGCGCACGCGCGTCGTGAAATATTCCGAACCCTTGTCGTCATAGGCCCAGATCATCAGGGCATGGTCGTGGCTGTGATCGGCGCCGGCAAGGCGGAAATAGTCCTTGCCTTCGGCCTCCTTGTCGCCGTCGAGCAGGATTGACCGTTCGCCGTCAAGTTCGGTGCGCGGCACGCGATAAAAGCGCGGCTGCTGTCCGCCGGTGACAAACGACGTGCCATAGGCAAACGGCCCGTCGGGCGAGGGAACGCTTTCGTCGTCTTCCTTGATGCGGCCCTTCATTTCGGCAAACAGCGTCTTCTGCAAGGCTTCGGTGCCCTCCATCGCCGCCTTCTGGAACGTGTTCTCCGCTTCGAGGTAAGTCCGGATCGCCGGGTCGAGGACGCTGGTATCCTTGAACACGGCCTGCCAGTTGTCGGCGCGAAGCCAGGCATAGTCATCCGTGCGGGTGATCCCGTGGCGGGTATCGGAAACCTGCCGGCGTTCGGCGACGGGGGGCGCGGCGTTGACGATCAGCTTGGCGGGCAAGGCGGTTCTCCGGTTCATGACAGCAAGGTGGCGGCAGGGATGCCTGAGGTGACAGATATGGACTTGCCGCGCCAATGCAATGCGGATTTAGCTGGGCGATGCAAGCTTGCCGGAGGATGCAGCCATGGCGATCACCTTTTACACGAACCCGATGAGTCGCGGGCAAATTGCCCGCTGGGCATTGCATGAGGCCGGGGCGGAGTATGACGAGGTGATCCTCGCCTACGGGCCCAAAATGAAATCGCCGGACTATCTGAAGCTGAACCCGATGGGCAAGGTGCCGACGATTGTTCATGATGGCATCGTGGTCACGGAATGTGCCGCGATATGCCTGTATCTGGCCGAAGCGTTTCCCGAGGCAGGCCTTGCGCCGGCGACGCTTTCGGAAAAGGCCGATTGCTGGCGCTGGATGTTCTTTGCCGCCGGCCCGGTCGAGCAGGCGGTCGTCAACCAGTCAATGGGTTGGGGCGGGCAGGGCGACCCGAAGGTCGAAGGCAGGCTCGGTTATGGCTCCTACGAGCGGACCATGGCGGTACTCTCGGCGCATTTTTCGGAGCGCAACTATGTGTGCGGAGACCGTTTCACGGCGGCTGATATTTATGTCGGTTCGCAGGTCGATTGGGGCCTGATGTTCAAGACGATGATCGCGACACCGGAACTCGAGGCCTATGCTGCAAGGCTTCGCGATCGCCCGGCCTACAAGGCGGCCAAGGCGATCGACGGTGCGCATATTGCCAAGATGCAGGCTGGTTGACGCCTGCGCGGCGTTTCGCCTCAGGTTCAGTCCCGGTCGGCGATGAAGTGCATGGCAACGCCGTTCATGCAGTAGCGCAGGCCGGTCGGCTGCGGGCCATCCTTGAAGACGTGGCCGAGATGTGCATCGCAATCGGCGCAGCGGATTTCCGTGCGCACCGTGAAGAATGACCGGTCCTTGTGTTCGGTCACCGCGTCGGCATCGACCGGTTTCCAGAAACTCGGCCAGCCGGTTCCGCTGTCATATTTGGTCTCGGAGCGGAACAGCTCGTTGTCGCAGCACACGCAAGTGTAGAGGCCGGCTGCCTTCTGGTCCCAGTTGGGCCCCGTGAAAGCGCGCTCCGTGCCGTGCTTGCGCGCCACCTGGAACTGCTCCGGTGTCAACTGCTCGCGCCACTCTTCGTCAGTCTTGAGGACTTTGAGCTTTGTATCTGTGGACATGGGAATTCTCCTTTGTGAGCAAACATAGGCAGCGGATGCACCACCGGCAAGCCGGGCCGGCTGCCGTTCACGGCATCGTCAAGCGACGCGAGCACGTCGCGAAGCTGTGGCCAATCTTTCGGTATACCTTGCAATGGCTTGGCAACCTGCCTAAATCGCCCGACAACTCGAACGCGACCACCTGTCCGCCCGCTGCCTGTCCAAGGGACCGACACCTGCCACGATGGACCTGACCCTCGCCGCCTTCTTTGCGCCGTTTCTTGCGGCGCTGGCCGCCCCGGCCCTTGTGCAATCCATGCGCCACCATGCGGCTTGGGTGCTGGCAATCGTTCCAGCCCTGATGTTCATCCATTTTGCCGGTTTCCTGCCGGAGATATCGGCGGGCGAACGGATAACCGGCGGCTATGCCTGGGTTCCCTCGCTGAATGTCACGTTTTCCTGGCTGATCGACGGGCTGTCGCTGACATTTGCGCTGCTGATCTCGGGCATCGGCACGCTGGTCGTCCTCTATTCTGGCGGATACATGAAAGACCACCCGATGCTCGGGCGCTTCATGTCGTTCATCCTGATGTTCATGGGCGCGATGCAGGGTCTGGTCCTGTCGGACTCCTTCTTCATGTTCTTTGTCTTCTGGGAACTGACGTCGATCACGTCGTTCCTGCTGATCGGCTTCAAGCACGAGGCCGAGCGCTCGCGGCGCGCGGCGATGCAGGCGCTGGTCGTCACCGGGCTTGGCGGTCTGATCATGCTGGCCGGATTGATCTTCATCTGGAACATCACCGGCGTATCGAGCTTCTCGCTGTTGCTCTCGACCGGCGATCTGGTGCGCGAGAGCCCGTTCTATCTGGCGGCGCTGATCCTTATCCTCGGCGGCGCCTTCACCAAATCGGCGCAGTTCCCGCTGCATTTCTGGCTGCCGAACGCCATGGAAGCGCCGACGCCGGTCTCCGCCTACCTGCATTCGGCAACCATGGTGAAAGCCGGTGTCTACCTGTTGATGCGCACCAACCCGGTGCTCGGCGAGACTGTTGCCTGGGAAACGATACTGCCGTTGTTTGGTGGCACAACATTGCTCGTCGGTACCCTGCTGGCGGTGCGCCAGAGCGACCTGAAACTGATGCTCGCCTATACGACGGTCGCTTCGCTCGGCCTGCTCGTCATGCTGACCGGTTTTGGCAGCGAGAAGGCGATCGAAGGCGCGGTGCTCTATCTGGTCGCCCATTCGCTGTTCAAGGGCTGCCTGTTCATGGTGGCCGGCAATGTCGACCATGAGGCTGGGACGCGCGATGTCACCAAGCTCGGCGGGCTGATGGCGCTGATGCCGGTGACGTTTGCCGCGGCCATGCTCGCCGCCCTGTCGATGGGCGGTTTGCCGCCATTCGCCGGGTTTCTCGCCAAGGAAGAGATCTACTACGGGATTGCCAAGGGCGATTCCTGGTCGATGCTGGTGACGGCCGTCGCCATCCTTGGCAACGCCCTGATGTTCGTGATCGGGTTCGCCGTGGCGATCAAGCCCTTCATGGGCAAGGCCGTCGAAACGCCGAAGCACGCGCATGAGGCGCCGGTGCTGATGCTGGCCGGCCCGGTGGTGCTCGCCGGCATGGGTCTGATCGCGGCCTTGTTCTCCGGCGTTTTCCACACCCTGATTTCAAGCCCGATGGCCAGCGCGGTGGCGGGTGAACCCTTAACGATCACCATCAGCGTCATCCCGCATCCGGGTCTTGCGCTGACGCTGTCGCTGGTGACCATCGCGCTTGGCGTGGTGCTGTTTCTCAGCCTCGCGCGCCTCCGCGCCGTCATGACGGCGCTGCTCGATGCCATTGGATGGGGGCCGGACAAGGGCTTTGACCAAGCGTTGGCTGGGCTGGTTGTCGGGGCAACGAACCTGACGCGAACCCTGCAGAACGGGCGCATGGAAGTCTACATGACGGCGACCTTCATCCTGCTCGCCACGCTCCTGCTGTCGGTGATGGCGTGGTTCGATGAATGGCCGGCGATGCCTGCTTTTCCCGTGCTCTACATCTACGAATGGGCGATCGTCCTCATCGCGGCTATCGGGATCATCGCGGTTGTTCTGGCCAACAACCGGTTGACGGCGATCGTTGCGCTCGGCATTCAGGGTTTTGCCGTCGCGCTCCTGTTCATGCTGATGGGCGCACCGGACCTGTCGTTCACCCAGTTCATGGTCGAAACGCTGTCCGTGGTCATTCTTGCGCTTGCGATGACGCGCCTTCGCCTGTCGCCGCAGGACCACCGCTCTCGCAGTCAGACCTTGCTCGACGGTTCGGTCGGCGTTGCCTGCGGCACCGCCTTCACGATGATCATGCTCGGCGTACTGCAGTCCGACTTCGATCCGTACCTGACGACGTTCTTCAACGAGTATTCCTATACCGTGGCCCACGGCCGCAACATCGTGAACGTCATCCTTGTCGACTTCCGCGGCATTGATACGTTCGGTGAAATCGGCGTCGTGATGGTGGCGGGCCTCGCCATCCTTGCGCTGGTGCGGATCATAGCCAAGCCTGCGCCGAGCCTGCGGCCGCATGTGCCCGTGACCGGAACGGAGGACTGAGCCATGCGCACGCTGATCTTCCGTACCATCACGCCATACCTGTCCAGTCTGATGATGCTCTATTCGATCTTCGTCACCTTGCGCGGCCACAACGAGCCGGGTGGCGGTTTCATCGGCGGGCTGATTGCCGCTTCGGCGCTTGCGATCTACGGGATTGCCTGCGGTGTCTCGCCGGTGCGGCGCGCGATCCACTTTCACCCGATGGCGATTTCCGGTTTCGGCCTGCTGGTGGCAGCAATTGCCGGCATGATGTCGATACTGGTCGGCGTGCCGTTCATGACCGGGCTCTGGTGGTCACCGGTGATCTTCGGCGTCGAGGTCAAGCTGTCGACGCCGATGCTGTTCGATATCGGGGTTTATCTGGTCGTCCTGGGATCGATTACCTCGATCACGCTTGCCCTTGAAGAAAGGGAGCACGACTGATGGAAACCGCACTTGCGTTCCTGACCGGGCTGTTCTTTGCCGTCGCAATCTATCTGATGCTGTCGCGCCATATCATCCGCATCCTGCTCGGTGTGGCTCTGCTTGGAAACGGCATCAATCTTTCCATCTTCGCAATGGGCCGGATCACCCGTGAAGTGCCGCCGATCATTCCCCACGATGCCTATGAAGGCAGCATCAACGCGGCCAATGCGTTGCCGCAGGCGCTGGTGCTGACGGCGATCGTGATCTCGTTTTCATTCTTCGCCTTCCTGTTGGTCCTGACGTTTCGCGCCTACCAGGAACTGGGGACAGACGACACCGACGACATGCGCGAGGCCGAGCCCAAGGGCGAGCCTCTGCCGCCGCTTGGCTATTGAGGACTGAAACCTGATGGCCTCACCGGCAGCCGATATCGACCTGACCCAAGTGTTCGTCCTTCCAGCGCCTACCGGCGCGGACTGGCTGGTCGTTGCACCACTGGCGATCGCATTCATCTTCGCTGCCCTGACGCTGATGATGCGCAAGGATGTTGCGCGTCAGTCGGCTATCGGCATGACGGGCCTCGCGCTGATGCTGGTGGTCGATATCGCGCTGTTCATGGATGTGCTGGCCAACGGCACGGCGACAATGGCGATGGGCCGGTGGCTGCCGCCCTACGGGATCATCTTCACCGTTGACATGCTCGGTGCAACCTTTGCACTGGTGACCGGCATTGTCGGCCTAGCAGCCGGCCTCTATGCCTTGAAGGAAGTCAACAGCACCGAGCGCCGCTACGGCTTCTTTCCGTTCCTGCTGATGATGCTCGGCGGCGTGACGACGGCATTTGTCACCGGCGACATCTTCAACCTCTATGTCTGGTTCGAAGTCCTGCTGATCGGATCATTCGGGCTGCTGATCCTCGGCTCGACGCGGGGCCAGATCGACGCGACGACGAAATACGCTTTCCTCAACTTCCTCGCGACGGCATTTTTCCTGATCGCTGTCGCCTACATGTACGGACTGTTCGGCACGCTCAACATGGCCGACATTGCCCGCAAGTCGGCAACGGTCGACCAGGGCCCGCGCGTGACCATCGCTGCACTGTTCTTCTTTGCGTTTGCCAGCAAGGCAGCTGCGTTTCCGGTCAATTTCTGGCTTCCGGCCTCCTACCACACGCCGCGCATCGCGGTTTCGGCGGTGTTTGCCGGGCTGTTGACCAAGGTCGGTGTCTACGCACTGCTGCGCGTTTTCCTGACGCTGTTCCCCGACAATCGCCAGGATCTGGCGGTGGTTATCGGCGTTGTCGCGGCGCTGACCATGCTTCTCGGCGCGCTGGGCGCCCTGGCGCAGACCGACATGCGCCGGCTGCTGGGCTACCTGATCATATCGGGGATCGGCCTGCTGCTCGCAGGGCTTTCGCTGGCAAGCCTGACTGGGCTGTCCGGCACGGCGTTCTATGCCATCCACTCGATGATCGTCATGACCGCGCTCTACATGCTCGTCGGCATCATGGGTGAGCGTGGCGGAACCTTTGACCTGTCGCAGGCCGGCGGGCTCTACGCGCGTTTTCCGGCCCTTGCGGTAATCGCCTTCATCCTGGCGCTCGCCGTCTCCGGACTGCCGCCGCTCTCCGGGTTGTGGCCGAAGATCCTGCTGGTCAAGGCATCGATAGATGTCGGCATCTGGTGGCTCGCCGCCGCCATTCTCACGTCCGGATTCGTGACCACGATTGCCATCATGCGGATGTTCGCCTTTGCGTTCTGGCGACCGGCGCCGGAGGGTGTGGACCTGCCTCAGTTGCCGCGCGGCGAAGACCTCGCCGATCCGCGCGTCGTGGCATTGGTGGCGCTGACGCTGATCAGCGTCGTTGCGGGGGTCTGGCCCGAGCCGTTCATTGCGGTCAGCGACCGGATCGCATTTGAGCTGTCCAACCCGTCAGGCTATATCGATGCCGTCTATGGGCCCGACGGTCTTGCGCCGACACCGGCGACGGAAGCGGTACCGGCACCGGTTCCCGCGCCTGCGGTGGCCCCGGCAGCGCAGGGAGGCACGCCATGAACCTTTTCGTCGTCAATGTCCTGTTGGCGCTGTCCTGGGGCGCGGTCTCCGGTTCGTTTGCAGTGATCAATCTGGTGTTCGGCTTTGCCCTTGGCGCGCTGGCCCTCTCGATGATCCGCGAACAGGTTGGCTCCGTCGGGTACTTTTCGCGGCTGCGCCGCATCGCCTCGCTGGCAGTTCTCTTTGTCTACGAACTGCTGCTTTCGGCAACGCGCGTCGCCATTCTTGTGACGCGACGCGACATGAACCTGAAGCCGGGCATCATATCCTATCCGCTGAAAGTGGATCGCGACCTGGAGATCACGCTTCTGGCCAATCTCATAACGCTGACGCCCGGCACCCTTTCGGTCGATGTTTCGGCTGATCGCAAGACCCTGTTCATCCATGCGCTCGACTGCTCGGATCCGGAAGCGATCCGCAGCGATATTGCCGATGGCTTCGAACGCAAGATCCTGGAGGCATTTCGATGATGTCGCCGGATGATATTCTCCAATGGTCGATCCAGATTGGTCTGGTTCTGCTCAGCGTATCGTTTCTGGCGACGGTCATGCGCGTGATCGTCGGCCCGACCTTGCCGGACCGGATCATCGCGCTCGATCTTCTGGTCGCAGCGGCGATCGGCTTCATCGCAATCCTGGCGATCAAGACCGGATTCACGCTGTATCTGGACATTGCCATTGCGCTCGGACTTGTCGGCTTCTTGGCAACGGTGGCATTTGCCCGTTTTGTACTCAATCGCGGCAGGACAGAAGAGGACCGCGCAGAACACCGCCCGACTGACCTGGGCAAAAGCTCGGCCACCCGCCTTCCTGGCGAAGGCTCGGTATCAGCCACGGCGCAGAACGCCGATATTGCCTATCCGATTGAACCCATGCGCCAGTCCGATGCTCCATCGGATAAATCCGGGAAGGTGAAGAGCGCCACGCGTCGTCGATCAGCGCCGACAAAGCGCAAGGACAGCAAAACATGATCGATGATATTGCAACCATCATCGCGGCCATACTAATTCTCGTCGGAAGCGTTTTCTCCTTGCTCGCAGTGGTCGGACTGTGGCGGCTTCCGGACATCTATACCCGGATGCATGCGGCCTCCAAGGCAGGGACGCTTGGGTCCGGTCTCCTTTTGATCGCAATCGCCGTCTATTCCGGCGATGGTCCGACAGTGAGCCGTGCCATTGCAGGTGTGATCTTCTTCTTGTTGACCGCGCCTATTTCGGCTCACCTTCTGGCAAAGGCCGCCTATGCTGTCGGCTATCCTTTGGCCAAGATTTCTGTCGCCGACGACTTGCGCGATGACGGCAACAACAATGGCGCGTGACGACAGGTCCACGCGGTCCATTTATTAGTCGTACATTTGTCGCGATTTATTGCGCGAGCATTCACTGTTTCCACACGTTTGAAGTGATGATTTTGGTTGCTTTGCACAAAAACTATTGACGTGACATGCCGACTCAATGTGTTAGAATTGAATCAGAGCAGACGAAAGGAAATTATCTTGGATACAACAAATTCCGCCAACGAAAATAGCGTACTTTTGGTCGAACTGACCGCTGATGTCGTGTCAGCCTATGTGGGCAACAATAGCGTTTCGCCCGGCGATCTCGCCAATCTTATTTCGGAAGTGCATGCCGCTCTTGGCCGCACAGTTTCCGGCGAAGTGGTTGTGGTTGAAGAAAAGCCCGTGCCGGCGGTCAACCCGAAGAAGTCTCTTCACCGGGATTACATCATCTGCCTTGAGGACGGGAAGAAGTTCAAGTCGCTCAAGCGCCACCTGATGAGCCATTACGGCCTGACGCCTGAAGAGTACCGCGAAAAGTGGGAACTGCCATCGGACTACCCGATGGTCGCACCTGCCTATGCCGAGCAGCGCTCGCGCCTGGCGCGCGAAATGGGCCTTGGCCGCAAGCCGGGTGCCAAGATCGTCAAGGGCAAGCGTACCGCGAACTCCTGATCGACCAAGGAGCGCTTAACGGCCCAGTCGTGCGCGAAGGCGGTCACGCGCCGCTTTAAGTGCCATGTGGCGGTTGAGGTCATATCCCCAGTGGCGCGCGATGCCTTTGTGGCGTTCGCGCGCCAAACGCTTTTCGATGATTTCGATCCATTCCCTCAAAACATGCGGCGGCAGGTCCGGCGATAGCGTTGCGCCCGGCGCCATGCGCCAGAGAATGGTATCGATGCTGACGCTTTGCCTTGCTGGCAGCGCCGTGGCAGCGTGTGTCGTTCGTCGAATGGACTGGTTCATCATGTGCCTCCACAGGCTTGCATCCTGCAGTGGCAACGGCGCCGTTCGATAAGTTTTCCCTGGAAAGCCATGATGCGCCGCATTTTCGCAAATGATTCCAGTGTGTTCCGAAACTAGGAAATAAATCCGCATATTATACTTGACGTACCCACTTTGATCGATTAGGTTGGCTGCATAAGGAGTTAGCCCGATGTCGATCCTCACCGCACCGCACTTTCACAACGAAGACGCCGCTTACACCTTCATTGAGAAGCGCGTTTGGCCCCAAGGTCCTGTTTGCCCGCATTGCAAGGGCAGCGAGCGCGTTGGCAAGATGGGCGGCGAAAGCACCCGTATCGGCACCTACAAGTGCTATGAGTGCCGGAAGCCGTTCACCGTGAAGGTCGGCACCATCTTTGAAAGCAGCCACGTCAAAATGCACCTTTGGCTTCAGGCGATCTTTCTCATCGCCTCATCGAAGAAGGGCATTTCGGCTAACCAGCTTCATCGCACCCTCGGCGTTACCCTCAAGACTGCATGGTTCATGGGTCATCGCATCCGCGAAGCAATGCGCGAAGGCGGTCTCGGCCCGCTCGGCGGTGAAGGACAGGCCGTGGAAGCGGATGAAACCTATTTCGGCAAGGCAACCGATCAGGAGCCTTCGCCGTCGCGCAAAGGCCGTCCGCTCTTGAAGCGCAAGGCTGGCACTAGCAACAAGCGCGCAATCCTCGGACTGATTGAACGCGGCGGTCGGGTTCGCACCTTCCATGTCGCACAGGCAAACAAGATCAATGTCGCCGCACTGGTGACCGAAAACGTCGCGCGCGAAAGCGTCCTCTACACCGACGAAAGCCGCCTGTACGCTGGCATGGTTGACGTCTTCGCAGATCACCAGTCGGTCAAGCACTCCCGTCGCGAGTACGTTCGCGGCGTGGTGCACTCGAACACCATCGAAAGCTACTTTTCGATCTTCAAGCGTGGCATGCGCGGCACCTATCAGCATTGCGCCGAAAAGCATCTGCACCGGTATCTTGCGGAGTTCGATTTCCGCCACAACCGCCGTGTAGCCTTGGGCGTGAACGATTTGGCAAGGGCAGACGCGATCCTCGGCGGTGTCGTCGGCAAGCGCCTGACCTATGAAACAACTCAAGCGAGGTGAGGCCGCCTATGGCATCTGGAGACCGTCCAAATACCGACCCGTCAAAGTCCACTGGCGACGAGTCCCCGTCATCCCCGCTGAAGAAGCCTCAGGCGAAGAAGGCCAAGGTTGGCTCTTCGAGGAAGATGACACAGAAAGAGCAGTCTGAGCGGTTCATAGCCGCCGCTCAGGAAGTAGGGGCCTGCCAATGCGAAGACGCCTTTGAGCGAGCCGTAGAAATCGTCTTGCCAGAGAAAAAGCGCATCCAGCCTTGAATTGTGCTAAAACCGTTTTGATTTGTTATGAAGGCGAAATTGGAAACCGACCAAAGGAGGAAGTGATGACTATTTCTGCTCTCTCTGCCGCCCATCGGTTGGCAGGCCGCTCTGACTGGACACTTTCCAATCTTGAGCTTCAGAAAATTCTATATCTCGCACATATGTTTTATCTTGGACGCACAGGGGGCGCGCCATTAGTTGCGGGCCATTTTGAGGCTTGGGATTATGGACCGGTCCATCCAGACCTCTATCATCACGTAAAGATGTTTGGAGCAGACCCCGTCAAGAACGTTTTTTCCAGCAAACACGCCATAGCGGATGGCCCAGAACGTGACATTCTTGATGAGGCCTACGATAATCTCGGGAAAGCCGGGCCAGGTCGGCTTGTTGCGGCGACTCATCGGGCGGGTGGTGCTTGGGACAGAGCATATGTTCCAGGACTGCGCCATTGCATCATTGAAAACGCGGAGATACTAAGGGAGTACCAAGAGATTGATGGGGCCAAGTGATTCAACTTCTCCTGTCTCGAAAGATTTCGCTAACCTCCTGCCAGACGAGTCTTCAAATCGGGATAAGCAGATTGAAGAACTTCAGGGCCAGCTTGAGCATGAAAGAGACGCCCGGTCAGAGGATAGGTTCTTTTTCATTTGTGTTTGCGTCATACTCCTTGACATCGTACTATTTACAACAATGCCAAATTTTGGAGGGCCACTAGCCCTCCTTATTTTGCAATTGATAGTTCTTGTTCCCCTTGCTAGGCGGATGGGAATGGAAGAAGTAGCAACTATCTTGGGCCGCGTTCTTGACAGGATGGCGGGCAAAGGTGGTGACAAACTCTAGTCGCCCCGACGCTTTTGTCTCCAGTTCTGCCAATCGTTAATCCACGCCTGACTCCAATTGGCTTCGGCTTTCTGCCTGACTTCTGGATTGCGAGAAACGGTCTTTGGGGCAATTGCCGCCTGCAACCGCTCAGTGAATGCCTGAACATCCAAAAAATAATTAGGGAAAGCAGCCTTTAGTTCTGCAATTCCATTCACCTCTACAAGCACAGAGTTGCGATCAGTCTGGCGTTCTTCAGCTTCAATATATCTTTCGGAACCTGCCGAAAATTCAAAAAACGGCTCAATACTCAGCTTTTGAGTTTTATAGTCAAACTGCAAAAGAAAGTAGCGCGCGACTCTGTTCCCAAATTTTTCAAAACCGCCGAAGGAATGATTGAGAGTTTCCAGCATACTTACCGCGCCGAGGGAGCCTGAAACCTCGCGAAGTTCCTCGCGTATCAAATTTCTTTCATCGGGCGCGCTTGGACAAGGGGGCAGGTCTTCATCGTAGGCGATTTCAGATGCCATAAGTTCAAAGAACCGTCGCCATTCTGCAGTCCCTCCGCCACCCTTAATGTTTTCATGCTTGATGAGACCGATTGCCTCAACAGCAGTCGCCCAAGAGTGTTGTGCCTTAGTTCTTAATTGGACCTCTACAGTCTGCCTGTTATAAGCGGCAGCTTCACCTTCGCCTTGAAATTTCAGAATGACGTGATGGCTTCTGTAGCCGTCAGCTTTTGGATTGGTGATGTAGTCATCCACGTTAACAATAATGTGTTTTTGTTGTTCCCGCTCGTAAAACTTGGCCATTTCCGAGACAACGCCGCAAGATTCTACGACTGCACGGCAACCGGCAATGTCCTGCATTTGGTAGAGGGTGATTGGGCGGGTTTGCATCTTCCTGCGGATTGAATGCATCCGCTTCAGACGCGCCGCCGAGACGGATTCTCTGTTCAAGGTTCGCAATTTGGCTGATAGCTGGTTTCTTACGGCCAGCATCGGCCGCATGTGCGAATCACGCCAGTTGTGCGCGATCCGAAACGCCTCAAAAACGTCGATCCCATTTTTGTTGATCAAATCGACAAGTCGCGCGTCAGACACATCTTCTGTCCGAATTTGCTCTCGGAGGATTTTCCCTGCGGCAACTATCTGACGCTTAGAATACTCACTCACCGGGAAGAACGCCTCGCGCACCAAGGAATCATCAAACATGATCATATCCCCTTGGGTACGTAAAGTACAATATGCGGAAATAAATCCTTATTGATGATCGGCTGTTCCGGTATATGAAGATATTCCTTTCAGGAGGTCTTTGAATGCTGGTCCATGAAAAGCCGTTTCCCCCGTTGTTCATGCCGAAGATGGCGCCTGCCGGTCGACGATTGTCGGGCAACGGGGATCCGGTTCGGGAACCCTCGAGGCGGCCGCAGGCCATTGACGGTGAGGCTGCGGCCATTGCTGCCTGCGATGGCGTGATCGACCTTCTTGCCTCGGTGTTTTCCGTTTGCGGGCGCCAACTGCGCGCGCCTAACAGGAGCGCAACCGACATCGCCCGGATCCGTCAGATCGGCATGTATGTCGCCCACGTCACCCTCGGGGTCAAAATGGCGGATGTCGCCGCAGGTTTTGCGCGCAACAAGAGCACGGTTGTCCATGCCTGCCACCTGATCGAGGACATGCGCGAAGATGCGGACTTTGACCGGATCATCGCCAAGGTCGAGGAAATCGTCCGGATCGCGTTTTCCATCGGTATCCGGGAGACAACCCGTGACTGACAAACCCGATACAAAAAGCTTTGCGCGGCTTCTCGTTTTCTTGAGGCAAAAGGGACCGGCGGTTGTCGTCAATGATGGCGAGCGCGTCACGCTCCGCCCGGTCAGTCCGGGCAAGGCGGAAATGGCCTGCACGGCGAGCCTTCTCGTCACAGCGCTCAAGCGCAAACTTGTTGGTGCGGTGCGGGCGGCAAACGCAAGCGCGTGCATTCGCATCACCGATGCAGGGGTGGCCTGGCTCGCGCGCCAAACCGGGGGGCGACAGGCAGGCGAGGAGGACCGGATCGTGGTTGTTGTCGCAAACCCCGATGACGCGGCGCAGACGGTCTCGATGAACATCGCTGAATCGCCGCTGTCGCGACTGGCGCGGGCGATGGGCGGTGAACAGGCCTGGCTCGACGCGGACGAATTCCGCGCCGGCGAACGCCTGCGCTCCGACTTCGAAATGGCGGGTCTTGGCCAGAAGGTGACATCCTCATGGGATGCAGCCCACCTTTCTGGCGCCGGCGGCAGAGGACCGTCCGATGGGTTGTCATCGGGCGAACGGGCGATGGATGCGCGGCGAAGGGTCGCCAAGGCGATGATGGCGGTCGGCCCTGAGTTCTCCGGCGTCCTGATGGATGTCTGCTGTTTTCTCAAGGGGCTCGAACAGGTCGAGACGGAGCGCCGCTGGCCGCGCCGTTCCGCCAAACTCCTGCTGAAGGCCGGGCTCAGCGCGCTCGACCGCCATTACTATCCGGCAGTTCCCGACGCTCAAATGGGCCGCATAAGGCAGTGGGGTGCGCCGGGGTATCGGCCCGATATGGCATCAAGCTGAGCGGGCGTCAGGTGTTGCCGAGCAGCGCCGACGCATCGGATTTCATGCGGCCGACCATCGAACGCAGACCGTTTGCGCGCTGGGCGGACAAGTGGCTGTCGAGGCCGAGGCGTCGCAACAGGGCTTCCGCGTCGTAGCTTGCGATCTCGACGGCCGGTTTTCCCGACAAGGCGGCGATCATGATGGCAACGAGGCCGCGCACGATATGGGCGTCGGAATCGCCTTGAAATGACAGGGTTCCGGCGACGGGATCGGCATTGCTGCTCAGCCAGACCTGCGATGCGCAGCCATTGACCTTGTTGGCCGGCGTTCGCGCCGTCTCGTCCAGCGGCGGCAGTTCCCGGCCCAGTTCGATGACGTAGCGGTAGCGGTCTTCCCAGTCGTCGAGAAGCGCAAAGTCGTCGATGATCGTCGCAATGTCAGTTGTCATGAAATCCTGGCCGCCCGCTGAAACACCTACCTAGGTCGGCAGCGGCAGGCTCGCAAGGCTGCAACCGATATGCCGCGAAGGGCTCAGGGGCGGGCAGCGGGGATGGGGTAGGATGTGGTTGAACCGGTCGTGGCATCGTCGACGCTGATCCGGTCGATCGCGCCTGCAGCGATGACGAGGCCCTGGCGGGCGCGTTCGGCAGCGACTTCCGCAAGGGCGCGACCGCTTTCGCAGACGGCGCCGTTTCGCTCGCAAAGGCTGCCGAGGTCACTTGCAATACCGCCGGCGAACCGGGCCGCGTGGAATGTGGCTTCCATCGTGGCCATTGATGTCGCGGCAGCGCTGCCGGTTCCGGTTTCCGGTTGCCCGCCGACAATGCTCGGAAGCGCGGCAAGAGCCAGAAAGCTCCAGAAGGCTGCCCGTATGACGAATCGGATCATGAATCGGTCCCTTTGATACCCGAAGGCAGCATGCAGCATGCAGGTGAAAACCGGGTCCCGACCGGTGCCCGCAATTGCTTCAAATTATACGCAAATTTGCCACATGGCACAAAAACACCGGCATTTCGCATACTTGCCAGCTGATACGCACCGTTAACCATAGCGCCAACTGTTGGGGTGGATAGGGCGCTTGCGGCCGCAAGACCGCCCCCGGAGGCGTTAAGGTTTAGGCATTGGTAAAGTCTCGGGCGCAAACCTTGCTGAAGGCGCGCGAGTGTGTGCGTGCAGGATTTGCCCATGTTTGCGCGTTCCATTCCGGATCAATTCACCAAGGCTCGATTGGCCGCCAGCTGGCGCGTTGCGCTCACTGGCGAGCAGCGTTCGTCGGCCGCCGTGGCGATCATCGGAACCGCTTCTGCCGCCATCGCGCTTGCAGGCATCGTTCTCTTTCCGGCCATGGGCGAAGCAGCGCCGGTCGCTGCCGCCCTGGCTTGCGCCTGTGTCGCCGCGCTGCTCTTCCTGCGCGCGGGCCTCGGGCGAGGGCTGGTTGCGCCACTCATCCACATACTGGCCGCAGCCTGCGCCGCGATTTTTGCAGCCGATCACCCGTTGATCGTGATGCTGATCTTTGCGGCCCTCATGGCGCTCTGGACCATGATCATGTCGGCACCAGCCGCAGTTGACAGCCAAACCGGCGCCGACGCGGCAGCGCAGCCCGCCACACCATCATCAAAGCCGGGCATGGTTCTAAGCGCCAGCGGATCGGTGATCCATGCGGGGAACGCACCGCTCATCCCCGGTCTTTCCATCGGCGCGATCGTCGTCAACCTGGTTCATGTCAACGACCGGATTTCATGGCTGAACGCCCTTGGAGAAACAGCAGAAGGCCACCCGACGACAACCACAATCCGGCTCGACGGGGCGACAATCGGCAAAGCCCAGTCGTTCCGGCAGGTGACCGCGCACTTGTCGCCTTTGGCTGATGGCACCATCGGCCTGGCGTTTGCGGACCGCTCCGAAGCAGCGAACACAGCACCGGTCGCTCAAGCGCCGTCCGCGCAGGCGGCAGCGCAGCAGTATCTGGCCATGGCAAGCCACGAATTGCGCACGCCGCTCAATGCGATCATCGGCTTTTCGGACATCCTGCGCAGCGACCTGATCGCGCTGATGCCGGATGCGCGCAAGCGCGAATATGTCGAGTTGATCCACAATGCGGGAACGCACCTCTTGTCGATCGTCAACACCATTCTCGACGTTTCCAAGATCGAGGCCGGCCACTACACGGTCAACCGTGAGCCGTTCGACCTTGCGGCAACGGTTCGCGAAGCTGTGGCGATGGTTGCGACCCGCGCTTCGGCAAAGGACATTCATCTGAATGTGCGCATGCCCGACGATCTCGCTCTGGCCGTTGCGGACCGTCGTGCCGTCAAGCAGATCCTGATCAACCTGCTGTCGAATGCCGTCAAGTTCACGCAGGAGCGCGGCTGCGTGACCGTTGACGCCAAGGTGAGCGATCAGTCGCTGTTCATCCAGGTCGCCGATACGGGCATCGGCATGAGCGCCGACGAATTGGAGACCGTGGGACAACCGTTCACGCAGGTCGACAATTCCTACACCCGCAGTTGCGAAGGCACCGGTCTCGGCCTTGCGCTGGTCAAGGGTCTCGTGCGCCTGCAAGACGGGACGTTCGAGATCGAAAGCGAGCGCGATGTCGGAACCTGCGTGACCGTCGCGATCCCCTTTCACGCGCAGAGCCATTCGTCTGTCGTGACACCACTGCACGCAGTCCCCAGGAAACAAGCCGGAGGCACCGATCATGAATCGCTACGATTTGGTTGATGATGATGAAGAAGGCGGCATGCTCGCGACACTCGCGGGCCTTGCCCGTAACGTCGTGGCCCGGAATCCGGCGTTGGTCGGGTGGGGTCTCGCCGCAAGCGTGGTCGGCGCCTATGCGAGCCTCAATGCATTGGCATTTCAGGACCAGCGGCATCCTTCGGCATTCTTCCAGACACGGATGGCGGAGCCGAATCCGGGCGGCCAATTGGCACAAGGCGGGCAAATGCCCATACCCGGCACACCGGAACGTCCCGTGACGCGGATCGTCTTTTCCAATGCAAACGACCAGGCGCAGCCGCTGCCGAGCGCTGCAACCGATGACGTTGCCAGCCAGATCGAAGCTGCGGCCGCCCCGCAACCGGTGCCGGTGCGCGCCGAGCTGCAGGAACTGCTGACCAGACTCGGGCACTATGACGGCAAGATCGACGGCCTCGACGGGCCGCGCACCCGTGCTGCCATCGAATCCTACAAGACGGCGGTCGGCCTTGCCGGCATTGAATTGCCGATGACCGATCTTTTGACCAGCCTTCGCAACAATGCACTGGTGACCGCAGCGATACCCCGCACACGACCGGTCGAAACCACAACGCAGGTTCCAGTTCCCGCACCGGTCATTTCCGGAGCGCCGGAACCCGTGCGCTTTGCGCCGCCGACTGCCGCTGCGCCGGTTGTGGAAGCCGACCCGATGGTCATGAAGGTTCAGGCCGGCCTTCGGGCATTCGGCAACCTGGATATCGTCGTCGATGGTCGCTCCGGTAGCCAGACCAGCGCTGCCATCCGCGAGTTCCAGTCGCTTTTCCGGCTTGAGACAACCGGCGAGATCACGCCGGCGCTGATCGAGAAGATGATCGCGGTCGGCCTGATCGACTGATCATGGCCGCACGGCTCGCCTCATCGTTCTTCATCGCGGCTCTGGTGCGCCAGGCCGAAGGGGCGGGCGCTTTTGCCTATGTGGCGCGTCGCGGATCACCACAATCGGGCGCCGTGCATGTGCTGTTTCGCGAACCGCGCATCGGCGGGTTCCGCTTCTACGCGCCAGCGATGCAATCGGCGGCCGATGATGATGCGATGGACGGCGCAATCGGCGGGCGTCTCTTCATGCTGTCCGCTCAGATCACCGACGATGTGGCACTCGAAGCCTTCCTCGCGTCGGAGGCCCGGTTCGATCCGGACTTCTGGCTTGTCGAAATCGAAAACTGGCAACAGCCGGATGCGGCGCTCATCTCGGTCGCAGTCGGCTGAACCCGTTCAGCGGATGACGGCTCGCGATCCGGTTGGCACGATCCGCGCGTCGGTGTTGTCGGCAGTGCGGGCTCGGCTCGCGGCGTCTTCAAGGCGCCAACGTTCAACCTTTTGCGCTGCGGCGGCATCATCGACCAGGCGATAGGCGCGGGCGAACTCCGTCGCGATGCGCTCGTCAAAGCGCGACGAGGGATGCAACGCTTCAAAGACATCGGAG
This sequence comes from Roseitalea sp., assembly GCA_041752455.1. Taxonomy (GTDB): domain Bacteria; phylum Pseudomonadota; class Alphaproteobacteria; order Rhizobiales; family Rhizobiaceae; genus JBGSWL01. The sequence continues at coordinate 28,607 of JBGSWL010000012.1, read as the reverse complement.
GCGCCCTTCAGCGAAAAGCCCGCAAGACGCATGGCGTAGAGGAAATTGCGCGACATCGGATCGTCGCAAATCGCCCGCGCGCTGGCGATGGCAAGGCCGAGCCGGTCGGCGAGGGCGGTTTCGAACAGGCCGTAGTCTCCCTCGGTCAAGTACCCGATCAGACGTTGTTCGGTCCCGGTATCGAGGGCCGCAAACATGAGCGCCGGTATGGCCGTCTGCCGTATGCCCGGGAGCGGGCGCTGGCGAAGTTCAAGCGCGCGATCGGTGGCCGGATCGCACAAGGTTCGCAGCGCGTCGCTGACAGTTCGGGAAATCGGGGTACGCCGGGCAATGGCGCGCGAGACGGGTCCCGCTCCGTGGCGTTCAACCAATTCCAGCAAACGCTCGTCACCAAGGGCGGGCGACAACGCAGCAAACGGCGCGATGACCATGGCGGGAACGCCGACCAGATGATCGAGGATCGCGTCGGGAAGTTCAGGCGCGCGAGCGAGGATGCCTGCGACCCGCAGTTGGTCCACGTCGGCCAAGCGATCAAACTGGGCTGTGACGAGCCGCGAGAGACGCGCCGCGTCGGTGGCACCGACCTTGGTGCTAGAGGCAAAGGCCTCGGCGGCCTCGCAAACGATCGTGACAATTTTTTGCTCGCTCATGCCTCACATCATAAGCCGGAACCGTTAGCGAAGCGTTAACCAAGTAACTTCATGTTAACCCGGTGCCGGCATGCGGAGGTTCGCCATGGCCAAGATCGTATCATTTGCCGAAAAGGCAGCCTGCAGACCGGCCCGCGCCGAAGCCGTCGAGATCGAACGGCCGCAGACAGCAGCGATCCTGCTGTTCACAGGCGTTTGGCAGGAGAAAATCGCTGATGCGCCTGAGCCGACCGGGGATGACGACTGTCATCGCCGCCGGTCACGCATCTGATCCAAATATCACAGCTCGAGCGGGCTGCAGGCAAGCGACCGGGCGAAGCTTTCGACAACCGGTTCCCAGGTGTCGTCGGGCGCAAAAACCCGGACAACCACGAATCCTTGCTGTTCAAGACTTGGCGCAATGATCGTGTTTGCAAGTTCGGCGGGCGGGTTCTGGCGAATGATCCGTAACTGAAATTCATTGACGACGGCGATATCGAGGCGGCGCCCCGCGGCGATGCGGTCATTGGCCGAAAAGAACGCCGTTGCGCTCGTGTCGTGAACGCCGACCGTCCAGAGCGGAACCCGGACATCCGACGTGACGCGGAACGCACCATCGGCGAGGTCGAACGTGCACCCGAAGGTGCGAAACAGCGGGTCCAAGCTTGAGGCAAGTCGTGGCTGCGCTTTCGCTTCAAGGGCCACCGGGCCGCCACTATCGGCGGACAGACTGGAGACTGTGTTCCATGCCGTGCCATTGGCAAGCAGAGGCAGGAGCAGGATGATCACGACATGCACGACCGCAGCGCCGACAAGGCCAAGCAGAGTTGCATAGACAAATCTGACCATCATGATGATCGGCACCCGAGCCGTTCTATGGTCGGCATCATGACATTGGTCAGGGCAGTGGCACTGTTGACGGGCGTGTCATAGAGCGAGGCCGCCAAGGCGACGGGACCATCATGGTCAAGCCTGAGCCAATTGCCGGGGGCAATCGACGCGGACAACGTGACGACAAAAGTACCGTCCTGCTGGTGAAGCAACGCACGGGAATGAAGCCCTTCATCAGCGATGCCGTTGACGGCGGGCAAAGGCTGGCCGGCTGGATCGGTCAGGCGCAGGGTCCAGAGACGTGCCTGCGGCATGCGGCCGTTGATCCGGTAGTCACATTGCCCGGACAAGGGCTCGCCGGCACTGTCCATCTCGGCCCAGAACACGGTACCTTCGCCAGCACCGAGCGCCAACCGCCCGGTGCGGGCTGTGCGCGCACGGGCATACGGATCGGCATCCGGGGTTCCGGACAACGGATGGGCAACCCACGGCCCGAAGGCGAGGCGATCCATGCCGTCAAAGTTTAGCGTGACCCAATTGGCGGAGAAAACGCCAAGTCCGAGCGCCAACGCCAGCACATAGAGGATCGTCACGAATTCGCGCACAATGCGTCCTGTCGAGGCCCTGTTCCCGTCAGGCCCGGTCTGACGTTCCTTGCGCGCACGGTCAAGGGTTCACGCGTTCAAGGGCCTGTGGACGCCACGCGCCCATTGTCGGGCGACAGGGGAGGCAACTGCTCGAGGCGACGCTCGATATCGACGAGGAAGTCGACCATGCCGGCCGAAAGGGTGCGCGGGCGCTCCGGCGTCAGGGGAACATCGCTGCCGTCGGCAACCGGTTCTTCGCCTTCCGTGTCCTTGACGATCGGTTCGGCAGGAACGACTCCGGGGATCGGCTTCAACTCGATGCCCTGATGGGCATAGGTCATGATCCGCTGCCAGGTTTCAGCCGGAAGCCGGCCACCGGTCAGCCGATTGGTCGGCGTGTAGTTGTCATTGCCGAACCAGACCGCTGCAGTGAAATTGCCCGTATAGCCGACGAACCAAGCATCGCGATAAGACTGGGTCGTGCCGGTCTTTCCGGCAACCTTGATGCCCTCGATCTTCGCCCGGCCACCGGTCCCGGCTTCGGTAACAGCGACAAGCATCCGGTTCAGCATTTCCGCGCTTTCAGGCTTCATGACCTGCTTTTCGACGGCCTCTTCGCTGCGCCGGTCGTAGATGACGTCACCGGATGACGTGATGATCTGGGTGAACGCATGGCGCAAACCGGAGCGGCCACCCGTTGCAAAAGCGAGATAGCCGGTCGCCTGGTCCATCACCGTCATGCCGGATGTGCCAAGCACCATGGTGTGGTGGGAGATGAGATCGGACTCGACGCCTGCGGCCTTGGCAAAATCGACGATCGGCCCCGTGCCGCCGAGATGATCGCGCGCCAGCGTTACCGGGACTGTGTTGATCGAGCGGGCGAGTGCGGAGGTCAAAGTGACGCGCCCGGCGTAGGAACGGGCATAGTTCTGCGGTGACCAACCGCGCCAGGTGACCGGAACGTCGGCAATGATCGTCTCGTCGGTCAGCCCCGTTTCCAGAGCCGCGGCATAGACATACGGCTTGAACGACGAGCCTGCCTGGCGCAACGCCGCCGTTGCCCGGTTGAACTGGCTTTCGCCGTAGTCGAGCCCGCCGACAAGCGCACGGACGGCTCCGGTGTTCTCGATCACAACCACCGCAGATTGGCTGACGGCATATTCCTCGCCATTCTGCCGGAGATAGAACTGAACGGCTTCTTCCGAAGCGCGCTGGAGATCCAGGTCAATCGTGGTGCGCACGACCAGCGAACGGTTGGGGATGCGCTGGTCGAGAACGATATCCTTGACCTGCGCGAACGCCCAATCGAGGAAATAGTCCGGGCTGTCGACCTGCTGGCGCAGCACCACGTCCGCCGGTTCGCGGCGCGCGCCGGTGACCTGGCCTTCATTCATGAAATTGGCCTGCACCATGTTGGTAAGGACTTCGCTCGCCCGTCCGCGCGCGGCGGGAAGATTGATATGTGGCGCATAGCGGGCCGGTGCCTTGAACAGGCCAGCCAGCATGGCCGCTTCGGCCAGCGACACTTCGCGCACATCCTTGTCGAAATAGAAGCGCGCGGCAGCAGCGATGCCGAACGTGCCGCCGCCCATATAGGCCCGGTCGAGATAGAGCTTGAGGATCTCTTCCTTGGAAAGGTTGGCTTCCAGCCACAAGGCGAGGAAGGCCTCCTTGACCTTGCGGTCGATGGTACGCTCATTGGAGAGGAAAATGTTCTTGGCAAGCTGCTGGGTCAAAGTCGAACCGCCCTGGACAACCGACCCGGCGCGGGCGTTTTCGTTCATTGCCCGGGCAAGGCCCAGCAGATCGAGACCGTAGTGTTCGAAGAACCGGCGATCTTCGGTTGCCAGAACCGCCTGGATCAGATGGTCGGGCAATTCGTCGATCGGCACGGCATCGGTATGCAGGATGCCGCGCTGGCCGATCTCGCGCCCGTAGCGATCGAGAAACGTCACTGCGAACTCATCCTGGGCGCGCCAGTTGCCGGAGATTTCCTCGGATGCCGGAAGCGCGAGCGCAAGCATGGCGATCATGCCGAACATGCCCAATGTGAAGGCTTCACCGACAAACTCGAAGACGAACCAGCTGAAGCCGTGCGGCCGGAAACGCCGGAAGAAGATCGTCACATCATCCCAGAAGCGGGCGCCTGCGAACCGTGATTCGTAGAGCGAAGAATCGATCCATGCATCGATCTCGAGCAGGAAGGACGCCTTCTTGCGCTTTTGGCCACGGGGTTGCGGGTTCATGTCCTCGTCGGCCATGGATCAGTTTTCCTTGCCGCTCAACTGACCTTCACGGGCGCTGTGAAAATACTGTGTTGCAATCATCAGGCCCTTCAATGGCTGAAGTGGCAGGACGCAGGTCGCAACCAGCAAAGGCAGTGTCAGCAGTCCATTCAGCCAGAACGGAGCGCCGATCGCAACTTCCATCCAGACCGCGAAAAGCGCCACCGGAATGCAGGCAATGCAGATGATGAAAAAGGCCGGGCCATCGCCGGCATCGGCAAAATCAAAGTCGAGGCCGCAGATTTCACACGACGGGGCCACTTTCAGGAACCCGGAAAACAGCCGACCCTGTCCGCAACGGGGGCACCGCCCGCGCAGGCCCGTATGCTGCGGTTTCAACGGCGGGTACAGGGCATCAGCCTCGGCCATGAGATTTCCTAGGAATTAATTCTTGACACCGTGACGGTTGTCATGTAGACATATGTCATACTAACAAAATTGGGTCGATAGGGCGCTGGCAGCCAGACGCTGCAGCGGTGTCGAATGATGTCTCACAGTAACAAATCTGCCAGGGCGGCTCCGGTGGTTCTGGACTCACAGGCGCTCAGAGAACTGACGCAGTCGCTTTCGGCGCAGGCCTTGCGCCTTGCAGACCAGATGTCACGGTCGGACAGTGTCGAGAAAGGGCAGTTGGATGCAGTGGTTGCGTTGGGCAAAGCCCAGGATGCGGTTGCTAGTCTCTTTGCCGCAAGCGATCACCAGCAGGACAGTGACGCACTGGCGAGGGGCGAACTTCGCCGCTTCTGCCGTGCGGTCGAACAGCGCATCGAGGAGCGGGCGGCCGAGCGTGTGGTTGCTGCCGTTGATGCAACTCAAGACGTGGCGCCCGCCGGTGCCACGCTCGAGACATGCCCGCACTGCGGCGTTGAACGCCGGGGCGCTGGTGCTGCGCCAGCAGCAGAAACCGCCGCAGGGTGACTGGCGAACCTGGCTTTTGCTGGGCGGGCGCGGGTCGGGAAAAACCCGTGCCGGGGCACAGTGGATCAACGGACTGGCGAGTGGTCTTGCGCCCTTTGCGGGCACTGAAACCACACCTTTGGCGCTGGTCGGCGAAACGATTGCCGATGTGCGCGACGTGATGATCGAGGGTCCTGCAGGCATCATCGCCTGCGCCGGACTTGACTGACCGATTTATGAACCGACACGGCGCAGGGTGATCTGGCCCAACGGCGTGGTGGCGCAGGTTTTCTCGGCGCACGATCCCGAAAGCCTGCGCGGGCCGCAATTTGCTGCCGCCTGGTGCGACGAGCTTGGTTGCGGCGCGGTGCATGCGGGCGCAACGGAGCCGAACCGGTTTGCCGATCCGAAGTCGGTCGATGGCGGGCGGCCGCTGTTTTCATCCGGCGCGCGCGCCGACAACGAGCAGCGCGCCTTCCTCGAAGTCCATCTGAAGCATTGGCAGGATATGGCGTCAGAATCCGGCGGTTCTGCCGGCGTACCGGTGGATCCGGACCGGGTTTACCTGTGGGCGTGGGACGCGCGGCCCTGGCCGGCCTTTCCGGTCGCAACCGATACCTGGAGCGATGGCGTCAACTGGTTGACCGGGCATTGGCTGAACGGACGGCTTGGCGCCGCGCCGCTGCGCGATCTCGTCGCTGCGGTGTTTGACGACCATGACATGACGCGCCCGGAAATCGATGGCCTCCGCACGGTTGTGCAGGGTCTTGTTGTCGATCAGGTGGCATCGATCCGCGATGTGCTGGAACCGCTGGCGCTGACCTTCGGTTTTGACGTGATCGATACGGGCGACGGTGATCTGGAGACGGTGCGGATCACCGATACGCCCACCGATATCACGGTCGTCGATCGGTCGATGCTGGTGGAAACACCGCGCCGACCCGTCTTGCACCGGAGTGTCGCGGCAAGCGGGCAGGCGCCGAGCGAAGTCATCCTGCGTCACCGGGACGGACTTGATGAATACCGGACGGCTACGAGCCGGGCGCGCGATGCAAGCGCGGTCAGCCGCCGCCAGGCGGAGTTCACATTGCCTTGCAACATGGACGCGGCGCTGGGCGAGGAACTGGCGGATCGGATACTTGCCCGTTCCCGCAATGCGCGCCACGAGGTGCGCTTTGCATTACCGCTGACGGCAAAAGTGGCAAAGCCGGGCGACATCGTTGCGCTTTCGGGCAGCGAGGACGAGCCGCTCAAGGTCGTGCGGGTCGAACTGACCGACCGCGTCGATCTTGCGCTGGTGCCGGCGCAGACGGACCCGCCATCGCGTCGCCAGCCAAGGCTAGGCGCATCGGCAGTCACTGCCGCCATCGCATCGGAAGGCTCCGGCAGGCCATTGCCGATGATCCTCGACCTGCCGCTGCTATCGGGCAGCGAACCGGAAGAGCAAGCGGTGCGTATCGCCGCCCGGGTTCATCCCGATGCGGTGATGTCGGTCTTTGCCTCGCCGGACAGCGACGGCTTTGCGTTCCGCACGCAACTGGCGGGTTCAAGCCTGATGGGCGTGCTTGCGAGCGATTTGCCGGTGGGCCGCGAGGGCGTCATCGACCATGGTACGCGCCTGCTGGTGCGACCTTTTGCGGGCGAGTTCGCATCGATCTCCGACACGCTGTTCCTTGCCGGGCGCAACCTGCTCGCGGTCGAGAAAGAGGGAGGCGCGCTGGAACTTGTCCAGTTTCGCGATGCCGAAGAAGTGGCGCCCGGCCTTTGGCAACTGACAACCTTGCTGCGCGGGCAGGGTGGCACCGGCGATGCGGCCGCGATTTCTGCGGTCGCCAATGCGCGCTTTGCCATGGTCGACGAGCGCACGCCAACGGCTGGAATGTTGGCATCGGAAGCCGGTACGCCGATGAACTGGCGGGTCGGGCTGACGGGAAAACCGTTCACCGACCGGTACGCCGCAACCGTGACCGCCATTGCCGGCCGGCGCGCGCGGCTGCCACTGTCGCCGGTGCATCTTTCGGCGAGAGGCTTGGCGGGCGGCGCGTTCGAACTGTCGTGGATCCGTCGAACCCGTAGGGGTGGCGACAGCTGGGACGGGATCGAGGTGCCGCTCGGCGAGGAAAGCGAAGCCTACCAGGTGATCTGGTGGGCGCAGGACGGAACACCCTCCGATCCCGTCACGGTTTCCGTGCCGCAATTTGTCCTGTCGGCACCACAGGTCGCTGCGGCGTTTTCTGGCGCGCCAGCCACCATCACCTTCGAGGTTGCGCAACTCAGTCTAGCTGCCGGCCCCGGACCTGCTGCCCGCAAGGCGGCCCCCGTTCGACCAACCTCATCTTCCAACACCTGAAAGGAAACACCATGTCTGACGTCAAACCCTGGTACCTGTCCCGCACGATCTGGGCAGCCATCATCTCCGTTGCCGCGACGATCGCGGGCGCTTTCGGTTACCCGGTCGATGATCTCGGCCGCGAAGGACTGGTCGAGGCGCTGCTGCAGATCGTCTCGGCTGCCGCTGGCGTTCTTGCCATTCTCGGTCGGTTCACCGCCACCGCCCGGATCCTCTGACGCAACGGAACAGGAGCGGGGTGGTGTTCAGATTGCATTCAGGTGATGCCCACTATACCGGGGTTCAAATGAAGACAAAGGCCATTCACATGCCCCGCTCCCTCGCCGTTCTAGCCCTCATGGCCGGGCTCACCGTTTCCTCGGTGAACATGTCCATGGCAGACACCTGTTTCACGGCTGGCCAGAAACTGGCCGCCAGCCAAGGCGCGACACTTGTCGGTGCCGAGGCGGCCAGCCAGGACGGGAAGCCTGTCTGCAAGGTCATCATGCTCGTACCCGATGCCTCCGGTGGCCGGCCGAAGCGTGAAGTGATTTTTGTCGATCAGTGATCGCCGTGCTAGGCCTTGCATCCGGTTCCGATAAGATCGGAGCCGGATGTTTGCCGGAGACCGCCAGCCATGCGCATACTCGTCGTTGAAGACGATGCCGACCTCAATCGCCAGCTCTGCGAAGCGCTGAAGGAAGCGGGTTACGCCGTTGACTCGTCAAATGACGGGGAAGACGCCCATTTTCTCGGCGATACCGAACCCTACGACTGCGTGATCCTTGATATCGGTCTGCCGATCATGGACGGCATCAGCGTTTTGCGGCGCTGGCGTGCCGACGGACGGATCATGCCCGTGTTGCTGCTGACGGCGCGTGACCGGTGGAACGACAAGGTGTCCGGCATCGATGCCGGTGCCGACGACTATGTCACCAAGCCCTATCACATCGAAGAGGTCCTCGCGCGGGTGCGGGCGTTGATCCGGCGCGCCTCAGGGCATGCCAGCTCCGAGCTGGTGTGCGGTCCGCTGGTGGTGGACACGCGCTCATCGAAAGCGACTGTGGACGGCAAGGCGCTCAAGCTCACGTCCCATGAATACCGCCTGCTGTCCTATCTCGCCCATCATCGGGGCGAGGTGGTCTCGCGCACGGAACTGACCGAGCATCTCTACGACCAGGACTTCGACCGTGATTCCAATACGGTTGAGGTGTTTGTCGGGCGCCTTCGCAAGAAAATCGGTCTCGACCTGATCGAGACGGTGCGCGGCCTTGGCTACCGGCTTGGCGGTTCGGCCGACGGGAAGGCCGATTGAGCCATGTGGGCTTTCTGGCACTCGCTGCGCAGCCGGGTGGTCGTCCTGTCAGGGCTTTGGACACTTGTTGCCGTCGCCTTGCTGGCAGTCTTTCTCATCAACCAGTATCGCCGCAGCGCGGAGCAGGGGTTTCATGACCTGCAGCAGGCACAACTTTATACACTGATCGCTGCGGTCAGCCTTGGCCCGAACGGCCGCCTGACTGGCGCGCCCAATCTCGGCGATACGAGTTTTCTGGAAGCAGGTTCCGGCTGGTACTGGCTGGTCAAGGTCATCGCGCCGCAGGCGGGCGATGTGCTTGTGTCGCCCTCGCTTGGCGAAGCGCGGCTCGATGCGCCGTCGCTTGATGCAGTGCCGTACGAACCCGGATTCTCGCGCAGTTTCACGATCCTTGGTCCGCGGGCGGAAAGGGTGCGGGTCATCGAGACCGAGGTGCAAATCGGCGAAGCAGGCGAGATTGCCCTGTTCCAACTTGCAGGCAACCAGGGCGAGTTCGATGCCGCAGTCGGCTCTTTGGCGCGCAACCTGACCCTGTTGCTTGGCATGTTCGGCGCGGGTCTGATCGGCATCACCGGCGCCATCGTCATCTTTGCGATGCGGCCCCTTGACGATATCCGCGCGGCGCTTGCCTCGGTCCAGGAAGGAAAGAGCGCATCCATCGACGGAACCTATCCGGTGGAAATCCAGCCGATGGTCGACGAAATGAACAACCTGATCGACAACAACCGCAAGGTTGTCGAGCGCGCCCGCACGCAGGTTGGCAATCTCGCTCATTCGCTGAAAACGCCGATTGCCGTGCTGGCCAACGAAGCCGCTGCTGGGCGGGATGTGAAAGCCGAATTGGTGCGTGCGCAGGCTGCAGCCATGCACCAGCAGGTCGATCACTACCTGACGCGCGCCCGCATAGCCGCCCAGTCTGGCGGAACAGCGTTTCGCACGGAAACCGGCCCGGTGCTGACCAGGCTTGTGTCGGTGATGGGCAAGCTCAACCGCCATCTGACCGTCACGCTCGACATCGATCCGCCGATGCCGGTTTTTGCCGGTGAGCAGGAGGATATCGAGGAGATGTGCGGCAATCTTCTGGAAAACGCCTGCAAATGGGCCAACTCCAAGGTGCACATGCACGTTGCCGCCGGTGGCCCTGACGAGCCGTCCCGATTGACCATTCACGTTGACGACGATGGCCCGGGCATTGCGCCGGAGCGGCATGACGATGCGCTGAAGCGCGGCCTGCGGCTTGACGAGACCAAGCCGGGGACCGGCCTCGGACTGTCGATCGTGCGCGAAACCGCCGAAGCCTATGGCGGGACAATCCGCTTGTCGCGATCGCCGCTCGGAGGATTGCGGGCCAGTCTCGACTTGCCAAAGGCGCGGGTTGCATGACAGGGACTGTGTGAAACGTGACGGTCCGCCATGCTGATGCCACACCTGTGGTTTTCCAACGTCCGGACAGATGTTCAGTGGGTCACGTGCGACCCGGAAGGCGGAGCAACCAATGGCGGGACAATTGACCGGCCGTTTCGTGACAATACTGGCAGTGATGCTGGTCTCCGGGTGTCAGGCCATATCCGGCCTCGACGGAGCAGCCGTTCCGACGACCGCGCTCGCGGCACAACCCATGCCGGTCAATCTGCTGGCACCGCTGCGTGGTGGCCTTGTCGCCCGGTCTGCGGTGGGGGACCTGTCACGAGCCGATCGGACAATCGCGCTGGAAAGCGAATACAAGGCGCTGGAATATACAGCGCCCGGCGATCTGGTGACCTGGAGTGGCGGCGGTGTCGCCGGTCAGGTCGTCTCGTCGCAACCGTATAGGGTCGGATCGCAGGACTGCCGCCAATATGCCCATACACTCGCTGCACGTGGACGCGAGCCGCAAACCATGCGCGGAACCGCATGCCGAAACAGCGACGGCAGTTGGGAGCTGTTGGCATGAAGGTCAGAAGGCTGCCGCCCAAATGTCGCACACGGGAAGCCTTGGAAACCGGCTTTGCAATCTATAGCTCTGTCGCATGAATTTCTGGATCGCCGCCGCCGCACTGACCCTTTTTGCCGTGCTGATTGCCTTTCGGCCACTGCTGGCGCGCAAGGGCGACCTTGTGTCGGAAGCCGAGCATGATCTTCAGGTCTACCGCGACCAATTGCGCGAACTCGACGACGAAGTTGGGCGTGGTGTCATTTCAAGCGATGATGCGCGACAGGCCCGCACAGAAATTTCACGCCGCATCCTTGCTGCATCCGATCGAGCCAACGCATCCACCGAAGCCGGGATCGGCCGGGCGCGGATGGCGCCGGCTGGCATTGCCGTCTTCGGGCTGGCCTTTGTCATCGGCTTGACGGTGATCGTCTATGGCGGCCTCGGGTCGCCGACCATGCCGGCGCAGCCGCTGGCCGCGCGCCTTGAAGCGCAGCGCGAACTCGAGCAGGCACAGGCTGCCGCGAACACACAAATGCGCACCCTGATCGAGCGCGCCGAAGCGCAACTGGCGGCAAATCCCGAAGACGGGCGCGGCTGGGATGTGCTGGCGCCGATCTATTTGCGCCTCGGTGACACCGCAAAGGCAGTGACGGCTTATGAAAGCGCGCTGCGCCTGCTCGGGCCGTCAGGTCCGCGCTATGCCGGTTATGGCGAAGCGCTGGTTGCCACTTCGAATGGGGCAGTCAGTGAACCGGCGCTGGCGGCATTCCGGTCGGCGCTTGACGTTGATCCGAAGGAATCGCGTGCGCGGTTTTTTGTGGCGCTGGCGGACGCACAGTCGGGCGATCTTGATGATGCCCGAAACGGCTGGCAGGCACTTGTCGCTGACGAAAGTGCCGCTGCGGAATGGCGTGCGGTCGCTGGCAGCAGCCTGGAGCAACTTGCCAGTGTCGAGGCTGCCGCTAGTGTTGGTGGTAGTGCAGGCCGGCCTCCTGCGCTCGACGGCGAAACGGTGGCGCAAACGGAGAACATGTCGGAAGATGAACGCAAGGCCATGATCAGTGACATGGTCGCCGGCCTCGACGAGCGTTTGCGCACGAGCCCGGACGATATTGATGGTTGGAAACGGCTCATTCGTGCAAGGGTGGTGCTGGAGGACGCACAGGCTTTGCGCGAGACTTTGCAGCGGGCTCACGCAGCCTATGAGGCACAGCCGGAGAGGCTGGCCGAACTCAAGGAATTTGCCGCCGGGTTCGGCGTGAATGTGGAGGAAATCTGGCAATGACACGCAAGCAGAAGCGTTTCGCAGTCATCTTCGGCGGGTTGGCCGTCCTTGGTGGCGCTGTAGCCCTGGTGCTGACCGCGCTCGGCGAGCAGGTGACGTTTTTCCGCACACCAAGCGACATCGTTGCCGCGCCGACCGAAGCGCAGGGCCGCATCCGGCTTGGTGGTCTGGTGACCACCGATTCAGTGACGAACCTGCCGGACAGCCGCGTCGAGTTTGCCGTCGAGGATGCAAATCATACGATCAAGGTGACTTACGCCGGCATTCTCCCGGATCTTTTCCGTGAGGGCCAGGGCGTCGTTGCCGAGGGCACCGTCCAGCCCGATGGTACGTTTCTGGCCGACACGGTGCTCGCCAAGCATGACGAGACCTACATGCCGCGCGAAGTTGCCGATGCCTTGAAGGCGCAAGGCGTCTGGCAGGGCGACGAAGACACGGACAAGACATCGAACTGAGCCGCGACACCTGAAGGGAGGCAGCGTCAATGATCGTCGAACTCGGCCACTACGCGCTGGTGCTCGGACTTGCGCTCGGCATTACCCAGGTCATCATTCCGCTTGTCGGGCTGCGGCTCGACTACGGCCGCATGATCGCGCTGGCGCCGACGCTGACCAATGCGGCCTTTCTTGCCATCGCCATCTCGTTTGCCGCCCTGACCTGGGCGTATGTGACATCTGATTTCTCGGTCCAGAACGTTTGGGCCAATTCGTTTTCGCAAAAGCCGATGCTCTACAAGATCACCGGCGTCTGGGGAAACCATGAGGGCTCGATGCTGCTCTGGATCCTCACGCTGGCGCTGTTTGGCGCCCTTGTGGCGGTTTTCGGCGGCAACCTGCCGGCACGGCTTCGCGCTGCAACGCTCGCCGTCCAAGGCTCGATCACGGTCGCGTTTGCGCTATTCATTCTGTTGACGTCGAACCCGTTCACGCGGCTCGTTCCGGCCCCAATGGAAGGGCGCGACCTCAACCCGATCCTTCAGGACATCGGTCTCGCGATCCACCCGCCGCTGCTTTACCTCGGCTATGTCGGGTTCTCGATCTGCTTTTCCTTTGCCGTGGCGGCGCTCATCGAGGGCCGCATCGATGCCGCATGGGCGCGGTGGGTGCGCCCATGGACACTTGCCGCCTGGGTTTTCCTGACAGCCGGCATCGTGATGGGGTCCTATTGGGCGTATTACGAACTGGGCTGGGGCGGCTGGTGGTTCTGGGATCCGGTCGAGAACGCGTCGTTCATGCCTTGGCTTGTCGGCACTGCGCTGCTCCATTCCGCGCTGGTGATGGAAAAGCGTGAGGCGCTGAAGGTCTGGACGATCCTGCTCGCCATCCTGGCGTTTTCCTTCTCGCTGCTTGGCACTTTCCTCGTCCGCTCCGGCGTTCTGACTTCGGTGCATTCATTCGCATCCGATCCGGCGCGCGGCCTGTTCATCCTGATGATCCTGGTCTTCTTCATCGCCGGGTCGCTGATCCTGTTTGCGCTACGGGCCAACACGCTGCGCAATGGCGGCATGTTCCATCCGGTTTCGCGCGAAGGCGCACTGGTCCTCAACAACCTGTTCCTGACGACATCGGCGGTGACCGTGTTTGTCGGGACGCTGTATCCGTTGTTCGTCGAAGCCGTGTCCGGCGCCAAGATCTCGGTCGGTGCGCCGTATTTCAACTACACGTTCATCCCGCTGATGATCCCGCTCCTGATGGCAATGCCGTTCGGACCCCTGCTTGCGTGGAAGCGTGGCAATCTTGCCGGTGCTGCCGAACGCCTGTGGCTTTCCGCCATCGTGGCATTTGCCGTGGCTTTGGTCTGGATCTGGTATGTCCATGGCGCGCCAATCCTTGCGGTGCTGATGTTTGCCCTGTCATTCTGGCTGATCATCGCCAGCTTTGCCGATCTTTGGCAGAAGGCAGCGTTTGCGCGGGTCGGACTGTCGACCGGGTTCCGGCGGCTGGTCGGCCTTCCGCGCTCGGCTTTCGGCACGGCCTTGGCCCATGCGGGACTTGGCGTCTGCGTTCTGGGCATCGTCGGCACGACGACGTTCGAACAGGAAAAGGTGCTGCGGATGGCACCGGGCGAAAGCGTCGAATTTGCCGGGTTCCGCGCCGAACTGCTGGCGCTCGAACCAGGCCGCGGCCCGAACTATGACTACGAACGGGCGCAAATCCGCATCTTCAAGGGTGACGTGCTTGTCGGGCGGGTCACCCCGGAAAAGCGCGTCTACGTGGCCCAAGGCATGCCGACCACCGAAGCCGGGATATTCACCACCTGGTTCAGCCAGTTCTATGTGGCGCTTGGCGACAGGGCCGAAGACGGTTCGAGCATCGTCGTCCGGCTCTGGTGGAAGCCGATCATCACCCTGATCTGGCTGGGTGGCCTGCTGATGGTGATTGCCGGCGTGGTGTCGCTTTCGGATCGTCGGCTGCGGATCGGGGCACCTGCTGTCGCGCCGGCGCGCAAGCGCAATGGGGAACCTATGCCGGAGCCGGCAGAATGAGGGCGATCGGCGCGCGGATCGCACCGGCCCTGATGGCGGCCATGCTGGCGCTGCCTGCCTTGGCGGTTACGCCCGATGAAGTGCTTCAGGATCCGGCACTCGAACAGCGCGCCCGCGACCTCTCGGCCAACTTGCGCTGCATGGTTTGCCAGAACCAGTCGATCGACGACAGTGACGCATCGCTTGCGCGCGACCTGCGGGTTTTGGTGCGCGAAAGACTCGTTGCAGGCGACAGCGATGCACAAGTGATCGACTATGTGGTTGATCGATATGGCGAATTCGTGCTGCTGAGACCGACCTTCTCGGCGCAGAATGCGGTGCTATGGGCAACGCCTGCCATCGTGTTGCTGCTCGGTGGAGCGGCGTTTTTGACCTATGCGCGCCGCCGGAGCCGCCCTGCATCGTCGTCGGGATCGCTTAGCGCCGACGAAGAGGCCCGCCTGACCCGGCTCCTCGACGGTGACGGCCCGCGCCAGTCGTAAATCCGACGTCAAGAAAACGTCGCATGACCGTGATCGCAATGGCGGCTAATGTCCCTCAAGACCTGAAGAGAGACATGCCATGCCGATCGAAAAGCGCCAGTTCACATCGACCAATGGGCACGTTTTGTCGGCGCGGTACGACCGGCCTGAGGGCACGATCCGCGGGCATGCCATTTTTGCTCACTGCTTTACATGCACAAAGGATATCGTCGCAGCGCGTCGGATTGCCGGCGATCTGGCGCGGCTCGGCATTGCAGTCCTCCGGTTTGATTTCACAGGGCTTGGCTCTTCGGAAGGTGAGTTTGCCAATACCGATTTTGTCTCCAACGTCGATGATCTGATCGCAGCGGCTGACCATCTGCGCGGTGAGGGCGCTGCGCCCGTCCTCATGATCGGCCATTCGCTGGGCGGCGCGGCGGTTCTGGCCGCTGCGGCGCGGATTCCTGAAGTGAAGGGCGTCGTGACCATCGGCGCTCCTGCTGATGTCGGTCATGTGCTGCAGCATTTTTCCGCCAGCCTCGAAGACATTGAGCGCGATGGTTCGGCTGAAGTGGAGTTGGCCGGCCGTCGTTTCCGCATCGGGAAATCCTTCGTCGAGACCGCGCGCGAAACCGATTTCCTCGCCACGATCCATGCGCTGCGCGTCTCGCTGCTGGTCATGCATTCGCCGCTTGATGCTGTTGTCGGAATCGACAATGCGACGAAGATTTTCACGGCAGCGCGCCATCCCAAGAGCTTCATATCACTCGACAAAGCTGACCATCTGTTGTCGCGGGATGCCGATGCGACCTTTGCCGCCCATGTGATTGCAGCCTGGGCAACGCGATTTCTCCCGGCGGACGCACAGCAGGGCGAAACCGCGATCGACCATGTCCGCGTCAGCGAGACCGGTGGCGGCAAATTCCAGAATGCTGTCCAGGCCGGGCGCCACCGCCTGTTTGCCGATGAACCGGTTTCGGTTGGCGGCGATGACACCGGCCCATCGCCTTATGATTTCCTGAGTGCTGCGCTTGCTGCCTGCACGTCGATGACGATCCGCATCTATGCCACATTCAAGAAGATCGAACTCGGCAAGGTCACCGTCGATGTATCCCATGCCAAGGTTCATGCGGGCGACTGCCTTGATTGCGCCGACGAACTGAAATCGGAGCCCGGCAAGATCGACCGGTTCGAGCGGGTAATCTCCGTCGAGGGCGGCGTTCCGCCGGAATTGGCAGACAAACTGGAAGAGATCGCCAACAAATGCCCGGTGCACCGGACGCTGGAACACCGCGCCGCCGTGGTCACAAGGGTGGTCGAAGGCGCGAACATTACCAAGATTTAATGCCGCTGAAAGGTTGGTGAAATCTCACGCCCGCTAGATTGACTGCAAGAGGCCGCACCCCGACGGCCGTCAACAATCCTGCTGGGAGTTTCCAATGCTTGCCAAACGTATGTCCCGCCTGCTTCTCGCCACCGCCGTGATTGGCGCAGGTTTTACCGGCTACACCGCTGCAACGCTGACCATTGCAAACGCCGAAGCCGTGCGGGTCGAAGCCCCGGCTGCCCCGGGTTTTGCTGAGGTCGTCGATGCTGTGACGCCAGCCGTCGTGTCGGTTCGCGTCCAGAGCCGCATTCAACCCGTCGATGATCGTCGCTCGTTCCGCAATTTCGAGGAACTGCCGGAAGGCCACCCGTTCCGCCGCTTCTTTGGCCCCGACGGCGAACGCAACAGCCCGCGCGCCGAGCGACCCAACCGCGACGATGGTCCGCGCCGTTCGCGCCCGGTTTCGCAAGGATCGGGGTTCTTCATTTCGGCTGACGGCCTGATCGTCACCAACAATCATGTCATAGATGGCGGCGAAACTTTCGCCATCATCATGAACGACGGCACCGAACTGGTCGCCGAACTGGTGGGCACCGATTCACGCACCGACCTTGCCGTGCTGAAGGTTGTGGATGCCGATCAGGAATTCACCTACGTGAATTTTGCCGACGATACCAAGACCCGCGTCGGTGATTGGGTCGTGGCGGTCGGCAATCCGTTCGGCCTTGGCGGCACCGTGACGGCAGGCATCGTCTCGGCTCGCGGTCGCGACATCGGCGCCGGCCCCTACGATGATTTCCTGCAGATTGATGCGGCGGTGAACCGCGGCAATTCCGGTGGTCCGACTTTCAACCTTAACGGTGAAGTCGTTGGCATCAACACGGCGATCTTCTCGCCGTCGGGCGGCAATGTCGGCATCGCCTTTGCTGTGCCGGCTTCCGTTGCCCGTGATGTCATCGGTGATCTCGTCGCGGACGGCAATGTCCAGCGCGGCTGGCTTGGCGTGCAGATCCAGCCGGTGACGGCCGATATCGCCGAGTCGCTTGGCCTCAAAAGCGCCAGCGGCGCCCTCGTTGCTGATCCGCAGGCAGGTGCGCCTGCCGCTGCAGCAGGCATCCGCGCCGGTGACGTGATTACCGCGGTCGACGGCGAGACCATCGAAGGCCCCCGTGAGTTGTCGCGCGCAATCGCCGCCATCGATCCGGGCACCGAGGTCACCATCACCGTCAGCCGCAATGGCGAGACTGTGGATGTGCCGGTTGAGCTTGGTGAACTGCCGCGCGAACAGGCGGCTGTTGCACCCGGTGAAACTCCGGCTCCGGCAACAGAACCCGCGAGCATCGATTCGCTCGGTCTGACGCTTCTGCCGTCCGAAGATGGCGAAGGCCTGCTGGTCACGGCAATCGAGCCGGAATCCCCGGCAGCGGAAGCCGGTGTGCGCGTTGGCGACATCATCCGCGATGTCAACAACACGCCGGTGGCTTCGGCAGACGATATCGAAAAGCGCATTGCCGAAATCGGCGGCGAAGGCCGCAAGGCTGCGCTGCTGCGGCTTGAATCCGAAAACGCCAACCGCTTCGTGGCTGTGCCGTTGCCGCAAGGCTGAGGCACCACAAACGATCCGTCCGGCTTTTTGATCCCTTGTCATCCCCGCCGGGCTGGACCGGCGGCAACGGGTCTTCCCCCTCAAACCCGTTGCCGCCACTCAAGCAGGCTGTTGCAGCCTGCATCGCCTTGCTAGAAGGCTTCCCATGAAAGTCCTGATCATCGAAGACGACCCGCAGGCCAGCGCCTACCTCAAGAAGGCGTTGGACGAGGCTGGGCACGTGGCGGATGTCGCCGCCGATGGTGACACCGGCTATCACATGGCCGCCAATGGCGCCCATGATGCCTGGATCGTCGACCGGATGCTGCCGCGTCGCGACGGGCTTTCGATGCTCAGCCAATTGCGCGCCGAGGGCCACCGCACCCCGGCGCTGATCCTGTCGGCGCTTGGCGAGGTCGATGACCGCGTCACCGGCCTTCGCGCCGGCGGCGACGATTATCTCACAAAGCCCTATGCCTTCAGCGAGCTTCTGGCTCGCCTTGAAGTGCTGCAGCGGCGCAATGGGCAGGGCGAGGCGGAAACCGTCCTGCATGTCGGCGATCTGGAATTGAACCGCCTGTCGCGACAGGTGATCCGCGCCGGTCAGGAAATCACCCTGCAGCCGCGCGAATTCCGGCTGCTCGAACACCTGATGCGCCACGCCGGTCAGGTTGTCACCCGGACCATGCTGCTCGAACAGGTGTGGGACTATCATTTCGACCCCCAGACCAACGTGATCGATGTTCATGTTTCGCGCCTGCGCGCCAAGATCGAGAAGGGCTTCGACCGGCCGCTTCTCCACACGGTGCGCGGCGCCGGCTACATCCTGAAAGCCTGACAAATGGCCATCGCAAGCGGCCTGCGCGCGATGATGAAAACGACGGCAGTGCGCCTGTCGGCACTTTATCTTGTGCTGTTCGGCCTGACCGCCGTGGCGCTCGTCTTCTACATGACGTCGCTGGCGGCCGGTTTCTTCATCGGCGAAACCCGCCGCGCCGTGCAGGAAGAGATCGCCAGCCTCGGCACCGTTTATCAGCGGTCCGGCATGCGCGGATTGGTGGTCTCGATCGACCGTCGCGCGCGGGCGCCCGGCGCTTTCGTCTATCTGGTCGCCGATCCGACCGGGCGCATCATTGCGGGAAATGTCCGCGATCTGCAGCCCGGCGTTCTCGACAGCGAAGGCTGGACCCGCGAGCCATTCTACTACACCCGCTTTCGCGACGGCCGCGATGACAGCGCCAATGGCGATGGCGACGGTCAACCCGACATCATTGCGGACAAGGACAGGCCGCATGCGATGGCGCAGATTTTCCGCTTCGAGAACGGCCTGTTGATCCTCGTCGGCCGCGATCTGGGCGAGCCGCAGCGGTTTCGAACGGTGGTTCGCCGGGCTCTGGCCCTGGCGCTCGGACTGATGGGTATCGGCGGCCTGCTGATCTGGTTCTTTGTCGGGCGCCGGGCTTTGAAACGGATCGATGCGGTATCGCAGGCCAGTTCCGGCATCATCGCGGGCGACCTGTCGCGCCGCCTGCCGGTCAGCGGCTCAAACGATGAGTTCGACCGCCTGTCGGACAGCCTCAACGCGCTGCTGGCGCGCATCGAGCACCTCAACACCGGCTTGCGCGAAGTCTCCGATTCCATTGCCCACGACCTGAAGACGCCACTGACACGCCTGCGCAACCGGGCAGAAGAGGCGCTTCGCAAGGCCGAGAGCCCGCAAGCCTGGCGCAGCGCGATCGAGAACATGGTCGGCGAAGCAGATCAACTGATCGGCATCTTCAATGCGATGCTGCAGATATCGCGCGTCGAGGCCGGGTATACAAAGTTCGAGGCAGCGCCGGTCGATCTGGCCATGGTCGCTGCCGATGTCGCCGATCTCTACGAGCCACTCGCCGAAGAAGCCGGAGGCTCGCTGGTCAGCGATGTACGCGAAGGTCTGGTCGTGTCCGGCTCGCGTGAATTGATCGGCCAAGCTCTCACCAATCTGGTCGACAATGCCATCAAGTACGGGACTGACCCGCAGGCTGGCGAGGCCAGCGCGATCACGCTGTCGGCAACCAGCAAAGCCGGGACGATCCGCCTGACAGTGACCGACGCCGGCAAAGGCATTCCCGCCGAAGATCGCAAGCGTGCCGTGCGCCGTTTTGTGCGGCTCGACGAAAGCCGCAGCCAACCGGGATCGGGGCTTGGCCTCAGCCTTGTCGATGCGATCATGCGACAGCACGGCGGCAGCCTTGAGCTTGAAACCGCACCGAGCGGCGGACTGGCGGCCAGCCTGGTCTTTCCGGTTGAAGCGGTCGGTCCCAAGTCGCCGAGCAACTGACTCGGATCTGCCCCGCTTGCCCCCGACGACTGTCGGCACGTAAAAGACCGGCATGGACAACAGCACAGATTCCACTTCGCCGAACACACCAGACCTGGCTGCATTGCCGGCCATTGCCGCTGACCCGGGCGTTGCCGCGCGCTGCCGCCTGATGGTGCGCGAGGCGCTAGGCGATGGCGACAATGACGCGGCCATTGACTTCCTGTCGGCTGTTGCCGCCAATGCGCCGTTCCTTGGCCAGTTGATCGCCCGCAATCCGCACGACGCCGCGGCGTTTTGCCGGAGTGGCGCCGGTGCGCTTCTCTCACACCTGAACGCGCAACTCGAACAGCTTGCCGCCGAGGCAACGCCGGCAATAATGACCGAGAGCGAGCTGAAGGCAGCGCTTCGCCATGCCAAGGCCCGTGCGCATCTGCTCGTCGCCCTTGCCGACATCGCAAAGCATCAGCCGGTCGAGCAGACGACTGCTCAGCTTTCGCTGATTGCCGAACTTTGCCTCAAGGTCGCCGTCAACTGGCTGCTGCGTGACGCACATCGCACCGGCAAGGTCGTGCTTGCCGACCCTGCCTCAGCCGATCCGGGGAAAGGCAGCGGCCTCATTGTTCTGGCGATGGGCAAGCTCGGCGCCGCCGAACTCAACTACTCCTCCGACATCGACCTGATCGTCTTCTTCGAGCCGCGCCCAGCGGGCCTCACCCATCCCGACCTGCTCGAGAGCGGCAACACCTTTGCCAAACTGGTGCGGCGGCTGATCGCCATCATGCAGGACCGCACCGGCGACGGCTATGTCTTCCGGACCGACCTGCGGCTGCGGCCTGATCCCGGTGCGATGCCGCTGGCGATCCCGGTCGAAGCGGGGCTCGCCTATTATGAAGGTCGCGGCCAGAACTGGGAGCGGGCGGCCATGATCAAGGCGCGCCCGGTGGTCGGTGACATTGCCGCGGGCGAAGCCTTCCTGCGCGATCTGGTGCCCTATGTCTGGCGCAAATATCTCGACTATGCGGCGATTGCCGATGTGCAGTCGATCAAGCGCCAGATCCATGCCCACAAGGGCCACGGGCGTATCGCCATCGAGGGCCACAACATCAAGCTCGGACGTGGCGGCATCCGCGAAGTCGAGTTTTTTGTCCAGACCCAGCAATTGATCGCCGGCGGCCGCGCGCCGCAACTGCGCCACCGCGCAACGCTTGTGATGCTCGACCGGCTGACGGCCGAAGGCTGGATCGCCGCCGACGTGCGCGACGACATGGCGAGCGCCTACCGCTTCCTGCGCCGCTGCGAGCATGCGGTTCAGATGATCGGAGACGAACAGACCCACACGCTGCCCGACACGCGGGAAGGCCTGTTTCCGGTCGCGGCGCTCACAGGCTTTGCCGACCTTCCGTCGTTTCGAACGGCCCTGCTCGGCCACCTGCAGAATGTCGAACGGCACTTCGGCATGCTGTTTCGTGAGGGTGAAACGCTGGCTGCCGCCGGCGGCAATCTGTCCTTCACCGGCGATGATCCCGATCCCGACACGCTGGCAACGTTGACGCAGATCGGTTTCCGCCGTGCGCCGGACATGTGGAACATCATCCGGTCGTGGCATTTCGGGCGCTACAGCGCGGTCCAGTCGGCGCGCGCCCGCGAGCGGCTGACCGAATTGACGCCGGCACTTCTGGAAGCTTTTGCCGCCACCGGACAACCGGACGATTCACTGCTGCGCTTTGATGCTTTCCTGAAAAGCCAGCCGACCGGCATCCAGCTGTTTTCCATGCTGCACTCCAACCGCCAGCTTCTGTCGTTGCTGATGACCATCCTGTCGGCAGCACCGCGACTTGCCGAAATCATCACCAAGCGACCGCTGGTGTTCGACGGCATGCTGGATCCGGCCTTCTATGAAGGCCTTCCCGACAAGGCCGACCTGGCTGAAAGCCTCGCCGGTTTCATGGGCGATGCGCGCGTGCATGAGGACCGGCTCGATCGCCTGCGCATCTTCGCTGCCGAGCAGCGGTTCCTCGTCGGCGTGCGTTTTCTGACCGGCGCAGCGACAGCGCGCGCCTTCGGCCTTGCGCTGTCCGATATCGCCGACCTTGTGATCGCCGAAGCGTTGCAATCAGCCGTGCTGGAAGTCGAGCGCCGACACGGGCGCATCGAGGGCGGCCGCTGCTGCCTCGTGGCGTTCGGGCGGCTTGGCTCGCGCGAAATGACCGCAGGCAGCGATGTCGATCTGATCCTTCTCTACGATCACCCCGAGACGGCAACCGAAAGCGACGGCGAAAAGCCGCTCGCCCCGTCGCAATATTATACCCGGCTGACCCAGCGCCTCATTGCAGCGGTGAGCGCGCCGACAGCGGAGGGCATTCTTTACGAGGTGGACTTCCGCCTGCGCCCGTCCGGGAACAAGGGACCACTCGCCACATCGCTGGCCGCGTTCCGGCGCTACCAACGCGAAGAAGCATGGACATGGGAACACATGGCGCTGACACGCGCGCGGCCGATCGCCGGCGACCCGAGCCTGGTCGCGGATGTCGAGCGGGAATTGGACGAAGTGATCGCGCTTGACCGGGACCTCGAAAAGGTCAGGACTGACGCCGCAGCCATGCGTGACCGGCTGCTGCGCGACAAGCCGCCCCACGGGGATTGGGATCTGAAGCGGCTGGCCGGCGGCACCACGGACATCGATTTTATCGCCCAGTTCTTCCGTCTCACGGCATTACGAAAGCTTAATTTGCACGGGGCAGGGGCAACCGATATTCTTTCCTTGCTTGCAGACGACATGGTGTCGAAAGCAGATCGGGATACGCTCCTGTCTGCCACCGAAGACTATGCGGCCATCGGCCATCTGCTCCGGCTGTGCACCTCGGATCGCTTCGATCCGGAAACCGCACCGAAGGGGTTGGTCGAGCGCCTGTGCGGGCTGCTCAATCTGCCATCGGCAGACCACGTGCAGCTTCGTTTGCAGGACCACCGGCAAAAGGTTGCGGAGATTTTCCGCAACCTGATCGGTGACCACAAGCCTGCGGCGTGACGGGAAGCGCGCCAAGGGCATGCATCGGGGGTGACGATCGGTGCAAAGGATGAACACGATGAAGATGACGCTCACGACAATGACACTGGCCGGCCTTGCGCTCGCCATGACAGCCGGCACGACGCTGGCGGACGATCGCGGCGGCTGGGGCCGTGGCGGTGCAGACAACGGCGATCGCGGCGCCCGCATGATGCAGCGCTTTGAGGACATGGATGCCGACAAGGATGGATCGGTCACGCTGGCCGAGTTTTCGGCGCGCATGATCGAACGGTTCGACGCGGCAGATGCCGACAAGGATGGCTCGATCACGACGGCCGAACTGGAAAAGGCATTGCCCGGTCGCCGCGCTTCCGAAATGGCGCCGATGCTGCTCGCCCGCTTTGACATTGACAGCAACCAGTCGGTGACCAAGGTCGAGCTTGCCAACCGTCAGGCCAAGATGTTTGCCCTTCTTGACCTCGACGACTCCGGAGCCATCAGCAAGGAAGAGCTCCCCAAGGGTGGCATGATGATGGGCGGCGGTCACCGCAACGGCAAAGGCCGCAACTAACGCTAGCGCGTCATACCTGCGATTGTAGAATAAAAAGGCCGGGCCGGCTCACGCCGCGTCCGGCTTTGCCTCGTGGTCGCCCGTGGCGCATGGGAGGCGCACCGAGACAACGGTTCCGCGGCCGACACGCGAGCGGATCTTCAACGCGCCGCCATGCATCTCTGTCAGTGAGCGCGAGATGGCAAGGCCAAGACCAGACCCGGAATGGTTCTTTGAAAACTGGTTCTGGACTTGCTCGAACGGCTTGCCGAGCCGTTGCAGCGCGGCAGCCGGAATACCGCAGCCATTGTCTTCGATATAGATCCGGACTTCACAACCGACGCACTTGGCGCGAATGCGCACCTGGCCCTGGTCGCCGGTGAACTTGATGGCATTGGTCAACAGGTTGATCAGGATCTGCTTGATCGCCCGCCGGTCGGCTTCGACCTGCATGCCGGGTGCAATTTCCGTCACCACAGCTATCGACTTCGGCTGCGCCAGAAACGCCGTCATCTGCATCGTTTCCTCGATGATCGGCTGCAGATCGATCGGCTCGCGGTCAAGCACCAGACGCCCGGCTTCGATCTTCGACATTTCCAGGATGTCGTTGATGACATTGAGCAGGAACGCACCGCTCTCGTGGATGTCGTCGATGTATTCCTCATAGCGCGGATTGCCGATCGGCCCGAGGATGCGACGCTGGATCATTTCCGAAAAGCCGATGATCGCATTCAGCGGCGTGCGCAGTTCATGGCTGACATTGGCGAGGAATTCGGCCTTGGCCCGGTTGGCCGCTTCCGCCCGCTCCTTGGCATCAAAGAACTTCTGGTTGATCTCCTCGAGCGCGACGGCTTTTTCCAGCGCAGCGCGTTGCGCCAGAACCAGATCGTGGTTGGTCGCCATCAGTCGGCGTTCCGAAACGATCAGCCGTTCTTCCTGCATTTTCAGGGGCGTGATGTCGGAGCCGACCGAAATGCGCCCGCCGGACGGGGTGGCGCGCTCATTGATCTGCAGCCAGCGGCCATCGGCGATCTGGCGTTCGCAGGTGATTGCCGTCCCGCCTTCCTGCGGATGGGGAATGCGCCGCTCACTGACCGGCGTGCGGATCAGCGCATCCACATCGGCGCGTGCCATTCCGGGCTGAAGCACAACCTCTTCGAGACCGTTATGCTCGATGAAACGGTGATTGTAGAGCACGAGCTTGCCGTCGCGGTCCCATAGCGCAAAGGATTCCGAGGTGCTTTCGATGGCCGCCTGCAGGTTGTCGCTGGCGAGCTGCGACAGTTCCGCCAGCCGGTGCTGTTCGGTCATGTCCACGGCAATGCCGATGAGGTGGATGCCGTGCACCGGATGTTCGACAGCTTCCGTGCGCAGGCGAAGGCGGATGAAATATCCCTCGGCGTGGCGCATCCGCAAGGTCCGGTCGACGCGCACGATATCCCGGGCCGCGGCCTTTTCGGCAAGGTCGAACAGGTCGGCATCATCGGGATGGACGTAGCGTGCCACTTCGCCGAACGACAAGACTTCGTCACCAGACCGGTAGCCCAGCATCTCGAACATCGACTGCGACCAGTAGATGCGGCCGCGCGCCAGATCCCAATCCCACAATCCGCAATGGCCTCGGGTCAATGCAAGATCGACCCGCTTTTGCGTTTCGCAATAGACAAGGTCAGCCTCGTGCGCCCGCGCAACCTGCGCAAAGTAGGCGTAAAGCAGCACCAGCAGGATGGACGAGGTCGCAACAAACAGCGTCACGTTCATCGAGGCCCGGCGCCGCCAGGAGGCAAAGATCTCGGCCTTGTCCTGCAGGATCAGGAACAGGGCGTCGGTGTCTGCAATGCGCGCCGCTGCGGCAAGGTAGGGCCGCTCGTCGATGATGGTCTCCAGCACCCCGGCACCCTGGCCAAACAGCGCCAGCGGCTGCATGCCTTCGATGAATGTCTGGGTGTTCTGGCCGATGCGGTCCTCGCCGCCACGTTGCGCAATCACCGTGCCGTCAACATCGGTCACAAGGAACATGCGCCCGCTGATCAGGGCTTCGGTCGGCAGCGTCCGTGACAGGACCCGCTCATAGGCCGCCGGCGTTTGCGGCATCATGTCGTTGGCTGCAGCTTCGCGCAGCGCGCCCTGACCGGAATCGGCCAGAAGCGACAGGAACATGCGCGCCGTCTGGTCGGCAGAATCCCGCTCGGCCATCAGCGAGGCGGTGCGCGCCGAAAACACCACAGCCAGGA
Organism: Roseitalea sp.; assembly: GCA_041752455.1. GTDB lineage: Bacteria > Pseudomonadota > Alphaproteobacteria > Rhizobiales > Rhizobiaceae > JBGSWL01. The sequence continues at coordinate 2,580 of JBGSWL010000012.1, read as the reverse complement.
AGATGATGATCAGAACCGGTATTGCCCGTTTCAACCAGGGTTCGAGCGCAACGAGGCGCTGGAACGCGGGCTCGGCAAGGAACCGTGCATGTCCGACCATGCCGCCCGCCTTGATATCTCCCGCCTGACTGACCGACACGAATACTCCCCTCGGCGGACACGAACGTGCCGCCTTGCTCCAACGCTGGAGCCCCGATGAATTTTGCTTGTTGAAAACGCGATGACCCGAACGCGGCTGCCCCGAATCGCAGCTGGCTCTAATGAATCAAAAGTGATTCGGCCTGTCCACCCGCTTTGCTGGTTAAATTCGACTTAGCCCGCAAGCGTCCGGTCGAGGATGTCGCGCAGATCGACGGACAAGTGCTCGCGGGCCGCCAACTGGTTGAGGCAACGAAGGGCTTCGTCGCGCCGCACCGGTTCCAGCATCCGGAACGAACGCATCGCCGTCATCAGCCGGGCAGCCACTTGCGGATTGACCGCATCGATCCGCGCCACGGACTGGCACAGGAAGGCAAAGCCGCTGCCGTCAGCCCGGTTGAAGGCGACGAGATTGCCGGTCGCAAATGCGCCGACCAGCGCCCGCACCCGGTTCGGGTTTTCCCAACTGAACCCCGGCTGTTTCGTCAGTTTCTCCACCCGCTCCAGCGTGTCGCTGCGCGGGATCGTGGCCTGGATCGTGAACCACTTGTCGAGCACGATCGGCTCGTTGCGGAACTCGGTACGGAATGCGTTGAGCGCTTCGGCAGTTTGCGGATTGTCGGCATCAAGATGCACGACGAGCATCAAGGCATGGGCCCGATCCGTCATGTTGTCGGCACCGGCGAGGGCGGAGAATGCGTGCTCGGCGTGCCCGGACGCCCGGCACAGCATTTCGGTCGCCACCTGACGCAGCGCGCGTCGTCCGGCGCCGGCGGCATCGGGCGCATAGTCGCGGCGCGGCTGCAGTTCGTGGTGGATCCGCGCGAAAATCGTTTCGCAGGTGCGGGCCAGATGGCTGGCCACGCTCTGATGCGCGCTGTGGATCGCATCGGGATCGATGTCCGTGCCGATCTCGCGGGCGATTTCGGTTTCAGCCGGAAGCGTAAGGCAGAGCGCACGGTAGGCATTGTCGAGGCTGCTGTCGGCTGCGACCGCTCCGTAGATTTCACTCAGCGCCGGATCGTGATCGATCGCTTCGCCGCGCTGGACGCTGAGCGTTGCATTTTTCAGGTGATCGACCAGCAGGCTGTTCAGCGCCTCCCAACGCGCAAAGCTGTCGCTGTCGTGGCGCGCGAGAAAACGCCGGTCGTCAGCGGACTGACGCGGGCTGAGCGTCACAGGTGCCGAGAACCCGCGCAGCAGCGAGACAACCGGCCGCGCCGCAAGGCCGGTGAAGTTGATCGTGGTCCGGCGCGCCGTAAGGTGGATCACACCGTTCTCGACGCGTGCCCCGGTCGCAGTCTTCCAGACCATGTCCTCACCATCGGCGCCGACGAGGCCGAAGGCGAGCGGGAGATGAAACGGATTGGTGGTGTGGCCGGTGACCGGCGCCCTGAGCGACTGCTCGATGACCAGCGACAGCGTGTGGTTGGCTTCCTGCCACTGCGGCATCACTGCGATGTTGGGGGTGCCGGGCTGGTCGTACCAAAGGGCAAATTGCGTCAGGTCCTCGCCGGTCGCGTCCGCAAAGCAGGCGAGGAACTGCTCGATCGTCGCCGCTTGCCCATCGTGGCGGGCAAAGAACAGGTCCATGCCTGCCCGAAAGCCGGTTTCGCCAAGGATCGTAGCCAGCATGCGGACGACTTCCGATCCCTTTTCATAGACCGTCGCCGTGTAGAAGTTGTTGATCTCCCGGTAGGTGCGCGGGCGAACCGGATGGGCGAGCGGCCCGTTGTCTTCGGGAAACTGATGGGCGCGCAGCAGCCGCACTTCGGCAATCCGCTTGACGGCACGCGAGCGCATGTCGGCGGAAAACTCGTGGTCGCGATAGACCGTGAGCCCTTCCTTGAGACACAGCTGAAACCAGTCGCGGCAGGTGATGCGGTTGCCGGTCCAGTTGTGGAAATACTCGTGGGCGATGATCGCCTCGATATTGGCATAATCTTGGTCGGTCGCGGTGCGCGGATCGGCGAGCACATACTTGTCGTTGAAGATGTTGAGACCCTTGTTCTCCATCGCCCCCATGTTGAAGTCCGACACGGCAACGATCATGAAGATGTCGAGGTCGTATTCGCGCCCGAACCGCTCCTCGTCCCAGCGCATCGAGCGCTTCAGCGCGTCCATGGCGTAGTCGGCGCGATCCTCGCGGCCGTGCTCGACGAAGATCTCGAGCTTCACCACCCGTCCCGACAGGGTGGTGAACGAATCCTCGATCCGGCCGAAGTCGCCGGCGACCATGGCGTAGAGATAGGCCGGCTTGGGGAAGGGGTCGTGCCACACCGCGAAATGGCGGTCGGTGCCGGGGATGTCGCCCGCCTCGACCGGATTGCCGTTCGACAGCAGGAAGGGCGCGTCCGTCCGCGACGCCTCGATCCGGGTGGTGTAGACGGCGAGGACGTCGGGCCGGTCGTAGGCATAGGTGATGCGGCGGAAGCCCTCGGC
>JBGSWL010000011.1:0-15402 GCA_041752455.1 Roseitalea sp. | reverse complement strand
GCCCGCCTCCCCGACTTCAGCCGCCTGTCGGTGCTGGCGGTCGATGATGGCGCGGTCAACCGCGAAGTCGTGGCCGAGGCCCTGCATGCCTTCGGCATTGCCTGCGATCTGGCCGAGTCCGGCCTTCAGGCCGTCAGCATGGCCGCCGCCCGCGACTACGACGTGATCTTCATGGATTGTTCGATGCCCGGCATGGACGGCTTTGAGGCCGCCCGCATCATTCGCAACGACGAGGCTGCCCGCGGTTCGCCCCGTTCGGTCATCGCCGCGCTGACAGCCCATGTGCTTGGCGACAAGTCAGAGCGCTACCGCGAGGCCGGCATGGATGTCTGGATTCCCAAGCCCTTCGCGCTTTCCGATATCCAGGCATTCCTCGAAACCGTGTCGCAGGGCATCCACACCCAATCCGCCACATGGCCGCAGACATCTGCCAACCGCGCGCCGGTCGCCGAGCAGGCACCGCTCCTGTCGGACGATACGCTCGGCATGTTCCAGTCGCTGGGCGTCGCCAGCGGCAACACCATGGCCGAAACCGTATTCCGCCTGTTTGCGACCCATGGCCGCGAGAGCGTCGAAAGCCTGGCGCTTGCCGTTGCAGCGGTCACGCCGGACAACGGCACCGTGCGCGAACTCGCCCATGCGCTGAAATCCATGTGTGGCTCGGCTGGCGCCGAGCGCGCCCGCCGTCAGTGCGACACCATCGAGCGGGTAGCCTCCGAAGGCAAACCGGTTGCCCCCGAGGCAGTCCACCGCGTCGCCCGCACGATCGAAGCCACGATTGATGCCATGAACCTCTGGCTGGCAGACCGCGCAGCAGCCTGATCAGCCTAGTCCGGGACGCAGATCTGGTTCGCCAGCATTGCCCGCACGGTCCGCACGGCCAGGACAGCCACGATCACCACCAAAACCACCAGGAAGCCAGCCCCGATCAGGGCATGATTGTCCGAACCGGCTGCCCGCGCATGGGAGAAGCTGGCAATGGAAGCCGCTGCCACCGGGAACGACAGCGCCCACCATGACAGCGCAAACGGCAGGTTGCGCATCTTGGCCGCCTGCGTGAGAACGATCGCCGCAAACACATAGGCAAGGTTGAGCAGGATCAGTCCGAACGGGCCGGGTTCGCCGGTCAGCCGCACCCAAGCAACATAGGCGACCGCCGGCGGGGCGATCAGGATAGTCAGCGTCGGCACCAGCCGCCCCGGCAGCGGATCATGGAACATCAGCCGGTTGACCACCAGCGTCAGCAACACGATCCAGAAGCCGAGCCCAGCCGAAAAGAAAAGCCACGAAATGTCCATGTGTCCGAGCGGCATTCCCGCAACCGGCACGATCACATTGCCGACCGCGGGTATGAACCAGGCCGGAGACATGTGCACCGGTTGGAAGGCCCGGTGGCCGATCCAGGCGCTGATCACCGAGAGCGCCAGAATGCCTTGCGCGACGGTGGCGCCGGTCCAGATGATGTTGGCAACGGCGGGGGAAACATCGACCAGCGCTGCAGCCAGCAGCAGATACGAGATCGACGCCGCCGGAAAGAACGCAACCCGCACCGGGTGGTTCCACTCATGCACGACGGCGCTCCGCCGCAACACAATCTTTGCAAGATAGCCGGCAGAGATCAGTGCCAGCACCGTCGCCGCAACCGTGAGCACCGCAAGCGAGACCTGCGTGCCCGTTGCAAAGACTGTCTCGGCAGCCCGGACCGCCAGTGTCAGGCCGAACAGGCCCATCGGAATGGCAAAGAACGTCACAGGATAGTGTTCGAGACGGTCAACCGGCATGGCGACCTGTTCGGCAATGGTCATCCCCGTCACTTCCTTTGATACAGATCCTGCTTTGGTCAGGTCTTGCCTTGGTTCAGACTTTGGCGCCCGTCCGCTTGCGCGGAGGCCAGATCAGCGATTCCACCGTATAGACCAGGATCGCAAGCCCGACAGCTCCCATCACGCCAATCCCGAGAAAGACGATGGCATCCACCGGCCCGCCGAGATCGGAGAGCTTCGAACTGGTGATCGCCAAAACGAAGGCGATCGCCGCCACTGCGCCGACCGGCATGGAAAGCTGCGCCCACAGGAACTTGCGCCATGAAACACTGCGGTCACGCAACAGCACGAACAGATAGGCAAGCGTCACCACGACCGCTGCGATCACCATCGCCCAGAACAGGCCGCGCCCGAACATTTCCTCAAACACCGCAATCAGCGTTCCGACTGTCAGTTCTTTCATGTCGCCCTCCTCAGGCTTCGCCGCGCAGCATGGCATTGTAGGTTGGCTTCAGCGCCAGTTCCTTCATCAGCCAGCTGATCCACAATTCCTCGAGCGGCGCGATCACGCCGGGGAAGGACGGGACGAGATTGTTCTTGTAGTCGAACTCCACCAGCATCGCCCGGCCGACCTTGGTGATCAGCGGACACGAAGTATAGCCGTCATAATGCGCGTCGGAGATCGTACCCTCGATGTCGGCGATCATGTGCGCTTCGACCACCGGCACCTGCCATTTGACGCTGGCAGCGGTCTTGCCCTTCGGCACACCGGCCACATCGCCAAGCGCAAAGACTTCGGGAAAGCGCATGTGGCGCATGGTCTGAGGGTCGACTTCGACCCAGCCCTCATTGGTCCACTTGTCGACCCATGACAGGCCGGACTGGCGCACCACATCGGGGGCGCGTTGCGGCTGGATCACGTGCAGATAGTCGTACGGCAGTTCCACCATTTCTGTCGTCGCCGCCTTGGTCACCGGATCGACCCCGGCCTTTTCGAACGTCGCCGTCTTGCGGCCCGGCTCGATGGCTTTCAGCGTATGCTGCATGTGCGTGGCAATGCCGCGCTCGCCGAACAGCATGCGGACTTTCTCGGCAACGATCGGCACGCCGAACAGTGCGCCCTGCGGCGCCGCATAGTGCATTTCGTACTTGCCCTTGCCCGCGCCACGGCTCGCCAGATCCTCGACGAGGAAGGTGTGCTTGAGCGGCGCACCGGCGCATTTCATCTCGGTTTCCGGCCGCGAAAACAGCCCGACGCCGCCCTCCTCGATGAACTTGGACGCGGCCTGCCACGTGCGCGCCGCATCATCCGGCCCGCCATAAAGCGCGCCGATGCCGTTCTGGCCGATCAGGTCGCGCGAAAAACCGGCAATGGCGTTGTTGTCGAGCACGAGGCCCGGCGCCACGACGAGGAAATCATAGTCCAACGTCGTGCCGCCGGAGGTGCGCACTTTCTTGGTGACCGGATCGATGCCGACAGCCGCTTCGGCAATCAGTTCGACACCGTTCGGCAGCCAGTCGGTCGTCTGCGACACCACATAGTTGGCCGCCTTCAGGCCGGTCGCCACCAGCGACAGACCGGGTTGGTAGAGGTGTTCCTTGCGCGGATCGACCAAAGTGATCTTCGCGCCATCCAGCCGCCGCACAAGGCGGTTGACGAGTGCCGTGCCGGCAGCACCGGCGCCGATGATGACGATGCGGGCGTTGGTCTTGATCGCCTGCGCCCGGGCCTTGCCGGAGGCCAGCGGCAGTGCGACACCGGCAATACCGGCAGCGCCAAGGCCCATGAATCCGCGTCTCGAAATGTCCATTCCTGTTTCCTCCACCGGGTCGGCTCTGTCTCGCCAACCTCGCATAAATAGATATTTTTGCATATAAGACATTACGTATAGACGCAAGCAGTGCATTGATCGGCATCAAGCGGCGCGGCTGCATACAGTACTGGCAGACGAACTCGAACCAGCCTCTGATTGCCAGGAACGCATTCCCTCAGGCCGCAAAAAGCTGGCGCCACTCTGGCCAAGATCAGCGGCGCGGCTTTCCTTGACCCCAAAAAGCCGCGAAGCGAAATTCTGTCGGCTGCAGAAGTGGCGCTGCTGGTTGAAGCATGCCCTACGGCACCGGCACGACAGCCCTGAACTTGGCCTCCCGGACTCGCTCACATCACCGGCACCGACATTTCGCCTGAAATGATTGCAATCGCCAACGAGCGCCTCGCCGCAGCGCGGTTTGCAAATGCCGATTTCGTGGCTGCCACATCGACAGATCGGCGCTTTGCCGCGGGGCGCTATGATGCGGTGCTTGCGATGAACCTGTTGCATCTGGTGCCGGATATCGACGCCACGTTGGCTCGCGCCCGAGAAATGCTGTCGCCCGGAGGCTTGTTCATCTCCAAAACGCCGTGCCTGGGCGAGATGAGCCCGTTTCTCCGCCTCGCTATTCCGGTGATGTGAATAGTCGGCAAAGCCACGTCCACTGTCGCAGTCTTCACCGCAAGTGAGTTGCAGGCGTCCATGCTCGCGGCTGGCTTTGAAATCACCGCCGTGGAGTTCCACGGCACGTAGGGCCGCGATGCAAGGCCGTTCATGGTCGCAAAACGGCGGTGACGGACAGGGCTTGTTTCCATGCAAAATTGACCCTGTCGGGCGCTTGGTTGTCATCCAGTGGACAATTCTCCGCAGTCCGTCGTGCACAGTCTCGCGAGGCTCGCAAGGGTCAAACTTGCGTGGAAATCAACAAGTCAGAGACCGGTCTGAGGTCATTGACCGACCTGGCAGGATGCAAGCAGACGACTTGCCTGCGCATCAGGGGTTTGGCCGCCAAGCCGTTGTCCCAACCAGAGCTCCAGGCAAACCAGGTGAAAAGCAAGCAGACGATCTTGCGTCAGGTCCTCCATCACCCCTTTCCGGTCCTCGTAAGACCAGCCCAGTACACGCTCCAGATGCCCATCCGCCAATAGGCTTTCGCAACCGCTCCAATAGGCCGGAGGCACCGGGAAGCCCTTCTTTGCAGCATGGACAATCGTGCGCGGCAAATGCCGTTCGGCGACCGCCTTGACCAACCACTTTCCGCGACCGTGTCTGATCCTTGCGCCCACGGGCAGGTGCAAAGCGAAATCGATCAGTCGGTTCTCAAGAAAGGGTACGCGCATTTCAATGGATGCCGCCATGCCCATCCGATCGTGACGGTGCAGTAGCCAGCGCAAGTGCGCGTCAAGGTCGTCCATGCAAACAGCAGCCAGAGCCCGCTCCGATGCTGGCTTCACAAGCGCCAAGTGTCGCATCAAGGCGCGCTGCCGAGGTGCCGCATGCCCGCCATGGGCAACAAGCACTCTGTGGTGGGTCGTGCCATCCGGCCATGGCGAGGCAAACGGTAGCCAGTTGCGCAATCGGCTTTCCCTGCGTCTGCGACCAGGCATCCGAAGAAGCCCCCTCAGGCCCTCCACCCGTTGCCATCGGCGCTGCGTCGCCAAATGCCACTGATAGCCACCAAAAAGTTCGTCAGAACCTTCACCTGTCAGCAGCACCTTGAAGCCATCGGCACGCGCGGTATTCGCAACCGCCAAAAGTGCCATGTCGCTGGGATGGAAAAGCGGCCCATCGGAGTGGTGGATTGCCTCCGGCCATGAGCGCACGAACTGTTCTTTTCCCAACGGCACTTGGCGTACTTCAATGTCCAGATGACGTCCCACTTCTTGCGCTGTGGCGGCTTCGCCTGTTCCGACGAGGTCTGCGACATAAGCGACAAGGTCTGGCGCCGCACGCTTTGCCAAGGCGGTAATGAGACTGGAATCGACGCCGCCGCTGCACATGCTGGCAAGCGGAGCATCGCTCTCCATGTGCATGAGGGTACTTTCTTCGATCAACGCCGCAAACTTGTTCACCAGAAGCGAAGCGCGTGCGGAACCCGAGGCAACGATGCGGTCGGGATCGACCGCATCAGGAATTGCGAAGTAGGAACTCTTCCTCATGTCCCCGTCAGCATAGCGCCACAGAGCGCCGGGAGGCAGTTCCTCGACACCGTCTGCAAGAAGCAGATGTGCTTGCGCCCGAGGCTCGCCGAGCCAGCGAGCGATCATGGCTGCGCGCACAGCAACCCCGGACGCCGGATGCGCACTCAACGCCTTGATCTCGGAGGCAAACATCAGATTGCCTTCACGGCTGGCAACGGCCAGTGGCTTGATGCCCAATCGATCGCGCGCCAGCCAAATCGACGTATCGCGCCGGTCCAGATAGGCGAGCGCGAACATGCCATTGAACCGTGGCACTGCCTTTTCCGGTCCCCAATGATGCAGCGCCTGCAGGACGACTTCCGTATCCCCGGAGCTTTCCAAAACACATCCTTCGGACATCAGGACGCTGCGTAGCTCGCCGGCGTTGTAGATCTCGCCGTTGTAAACCAGCACGCCTGTGGTGTCGGCAGTCAGCATCGGCTGGGCTGCACGCACACTTGTGTCCAGAATGGCCAGTCGGCAATGTCCGAGTGTGATGTTGGCGCCCTGCCAGATGCCCATGTCGTCAGGTCCGCGATGGGAAATGGACGTGAGCATGGAGGTGACGTTCTGGAGACTATTTTCGGCAGTCTCGTCCGAGACGATGCCGACTATCCCGCACATTTGAACAAGCCCCGCATTTCAAAGATCAAACGGGTAGCCTTTGCTGCTCTGTGAGCCAAGGCAACGTGCTGCACCTGCGCCGGTCACGAATTTGCCGCCCGAGGAGAAGGCTGCAGTATGAGCAGCCTTGGAAACGCTTGCCACAACGATATCGCCAACAAGCGATATCGGTATGGGCTGCGTGCAGGAGTCTTTCGAGGTGGTCCGCCCGGCTTCCCTTCACATAGATGACCTCGTCCGGAATGCGGTCTTGCTGAAGGAAATGATGAGCATCTTTGATATGATCGATCATGAACAAGCGCCCTGGCGCTTCGGGCACCAATCTGCGCACACGAGCAGCTTCCGCGCCTACGAACAGAACCCTGTCGGCCACCTCGAGCGCGCGACGAGCGGTTTCCTCGTATCGGCGGCGTGTGTTGCCACGAACGTCGGAAAGCGTTCCAAGAACCACCGTCTTGCGCGGGGCTTGCACCGTCTCCAGAAATGCCAGGCAGGTGTTCATGGTCCATTGCGGTGCCTTCCAGGCATCGAGCACGAAACGTCGGTCGTCGGGCGTACCGTGGACAGACATCCGGTTCATGAACGGCTCAAATTGCGCGATCCGCTGAACGAGCAAGGATCGGTCATATCCCATCTCCAACGCGGCAAGCAGCGAAGCCAGCAAAACACCGACTGACTGCAGGCCTATCATCGGGCTGCGAACCTCGAATTCTTCCCCCCGCCAGCGCAATGTGAGCGTGAGGGGATCAGGCCAGCGATCATGGACATGCAAAAGTCTGAGCGTTGCGGTTTCGGCTTTGCCGAACGTGACGACGCGCGCGGCGGTCACCGACGCCCGCTCCATGATGTGTGGGTCGTCAGCATTCAGCACAGCCAAGCCGTCTTCCGGAAGATCGGCGACCAGGCTCATCTTCTCGTCTGCAGTCGCCTCGATCGGGCCGAATGCGGTGGTGTGGTCCAGCCCGACCACTGTCACGATACCGACTTTCGGTCTGATCAGCGAGGTCGTGTGCCTTATCGCACCTGGCGCATGTCCCGACACCTCAAACACTGCAGTGGCCGGACGACGCCCGATCAGCCGGAAAAAGGCCTGCGCCGCGCCATTTGCATTGTTCCGCCCGTACGTGAGGAGTTGGGGGGATGGAGCGTCCACCAGATATGCCGTCAACCCGGTCGTGGTCGTCTTTCCGCAACTTCCGGTCACGGCAACGAAGCGCCAGCGGTTGAGAGCCGGGCGCATTGCATAACCCGTCGCGATCCGCAAGGAACGGCGCCATTCATCAAGGCGGAGCCCAATGCCTTGGTAGGTGACGCTCAGACGATGCCTTGAAATCGAAAAGCTCTTCATTGCTTGAACCAGGCTTCCAGCATTTTGGTTTCGTTCGACGTGGCAAGGCTTCGTCGGCTTTTCCGACTATTGGTAAACTGCATGTCTGAAATCCGGATTGCAAGCTTGCCGACGGATCGGAGAACCCGATGCTGTCAGACAAACTCGAACCATTCCCTGATTGCCAGTTACGCATTCCCTCAGGCCGCGAAAAGCTGACATCACTCGGCGAGATCAGCGGCGCGGCTTTCCTTGAAGTCTTGGCGGCTGTAGAGGTGGCGTTCCTGGTTGAAGCATGCACTCGGGCCTGACCCGGCGGGTGGTTGTGGACCGAGCCATGGACGGCCGCAAACTTCTGTAAACTTCGCATCCGCCGGAACCGCAGCATCGCCCGCTCATGGAGGAAAACCTCCACATTCCGGGGCGACAGCGGGAACCGGACAACCATCATCACCGCCAGGCGGATGATCTCGGGCGAGGTCTTGCAATAGCAAAACAGACTATCGCGCTCATGTCTGAACGCTACGAAACCGCCCTCGCCCGCTCAAGCCCGGCTTCTTCTGACAAAGCCCAATTTCAAACGAAAAACCGCGCCACCTCTAGAATGGCATCGGGATCGGGGCCTGTGGAGGACAGCTGGATGCCGGAGGATTGATATGGGTTCCACCGCCACCACCGCTTCCTCCACTACCGCCGCTACCGCCGCCGCCACCGCTGGTGGCGACGCCGCCGTGGCCGCCCGGGAGGATGTTTCCGGCACCAAAGCCTCCGCTGTTGCTGCGGATGCAACCTGCCTCATCGCCGTGACTTGGTTTGATGTCGTCCGTGGAGACAGGGGCCTCTGAGTTGGGCGTTGTTCCGACGGATCGACCGACTTTGCCCGGTGCGGGCCGCTTCGCGTCAACGCTTACAACAAAGCGCTGCGCGACGCCGACGAACTCGCCGCCGCCATCCTGCGCAGACGCCGGTCCGGCCAATAGAAAAGCCGACATGGTCGCCGCCACAATTCTCATAATATTCATGCAGTCTTCCCCTCATCGCTTTTTTAACAGGTGAGGCCAATGAAGGCTATCACATTGCACCATGTATTGAACCGGCATTCACACTTAAAAATATTCTCGGCGTAACAATAATGTTGATTTCCACGCCTAGTCGAACCGGTTGTCCATCGAAATTTGACACACTCAATCTGCTCCCTCGTCCCGTCCCGCGCCGACCGGGGGAAACGAGCAGGGTCAAATCTCGATGGAAATTATCGGCCCGGACAAGACAGTTTTGCTCGGAAAGCAACAGTATTGAAGCTGCAAATCGGGCTGTTCGCGCTCATGTCCGAACGTCACGAAACCGTCCTCGCCCGCTCAAGCCCGGTTTTCTCTGACAGTACCTCCGCTTTCCGCCGCCGCCACATGCGTCTTCACATCAAGGAAGCTGTCCGGCGTGACCGAGATCGTGTCGATCCCTGCGTCCACCAGCAGCCGTGCAAAGGACGGCGAGTTGGACGGCGCTTGGCCGCAGAAGCCGACCTTGCGGCCCTTGCCGTGGGCGCGCTTGACCACCTCGCGGATCATCCAGAGCACGGCCGGATTGCGTTCGTCGAATATTGAAGCCAGCTCGCCGGAATCGCGGTCGATGCCGAGGGTCAGCTGGGTCAGGTCATTGGAGCCGATGGAAAAGCCGTCGAACCGGTCGGAGAACTCCTCTGCCATGATGACGTTCGACGGGATTTCGCACATCACATAGACCTCCAGGCCGTCCTCGCCGCGCTTCAAACCATTTTCGGCCATCACACCAAGCACCTTGTCGGCCTCTTCGATCGTGCGGCAGAAAGGGATCATTATGATGACATTGGTGAAGCCCAGTTCCTCGCGCAGCTTCTTCATGGCGCGGCATTCAAGATCGAAGCCTTCCCGATAGTTTGGCGAGTAGTAACGCGATGCGCCGCGGAACCCGATCATCGGATTCTCCTCGACAGGCTCGAATTGCCGCCCGCCGAGCAGGTCTGCATATTCGTTTGTCTTGAAGTCGCTCATCCGGATGATGACCGGATCCGGGTAGGCGAGTGCCGCGATGCGCGCGAGGCCGCGCGCCAAATTGTCGACGAAGTAGTCGCGCTTGTCGGCGTAACCGGACGTGATTGAGGCAATTTCGTCCCTGGCCGCCTCGTCCTTCAGGTTGTCGAAATGGACGAGCGCCATCGGGTGCACACGGATGACGTTGTTGATGACGAATTCCATGCGCGCCAGGCCCACGCCCTTGATCGGCAAGCGCCACCAGCGGAAGGCTGTCGAAGGGCTTGCCATGTTGAGCATGATGCCGGTTCTGGTATCCGGCACGTGGTCGAGCGAGAGCTCGGTTTCCTCGATCTCGGCGAATCCCTCGTAGATGTAACCCTCGTCGCCCTCGGCGCAGGAGACCGTGATATCCTGATGGTCGTGCAGTACGTGAGTGGCATTTCCTGTCCCAACAACAGCGGGAAGGCCAAGTTCGCGACTGACAATGGCCGCATGGGATGTGCGTCCTCCATGATCGGTGACAATAGCGGACGCCCGTTTCATGATCGGAACCCAGTCCGGGTCCGTCGTCGACGTGACGAGAACGGACCCGTCGATGAATCGGTCGATGTCGCGCGCATGCTCGATGATGCAGACCGTGCCGGTGACGACCGCGCCGCCGACCGAGAGGCCCTTGAGGATCGTCTTGCCCTTCTTCTCCACCTTGTAGCTCTTCATGGTGGCATTGCCGCGCCGCGATTGAACTGTCTCTGGCCGCGCCTGAACGATATAAAGTCTGCCGGTTTCACCGTCCTTGGCCCATTCGATGTCCATCGGCTGGCCATAGTGCTGTTCGATTGTCACGGCCTTGCGGGCGAGATCGAGGATTTCCTCGTCGTTCAGCACGAAGGCCGCTCTCTCGGCTTTCGATGTCGGGACATTGCGGGTAAGCGGCGCGCCATGGCCGGTCCCGCGCCCGTAGATCATCTTGATCTCCTTGGCGCCACGCTTCTTTTCAACGATGGGGATGAGTTTGGGATCGGCAAGGAACGGCTTGTAGACTTGGTACTCATCCGGATCGACGGCTCCCTGCACGACATTCTCACCGAGGCCCCAGGCGGCGGTGATCAGTACCACCTTGTCATAGCCGCTCTCGGTGTCGATCGAGAAGAGGACACCGGATCCGCCAATGTCAGATCGCACCATCATCTGAACGCCGACCGACAGTGCCACCTGCGTGTGGTCGAAACCCTGAAGGCGACGGTAGGTGATCGCCCGGTCAGTAAAGAGGGAGGCATAACAGCGGCGGCAGGACTCCAGGAGCCCCGCATCACCGACGACGTTCAGGTAGGTTTCCTGCTGGCCGGCAAAGCTCGCTTCCGGCAGATCCTCGGCTGTAGCTGATGAGCGAACCGCGACAGACGCCTCTTTTGTGCCCGAACGCCGGCCCAGTTCCCGGTAGGCGACGAGAATTGCATCGGCAATCGGTTGCGGCCATCGGCCGGCAAAGATCGCGTCACGGATCGACTGACCGGCCTGATGTAGCGTGATGCGCCCGCTCTCCAACGCATCAACCTTCTCAGAAATGAAGGCATTCAGGCCGTTGTGCTCGATATAAGCGCGGAAAGCATCGGCCGTGGTCGCGAAACCGCCCGGAACGCTGACACCCTTCTCGCCTAATCGGCGGACCATTTCACCGAGCGACGAGTTCTTTCCCCCGACAAGCGCGACGTCGCCGCGCGACAATTCCTCAAACCAGATGACATGTTGACGGTCGGATAGTGTTGGTACTGCGGACATCGGCCCCCTCCTCCAAGGATTGCGTCATGAGGATGATCTGCTCGGGGTCAGCGCGGCGCATTGATTCGGGTCAACACGCGGACCGGCGTGTCTGATAGTGTCCAGTCGAGCCCACAAGGAGGAGAGAAATCGTGAATGGCGAAGACATCAGCAGTCTGAAGGACGAACTGGAACAGTCCGCCGACTTTGTTCCGGCGCTGGCAGCGCGCATATCATTTTTGCTGGGAGGAGACGACACGTTGTCTGGCCGCCTGCTTGTGAGCACGGAAGAGGCGATCCGCGTTGTCGGCGACCACTATCCGGGCTGGGCGATCACACTGGACGGTTATGCAAACCCGCGTTCGAATTCGAGCTGGAAATGCACCTTCCGCGAATTGCGTGGACCCGATGACGACCAGATTGTCGGGATCGGGACGGCCGCAACCATGCGGCTGGCGCTGATGGCGGCCATCGCGCATATCCATCTCATGCGCGTGCAAGGCTACGTTTAAGCCTCGCATTCTCGTCAGTCGACGTCTGCGAAATCAGCCTGTTCGCCCGAAAGGCGCTGTCAGGCCAACGCGAACTATGTTGATTTCCAGGTAAATTTGACCGGTTCTTCCATCGAAATTCGACACGCTCAATCTGCTCCTTTGTCCCGCCATGCGCCGACCGGGGGAAACCAGCAGGGTCAAATTTCGAAGGAAATTATCGGCCAGACCGGGTCAAACTTGCACGGAAATCAACTGGACGACGTCTTGAAACACCCAAACGGGCTGCTTTTGCTCGTGCCCGAACGCTTTGAGCCCGCCCTCGCCCGCGAGGGGCCTGTTTTCTCTGACAGTTCCCTCGCTCTCCCTGCCGCAAGCGTTCATCAGAACTCGATGCCAAGCCTTGCACGCAACGACCAGAGCATCACATCCTCAAGGCCAAGCCCGGAAACATTCGCGTCGAAACCGAGCGTGGTCGCCTTGTTGATCCTTGCGTTGAAGCCTGCACTCACCGTCGCCGAAAAGTCGTCCAAGGCCTCAAGCGTTGCCGTCGTTTCGCCGCCGGAGACGCGATAGTCGAGAGAACCACCGGCATAGGGCGAAATTGACCTGCCCTCGCCAAGATCGATCCTGGTCGAGGCCTTGAGGCCTGCCGCGATCTTGCCGAAGTGGAATGAGCGACCGTCGTGGGCGGTGCTGGCACTGTCGGTGTAGCCGTCCTGGTTTTCCCATACGGCGGTAGCGCGCAGGCTCGGCTCCAGCAGCATGGCGCCGAGGTTCATCGACCCGGTGACACCGCCGGCAGCGATCATGCGGGTTGCATCAAACGCGCCTGTCACGCCGCCGCTTTCGGCGTCATAGCCCAACCGGGTCGCCGAAATCTGCGCATCGAAGCGCAAGCCGTTCTGTGGCCGCCAGAGACCGTAAAGCCCCCCCGTAAAGCCATTGCCCGAGAACTCGGCCGTTCCGGCATCTTCGAAGCGCATCGTTTCATATCCGGCGAACACACCGACGACCAATTGCGGATTCATGCGGATGTTGAGGCCGGCGAGGCCGTTCCATTGCCCGCCTTCAAGGCTGTTCAGGGACGTGCTGGTGGTCAGATGCGTGTAGCGCAACGACGTCCAGCCTTGGAACCGCGAAGGGTCAACGGCATCAGCGGCCGCTGCACCGCCATCGGCGTAAGCAAAGAGACCGGGAATGCTGCCGCCGGAACGGCCCGCTATCGCCCTGCGCTCCTCGGCGGTCAACCGGTCGATGGCATCATGGCCCGGAGACGCCAGGCGCGCCTGCTTGCCGATGATGACCATGGCGCCCGTTTGGCCATAGGCTGTGACAAGCGGCGGCGCGTCCGTGAAACCTGCCGCACCGGCATCGGCGACGACATCCACGATCACCTCACCGGAGGTGATGGCGGATACTTCCGATGCGCTCATCGCGGTCTCTTCAATCGCGTCGGAGTCCGGATTGGAGAGAACGAGAATCGTGTACTCCGCCGACATCGTTGAACCGGCGTCAATGCTGGCCTTTTCAGACCTTGCAGACTGACGCGCATTGTCCCCGCCGCAGGTCCCGTCATACATCGTGACCGTGAAGGCAAAGCTGCCCTCGGTTCCGGGCGTGCCGGTCAACATGCCATCCGGCGTGAATGCCATGCCGTCCGGCAAGGTGCCGCCGGTGACGGCAAAGGTCGGGTTGCCGCAACCGCCATGGCCCGCGAACTGCACGCTGTAGGAGAGCGCAAAAACAGCCGCTGGCAATTCGCCTTCCGATGGCGTGATACCGAGCGGATCATTGATGGCAAAGCTCATCTTGGCTTGCTCGGCAGGGCCGTACTGGTCGTCGCCTTCATCGGTTGCAACCAAGATACATTGGCCGGCACCCTCGAACACCACGTCACTGCTCGCCATGGAGCAGATGCCGTCGCTGGACGGATCGACGGCGATGACAGGGGTCCGGCCCGAGTCGGCGGTTGCGGACGGTGTGAACAAGCCACCGGTCTGTGCACGGGAAGGTGCCGGAGACGTGAACCTGACGCTGTTGGCGGCCTTGCCGATGGCAAAGGACCGGCTGACAGGGTCAGCCGCACTGTAGGTCTCGTCACCATCCTGGTTAGCGGTGATCGTGCAATTGCCGGCGGAAAGCATGGTTGCGACATCGTCTGCAACCGAGCAGACGGAGGCGGTGTCGGACGTGAACACCACGGGATTGCCCGACGCGCCCCCCGAGGCTGCCAAGGCAACCGTGCCATCGGCCACGAAGGTCTGGTCGGCGGGCTGGTCAAAAGCGATGGTCTGCTCTGCCTTGCCGATGGAGAATGACCGGGTCACGGGCTCGGCTGCCTCATAATTCTCGTTACCATCCTGTTCGGCGATGATTTCGCAAACACCGGCAGAGATGGTCATGACCGTGGAGCCTTCCATGATCGCACAGGCATCGTCTCCACCGGAACCAAACGTCACCGGATTACCGGAATCGCCGCCTGTTGCCGTGAGGTCGAAGATCTCGTTCAGCACGAATACCCGATCATCAGGCTTGTCGAATGAGATGACCTGCGGCGCCTTGCCGACCATGAAACTCTGGGTCACCTGCGGCGCAGGGTTGTGGTTTTCACCGCCCGATTGGCTGGCATAGACCGTACATTGGCCGACGCCGGTGAAAGAGACGACGCCGTTGCTGATACTGCAAGCAGATGATGGCGCCGGGCTTGGAGAAGCGGCGGCATCTTGCGATCCTGCATTGACCGTGGACAAGCTCACTGGAAGCCCTGACGTCGCCTTGGCCGTCGGCGCATAGGTCCCGCCAAAGACTGCATTGGTTGGTTCGTCACTGGTGAAGGTGACCGTCTGGTCTTGTTTCAGCGGCCCCTTGACGATGACCTTCAACATTCCCTCGGCCGAAGGATTGCCGCTATCAAATGTTGCTGTAACCTTGATCTCAAATTCCTGTTCAGAAAGCCCGTTTGTCAGTGATGTTGGCGCTGTAAACCACCCATCGAAATATTCTGCTATGCCGGTATGTGTAGTCAAACCAAGCCGATCCAGGCCGTCAAACTGCCATTCAATGCTAGCTTTGCTTTCCGAAGCGCTGCCAGTGACTTCGAAAGTGTCTCCAACATTCACAGTGATGGGATTGGCACCATTGAACTTGACGAATGTTTGAACCAGTTGCTTGACCGTGACTTGCACGGTGTCGGCCTCGCTGCTGGCTTCCCCGTCATTGACCACCAATGAGAAATTCAGGGTCATGGCTTCGCTGCCCGGCTCGGGCGTCGGCGCGGTGAAGGTCGGCTTCAGCGCTGTCGGGTCAGACAGCGTGACGCCCTCCGGCGCCGTCCAAA
Organism: Roseitalea sp.; assembly: GCA_041752455.1. Lineage (GTDB taxonomy): Bacteria > Pseudomonadota > Alphaproteobacteria > Rhizobiales > Rhizobiaceae > JBGSWL01. The sequence continues at coordinate 96 of JBGSWL010000011.1, read as the reverse complement.
GGTAGGTGATCTGGTCATCTTCGGGATCGCTTGATCCGGTGCCGTCCAAGGTCACTGTCGCCCCGGGCGCTACACCCAACTGGTCCGGCCCGGCAT
>JBGSWL010000010.1:0-46428 GCA_041752455.1 Roseitalea sp. | reverse complement strand
GCATGATGTGGCGCCGGCCAAAGCGGGGCCTGACTACATTGATCCGCAGTTTCAGGCGCTGGCGGCGAGGCGGCCCTGCATCAACCTTGACCCGTGGGCGATGCGCCCGGCGCTGATCGCAGCGCTGGCCAAACGGCAGGCCGGCGACGGATTTCTGCTGGTCGAAGCGATGATGGGGCTTTTCGACGGCGCCGCCGATGGCACCGGGAGCCCGGCCGATCTGGCTGCGCAACTTGGCATGCCGGTGGTGCTGGTGATCGATTGTGCGCGGCTTTCGCAATCGGTCGGGGCAATCGCGAGGGGATATGCGACGCACCGCGACGATGTGGCGGTCGCTGGCGTCATCCTGAACCGGGTCGGCTCGCCACGCCATGAAGCAATGCTGCGCGACGGCATGGCAGCGACCGGTATCGCCGTACTCGGCGTCATCAGGAACGATGCAACGTTGGCGTTACCGTCGCGCCACCTCGGGCTGGTGCAGGCGGGTGATCTTGACGGGATCGAGGCGTTCATCGCCCGCGCGGCAGGGATTGTCGCGGCAGGCGTCGATCCGGATCGGCTCGTGGCGATTGCGACAGGATCGGCTGTCCCGGCTGGTTCGCCGTCCGCATTGCCGCCGCCGGGACAGAGGATTGCGATTGCCCGGGACCAGGCGTTCGCATTCGCTTACGAACACATGCTCGCCGGTTGGCGCGATGCCGGCGCAAGCCTGACCTTCTTTTCGCCGCTTGCCGACGAGGCACCGGTCGATGACTGCGATGCGGTGTTTTTGCCGGGCGGCTATCCGGAACTGCATGCGGAGACGCTTGCGTCGGCATCACGGTTCAAAGGCGGGCTGGCATCGGCCGTGGCGCGCGGCGCGACGGCTTATGGCGAGTGCGGCGGCTACATGGTGCTGGGCGATGCGCTGATCGATGCCGATGGCATGGCCCATGCGATGACCGGGCACCTGCCGCTGGTGACGAGTTTTGCCGAAAGAAAGCGCCATCTCGGCTACCGTCGCATCTCGGCTTTGCCGGGAACAGGGTTTTTCTGGGACATGCCGCTGAACGGCCACGAGTTTCACTATTCCAGCGCCGTGACCGAAGCGGGGGGCGGACGCCTGTTTGCCGCAAGCGATGCGACGGGCGCCGATCTCGGGACTTTCGGGCTGTGCCGCGGGCGGGTGTTCGGCAGCTATCTGCATGTCATCGACCGGGCAGACGCATGAGCGCGCCAATCGAACATGGCGGGGCGCTGGATGCGGCGATTGCTGCCCATGGCGGCAAGCGCGCCGACTGGCTCGACCTTTCGACCGGGATCAACCCGGTTGCGTATCCGGTCCCGGAACTTTCCGCCGAGACGTGGTCGAGATTGCCGGACCGGGCGGCACTCGACACCTGTATCGAGGCGGCGCGCCGCTACTATCGTGTGCCGGTCGGGGCGGGTGTTACTGCAGCGCCGGGGACGCAGGCGATCCTGCAATGGCTGCCGCATCTCTTTGCCGGGCGCGATGCTGCTGTCGTTTCGCCCGCTTACGGCGAATACGCACAGACCTTCGAACTGGCCGATCGGGCGGTTAATACGATCTCTTGCCTCGACGAAGCAACCGGGGATGGGCACAGCGTCATCATCGCCGGACACCCGAACAATCCGGACGGGCGGATGGTCGATCCGGCAGCGGTCACCACGTTGCTCGCAACCGGCACGGTCGTGATCATCGACGAAGCGTTCGGCGATGTGATGCCGGAGGATTCGCTTGTACCGCTCGCCGGGCGGTCGGGCCTGGTTGTCCTGAAATCGTTCGGCAAGTTTTTCGGTCTTGCCGGCCTGCGGCTCGGCTTTGCCATTGGCGAGGCGCAGACCATGACGCAACTTGCCGCGATGGTTGGTCCCTGGGCCGTTTCCGGCCCGGCATTGGCGATCGGTGCCGCTGCCATGAATGACATCGCGTGGATTGACGCAACACGACATAGGCTGGCGCAGGATCGCGTGGTCCTTGAGGACATGTTGGAGCGCCATGGCTTTTCGCTGGTCGGGGCGACTGACCTGTTTGTGACGGTGGCGCATGTGGATGCGGGGGCGATCCGGCAGGCGTTGGCGCAGCAGCACATCCTCGTGCGCGGCTTTTCCTATGCGCCGACCTGGCTTCGGTTCGGCCTGCCTGCCGACGAGACGGATTTTGCACGGCTCGATGCGGCGCTGAGAGAGGTGATCTATCGATGAGCACGGCGGCTGTTCTTCTAGCAGCGCTCGTCCTTGATCGCATTGTTGGCGATCCGGATTGGCTATGGCGTCGCCTGCCGCATCCGGTCGTGTGGGTCGGCAACCTGATCGGTTGGGCGGACCGGCGGCTCAACCGGGAGACCGACAGCCATGAAACGCGCGAGAAGGCGGGCTTTGCCACCATTGCCCTTTTGATTCTCGGCGCCATCATCAGCGGACATCTGTTGCACGGGTTTCTGGGGCTTGGCGGCTTTGCCGGGACCATCGCCGAGATCATCATCGTGGCGGTTCTGCTGGCGCAGAAATCACTGGCCGAACATGTGTCGGCGGTGGCGCGCGGCCTTCGCACGGAAGGTCTGGCGGGCGGGCGCAAGGCCGTTTCGATGATCGTCGGGCGCGATCCGGAACGGCTCGATGTTGCCGGTGTCAGCCGCGCCGCGATCGAAAGCCTTGCGGAAAATGCATCCGACGGCGTTGTGGCCCCGGCGTTCTGGTATCTGGTGTTCGGCCTGCCGGGCCTTCTTGCCTACAAGGTGATCAACACCGCCGACTCGATGATCGGGCACAAGACACCACGCCATCTCGCCTTTGGCCGGGCATCGGCGCAGATCGACGATCTGGCCAATTGGGTGCCGGCGCGGCTGACGGCGCTGATGATCCTGGCCGCAGGTGGGTTCTCGGCATTTGCCGTACGGGCGCAGATTGTGTTGCGTGATGCGGGCCTGCACCGCTCGCCGAATGCCGGGTGGCCGGAAAGCGCCATGGCGGCAGTGACGGGCTTGGCGCTTGGCGGGCCGCGCATCTACAAGGACGATGTGGCGAACGAGCCCTTCATGAACGCGGCGGGGCGCACGGTGTCACGCGCCGCCGATATCGACCGGGCGCTGGATGTGTTCGACCGGGCGATGCTGATCGGCTGGCTTGGTGTCGCGGTCGTAGCGTTGGTCGTCTAGGCCATCAGCCGCCGCGCCAGTGCCTTTTCAAGGTCCGGCGAAGCCTTGACGAGACGCTGCGCTGCCGGGCTTTGCGGATGGTCGAGGACGCACGCCGTCGGGCCGGTTTCGACGATCCGGCCATGGTCCATCACCATCACCTCATGGGTGATCGCGCGCGCGACAGCAAGATCATGGGTGATGAACAGGAAGGCGATGCCGAGATCATCGTTCAGCTTGGCAAAGAGATCGAGGATGCGGGCGCGGATCGAGACATCGAGCGCCGAGACCGGCTCGTCGGCCACGACGAGCTTCGGCCGGGTGATGATGGCGCGGGCAATGGCAAGGCGCTGGCGCTGGCCGCCGGAAAACTCGTGCGGATAGCGCGTCAGGGCGTCTGCAGGCATGCCGACTTCCTCCAGCGCAAACAGGGCCTTCTCGCGTTGCTCGGCGCGAGATGGTTGCCGGTCGAGCAGGTGCAGCGGTTCGCAGATCAGGTGTTCGACCGTCCAGCGCGGGTCGAACGAGCCGTAGGGATCCTGGAAGACCACCTGCATCTCACGGCGCGCCCGGCGCAGCGTCGTCTCGTTGGCGCCCGTCGTTTCAATGCTGTCAAAGTGGATGGTGCCGCCGGTTGGTCGGTCGAGCGCGAGGATGAGCCGCGCCAGCGTCGATTTTCCGCAGCCCGATTGCCCGACAAGGCCGACCGAGCGGCCGGCCGGTATCGAGAAGCTGACATCATCGACAGCGCGGAACGGCTCGCCGCGCGCAAAGAGGCTGGTGCGTTTGCCCGGATAGTCGCGCTTGAGGCCGGAAACCGTGAGCAGCGGCTCTCCCGGCTCGGCTTTGCGGTTGGTCCATTGCGGCACGTGGGTCGACGCTTCGGCAAGGCGCGCCGTGTAGGGATGCTTGCGTTCCAGCAGCACATCGGTTGCCTTGCCGGCTTCCTGCACCGCGCCTTCCTTCAGAATGGTGATGCGGTCAGCCATGTCGGCGACGACGCCCAGATCATGACTGATCAGCACGAGGCCCATGCGCTGCTCTTCGACCAGTTCGCGCAGCAGATCGAGGATCTGCGCCTGCAGCACGACATCGAGCGCGGTGGTCGGTTCGTCGGCGATCAGGAGTTTCGGGTTCAGGGCGCAGGCAATGGCGATCACCACGCGCTGGCGCTGCCCGCCGGAGAGTTCGTGCGGATAACGGGTCAAGGCAAAGCGCTTTTCCGGCAGGCCGACCCGGTCGAGCATGCCGCGCGCCCGGTCCAGTGCTTCGGCCGCGCTAGCGCCCGTGTGCAGGCGGATGCCTTCGGCAACCTGTTCGCCGATGGTCTTGACCGGGTTGAGCGCGGTCATCGGCTCCTGGAACACCATGCCGATGTCATCGCCGCGCAGCGCGCACATCTGCGGTTCGGTAGCGGCAAGCAGATCCTGACCGTTGAACAGCAGTTGGCCGGACGCTGCGGCGCCATGCGGCAGCAGGCGCATGATCGTCAACGCGGTCATGGATTTGCCGGAGCCGCTTTCCCCGACAAGGGCATGGATTTCGCCTTGCGCGACGGAAAGGTCGATGCCTTTCAGGATCGGCCGGCCGCCGATGGAAAGATCGAGGCCGACGATGTCGAGAACCGGTGCCACGCCTCAGCGCTCCCGCCGCAAGCGCGGATCGAAGATGTCGCGCAGGCCGTCACCAAGCAGGTTGAGGCCGAGTACGGTGACGATGATGGCAACGCCGGGCGCGATTGCCATCTGCGGAGCGATCGCCATCATGGTCTGGGCCTCCGACAGCATCCGGCCCCAGCTTGTCGCCGGCGGTTGGGCGCCAAGCCCGACATAGGACAGCCCTGCTTCCGCGAGGATGCCGAGCGAGAACTGGATGGTACCCTGCACCAGCAGCAGGTTGGCGATGTTGGGCAGAATGTGCTCGATGGTGATGCGGCCGGCATGCTTGCCACTGGCGCGGGCGGCCAGGATGAACTCCCGCGGCCAGAGCGAGAGCGCGGCACCGCGCGCCACCCGGGCAAAGACCGGGATGTTGAAGATGCCGATGGCGATGATCGCGTTGATCGCGCCCGGTCCGAAGACGGCGGTGATCATCACCGCCGAAAGCAGCGCCGGGAAGGCGAAGATCACGTCCGAGGTGCGCATCAGCACTTCGTCGGCAAGGCCGCGTTTGGCCGCTGCCCAGCAGCCGAGCGGCACGCCGATACCCATGCCGATACCGACGGCGACGAGCGCGACGGCGATCGAATTGCGGCTGCCTTCCATCACCATGGAGAGGATGTCGCGGCCGAAATGGTCGGTGCCGAACCAGTGCGCCCATGACGGGCCCTGCAGGCGGTCTGGCACGTTGAACTTGGTCACGTCCCACGGCGTCCAGAACAGTGAGAGTGCCGCAACAGCGATGACGACCAGCGTGATCGCAGCGCCGGCCTGAAACGAACGGTTGGCGCGCGCCTTGGCCAGAAACAGGCGCCAATCCGCATGGCCCGGTGCAACCAGTGAATCGGCCATGGTCAGCGGGTCCGCAGGCGCGGATCAGCCCAGGCATAGGCAAGATCAACGAGGAAGTTGACTAGGATGACGGTGGCAACAAGCAGAACAACGACACTTTCGACGACGATCAGGTCGCGCTGGTTGATCGCTTGAAACACCAGGCGGCCAAGGCCCGGCAAGGTGAAGACGTTCTCGATGATGATCGTGCCCGCCAGAAGAAATGCAAATTGCAGCCCGAGAATGGTGAGGACCGGGATCATCGCGTTGCGCAGCGCGTGCGTCCACAACACCTTCTGGGCGGTGAGCCCCTTGGCGCGTGCGGTGCGGATATAGTCTTCGCTCAGCGTCTCGATCAGCGCGGAACGGGTGACGCGGGCAAGGATTGCCGCCTGCGGCAGCGCCAGCGCGATGGCCGGCAGGATCAACGCCTTCAGTGCCGGCCAGAGGCCTGCCTGCCAGCCCGGAAATCCGCCTGCAGGCACCCAGCGCAGCGTTACGGCGAAGACATAGACGAGCAGCAGCGCGAACCAGAAATTGGGAATGGCAACGCCAAGCTGGCTCGCGCCCATCGTCACCGTATCGGCGGTGCGGCCATGGCCGGCGGCGGAAAAGATGCCGACCGGAAGGGCGATTGCGGTCGACAGCGCCAGCGCCATCAGTGCCAGCGGCAGCGAGACGACGACCCGTTCGGCCACAAGATCTATGACCGGCACCGAATATGTATACGAGCGGCCGAAGTCGCCAACCAGCAGCCCGCCCGCCCAATCGAGGTAGCGCGTCAGCACCGGCTGATCGAGGCCCATCTGCGTTCGCAGCGCCAGGATCGCATCTTCGGTGGCATTCATGCCGAGCATCAGGCGCGCCGGATCACCCGGCACCAGTTCGAGGACCGCAAACACGACCATGCTGGCGACCACGAGCGTGGCAGCAACGATCAGAAGGCGGGAAAGCGTGTAGGTGAGCATGGGGTTGGTTTTTTCCCTTTCCCAGGGTGCGGGAAAACACACCCCCCTCTGCCCTGCCGGGCATCTCCCCCACAAGGGGGGAGATCAACCTTTGCATCCGTCACTCCACCCAGCGGACCTTGGTTACGTCGTTGGCCTGGACGGGCGAATTCTCCCACAGGCCTTCCAGCTTGGCGTCCCAGACGCCGTTCTTGGCGAGTTGGAACAGGTAGACGTTGACGGCGTCTTCCGTGATGATTTCCTGCGCCTTGCGGAACAGGGCGTAGCGCGCGTCCTCGTTCACGGTGCTTCCGAGTTCGGTCATCACCGCCTTGAACGGGGCGCTGTCGTACTGGAAGTAATAATCGTCGCGGCCGTAGATGCTGATGTCGTTCGGCTCGGTGTGCGAAACGATCGTCAGGTCGAAGTCCTTTGCCTTGAATACCTGATCGAGCCAGACTGGCCACTCGACCGGAATGATCTCCAGATTGATGCCGACTTCGCGCAACTGTGCGGCGATGACTTCACCGCCGCGCCGCGCATAGGATGGCGGTGGCAGTTTGATGGTCGCGGTAAATCCGTCCGGTATGCCCGCTTCGGCGAGCAGTGCCTTGGCCTTGGCCGGATCGTAAAGGTAGGTTTCCACCAGTTCCACATAGGCCGGATGGTGCGGGGCAAAGTGCGTGCCGATCGGCGTGCCGAGGCCGAACATGGCACCATCGATGATCGCCTGACGGTCGATGGCATGGGCCATGGCGCGGCGCACCAGCACATTGTCGAACGGCGGCTTCTTGTTGTTGATCGACAGGATCGTCTCGCCCTCGGTCGACCCGATCACGACCTTGAAGGACGGATCAGCCGAGAACTGCGGGATCGATTCCGGCGCAGGAAGGTTCGGGAAGGCCTGCACGTCGCGCGCCAGCAGCGATGCCGTGGCGGCGGCCGGGTCGGAAATGAAGCGGAACTCGACCTTCTCCAGAGCAGGCTTTTCGCCCCAATAGGCGTCGTTACGCACCAGCGTCACCGCTGACCCCTTGGCCCAGGTCTGGAACTTGAACGGCCCGGTGCCGACGGGATTTTCCTTGTTGGTCGCGGCGGTCTCCGGCGCAACGATCACCGCATCGCCCCAGCCCATGTTGTAAAGGAAGTCGCCGGACGGTTTGGAGAGCGTGACCTTGACGGTGGTTTCGTCCATCGCCTCGACAGCGGAAATGGCTTCAAACAGCGTCTTCTGCGCGTTGGTCGACGTTTCGGCGCGGGCACGGTCGAGCGAAAAGACCACGTCGCCTGCATCCAGCGCAGACCCATCGTGGAAGGTTGCGCCTTCGCGCAGCTCGAACGTGTAGGTCAGGCCGTCATCGGACACGACCCAGTTCTCGGCAAGCGCCGGCAGGACCGCGCCGTTCTCGCCGATCCGGGTCAGGCCCTCGAAGAGGTTTGCATAGACGACTTCATCAATCGCCGCAGCAGCACCTTCTGTCGGATCCAGATGCGGCGGCTCCAAAACCATGCCAAGCACGAGATCGGCGCGCTGGGCGTTGGCGCTTGCGACAACAGCCATGAGCGCTGTTGCGGCCAGAAGTGATCTTTTCAACATGGGGGCCTCCTCCGGGCGGACGATCGGAAATGCAAATCAAGCAGGTTTTGCCGCCCATGTCATGAGGGTTGCGAGTGCTGCCGCCATCACGGTCGCCGACTGAACCATGTCGTCGATGCCGACCCATTCATCGGGCTGGTGGGCAAGGTCGAGAACCCCCGGGCCATAGGCAATGCAGTCGTGCAGATGGCCGATGCGGGCGATGTGTTTCTGGTCGTAGGTGCCAGGCGAAATCACGTAGTCCGGCTCGCGGCCGAACTCGCTGCGGATGGCCGCAGCAACTGCCCGCACGACCGGCGCATCGCGCTCGGTCATGATCGGCAGCACTTCCATGATGTCGCGGATCGAATAGGCGAATTTCGGCCGCTCGCCTTTCAGCCGGTCGAGGATGGCGATCACTTCGCCTTTCACGTCGTCGATCCGCTCTTCCAGCAGGAAGCGGCGGTCGATGGTCATCTTGCAGCTGTCGGCAACGTTGGGCGAGGGCAGGCCGGTGAAGTCGTCGGTCTGGCCGCCATGGATGGCATTGATATTCATGGTCGAGCGGCGCGCCCCTTCCGGTACGACCGGCATCACGGTCTGGCGCTTGTCGAGGGCCGGAAAGAGATCGCGCTCGAAGGCTTCCATCACGGCGCCCATGTGGCGGATCGCGCTGTCGCCGAGAAACGGCATCGAGCCATGGGCGATGCGGCCATGGGTTTCGATCTCCGCCCACCAGACACCGCGATGACCAAGGCAGATGCGGTCCTTGTTCAGCGGTTCGGGAATGATGACATGGTCGACACGCGGCTGCGAAAAGTAGCCGAGATGGGCCAGATGGCCGACACCGGCAAAGCCGCCGGATTCCTCATCGACCGTGCCCGATATTTCGATGGCGCCGGCAAAATCGGGAACCACAGCCATGAAGGCTTCTGCCGCTACGATGGATGTTGCAAGGCCGCCTTTCATGTCGCAGGCGCCGCGGCCATAGACCCGGCCATCACGCACGACACCGGCGAACGGATCGACAGTCCAGCCGCGGCCGGCTTCGACCACATCGATATGCGAATTGAAGTGGACCGTCCGGCCCGGACCTCGTCCTTCGCGGCGGCCAATCACGTTGACGCGCGGATAGGCTCTTGTGTGGCCGGGCGCCTCCTCGGCGGTGACGAACCTTGTTTCAAACCCGGAGGCGGCAAGGCGTCGCGCGATGTATTCGGCGCACGGGCGGTAGGCCTCCCCTGGCGGATTGACGGTCGGAAACCTGATCAGATCGCAGGTCAGCGCGACCAGTTGGTCCCGGCGGCTCTCGACCTGACGTGCAAGGGTTTCATGCATGGCGCAATACTGAGCGGGCTTTGCAGCCGTTTGCAAGCGGTGCTCGCAGTGGCGGGCGCGTCCGAAACATGACAGTCTGTGACAATCGTCACATCACGAAAATTTGACGCCTGTCATATTCGTGATTGCAAGCTTTGCATGAGATGATGAAGGCGGGGTTTCAGCGTATGTGCAAAAGGAAAAGACGATGATCAGAAGAATCAGTGCCATCACCATGCTTGTTGCAGTGATGATCATGTCCAGCATGCCGGCATCGTTGGCTGCAAGGCTTGTGGCGCAGGTCAACCTGTCGAGCCAGACCATGACCGTCAAGAAAGACGGTCGCGTCGTCTACCGCTGGGCGATTTCTTCTGGTCGCAAAGGGTACTCGACCCCGACCGGCACCTACGGTGTCAAGCGGATGCACACGATGTGGCACTCGCGCAAGTACAACATGAGCCCGATGCCGTATTCGATCTTCTTTCGCGGTGGCTATGCCATTCACGGCACCAACTATGTCAAGCAGCTCGGTCGCCCGGCGTCCCATGGCTGCATCCGGCTGCACACGGCCAATGCCAAGACGCTCTATGACATGACGCGGCAGGTCGGCGCCGGCAACATGCGGGTTGCCATCAGCTACTGACGCCACGGTTTGCGAGGATCAGTGCGGCGTCAGGACGCCGCACCCAGTTCCCCAAGGCGCAAGGTGTCGTCGCCATCGCGCAGCATGCCGATGCGCAGCTCGTAGATGACGAGTGGCTGGGACGACGGGTTGTTCAATGCGTGGTTGGCTGCGACCGGGATCGTCACGATGCTTCCGGGTTCCAGATCGTGGTGCTCGCCATTGACCACGGCGACGCCGGTACCGGCGGCAACCAGCCATTGTTCCATGCGCCGGAAGTGGCATTCCGGCCCGAGCGATTGCTTGGGCGCAACGACGATGCGCCAGAGGTCGGACAGATCGTGGCTGTCGACTTTTTCATGCACGTTGCTGGCCATGATTGTGTCGCCTGCGCCACGCTCGTGCGTTGCGACGGCGCGGGGAAAACCGACCTCGAGCGCTTTGCCGTGCTCAAGCAGAAGTGTGCCGCCCGGACCGTTGATGATCCGGCCGCCGTCAAAGCCGACCCTCTGCGCCTGCGCCACGGCTCCATGAACGACGGCCGGCTCGCGCGCATTGGGGTCGTCCCAGTGGGTCACGACCGACAGGCGAGGGGACGCGGGCAGTATGAGAATGCGATTGCTGTGCCTTGCCATCAGTTCGGCGAGATCAAAGCTGCCAGCCAGCGACAGGAAGCTTTGACCGGGGCGCATGATCCCCGCCTTGCGGGTGGTGGCCGTCGAGAGCGCGTTCTGGCAGGCTTGCAGGATCACCGGCGTTTCGCGGTGGACCATTTCAAGGAGATCCTTGGCGCGAACCGAGGATGGGCCGATCAGGCTGAAATGATGCGGCGGCACGTCGCCATCGGCATCGAGTTCAGCGCGGCGCTGGGCGGTGCGCACCGGATGCCAGCCGGCGAGGGACGGTGTGTTGAAGAGTTCGAAGACCAGCGATGCCGACGTGGTGGCGGGGCCCGCGAGAAAGCCTGCAGCATCGGGGCGGGACGGGTCTCCGGCCGCAAGCGCGTCAAGCACGTCAGCCACATCATCATGCGGGCCGCAGAAGGTTCCAGGCAGGAAGAGGCAACGGCTGCGGTTGTTGCGCCGGGCCGCCTGGATAGCTGCCAGCACCGACAAGGTGCCGAGCGACGTGTCATCGTCGACGGCCATGATCAGTGGCGGGGTCGCAAACCCGCTGCGGCACTGGCGGCGGGCCTCGATCGCGCTGGAAGGCGTGGCAAAGACGATCGGCTCGCGATAGCCCGGCCTTTGGGCAATCAGCATGCACAGCCGCTCGAACGGGCTGAGACCTGACGCGTCAGGAACAAAGGTATAGGACAGCTTGGGCGTCGATGACGGCCACAGGCGCTGCAGCCTGTTCGAGGCAAAGATCACCGGCTGGATTTCAGGTTTGTCTGCGCTGTCCGACATGCTTGGCTCCCGTTGCCGGGCCATCATGGGGACTTCGCGCTAAAATCCCTGATTGCAGTTTTGGACGCTAAAGTGGTCTCAGGTTGCAGCGGGCTTTTGCGCCTTGCGCTTGACCTTGCGGAGTTGCCAGCGCCGGTGCAGCCACATCCACTGGTCCGGATACTCGCGCACCCACCCCTCGACGATATCGTTCAGCAGTTGGCACGAGGCATTCACGTTGATCTTGCCGGCACTGTCGCGAGGCAATTCGACTGCTTCCTGCAATTCGAGGCGATAACGGTTGCCGGCAAGGCGGATGCAGCGCGCGGGGTGGATGGCCACGTCGAACTGTCGCGCGAGCTTTGGCAAAAGCGGATTGGTCTGCACCGGTTGGCCAAAGAACAGGGTGGTCTCGCCGCGGCTGAACTTCTGATCGACCAGAAGTCCGACCGACGTGCCGCGTTCCAGCGCGCGCGCAAGGCCGATGGCCGCACCGGCCTTTGCGGGGACCAGATGACCCATCGAGGTGCGGCGGGCGGCGAGCACCCGGCGCGCAAAGTAGGGATTGTTGGGTGCCCGAAACAGCGCGGTCACCTCGAGTCCGAAGGTTGCCGCCGCGATCGGCAGGAGTTCGAAATTGCCGGTATGGCCGGTAAAGAAGATCACCGGTTTGCCATCGGCATGCAGTCGGCGGAAAATGCTCTCGCCCACCACTTCGACCCGGCCGACCTGATCGCTGTCGGGATCGAAGTCGAACAACTGGTCAAGAAAGACATATTCGGCGACCTGACGCCCCATGTTGCGCCACATGGCGCGGGCGATGATCAGGTTTTCCTCCGGCGTGTTTTTCGGGAATGCGCGCGCGAGGTTTTCCAGCACGATTTTCTGGCGCGGCAGATAGGGCCCGAGTGTTGCCACAAGGCTAGCCATCAGCGCCCCGGCCTTCTGGGCGGGCAATTGCTTGACGAGGCCGAGCAGTGCGAACGCCGCGTTCGCCTGCAGCCAATAGCGGCCATTGCGAAGCGCAATGAGGACCTTGATCAGGGCCGGGTTCACCGGGCGGCGGGGTGGACGGACAGCCATCGCGTCAGCCGTCGATGCGCAGGACGATCTTTCCGAACACGTCGCGACCTTCCATACGCGCCAGCGCTTTGTCGATGCCGTCAAAGCCGACTTCGGTATCCACGACCGGATGGACGAGACCGCGAGCCATCTTTTCCATGGCATTGGCCATGTTGGTCATGGTGCAGCCGAAAGAGCCGATGAGGCGCAACTGCTGCTGGAACAGCATCATCAGGTTGACCTGAGCCGAGACGCCGGATGTCGAACCGCAGGTAACCAGACGGCCCCCGCGTTTCAGCGTGAACATTGAAGCGGCGAAGGTGTCGGTGCCGACATGCTCGAAGACGACATCGACGCCCTTCTTCTTGGTCAGCTTGCGCACGACGCCTTCGAAGCGGTCGGAGCGGTAATTGATCACATGGTCGGCGCCAAGCGCCCTGGCCGGTTCGATCTTGGCGTCAGAGCCGACGGTCGTGATCACGGTGCAGCCCATTTTCTTGGCAAGCTGGATCGCGGCCGAACCGATGCCCGAGCCGCCGGCATGGATGAGGATCGTTTCGCCCGGCTCAAGCTTTGCGTTGTCGAAGAGCATGTGCTCGACCGTGCCGAAGGTGATCGGCGCAAGCGCCGCGCCGATCGCATCGACGCCGGGCGGGGCAGGGACGAGGTTGCGGGCCGGCATGTTGACGTACTCGGCGGCAAAACCATCGAGATGGAAGCCATGCACGCCGCCGACATTCTCGCAGTGATTGTCGCGTCCCTGGCGACAAGGCCGGCAGAGGCCGCAGGTGCGGGCGCCGAAGATCGAGACAAGCTGGCCGGGCAGGAGGCCGGACACGCCGGGGCCGACCGCATCGACGAAGCCCGATGCTTCGGCTCCGATCGTCAGCGGCAGTTTGCGCTTGGCGAACGCCATGCCGCGCCAGCCCCAGACATCGATATGGTTGAGGGCGACAGCGGCGATCTTGAGGCGCACTTCGCCCTGACCCGGCGGTGGCGGCGGGGCAATGTCCACGAGATCCAGTTTGCGGTCTTCGACGAGTTGAAGCGCGCGCATGCGGGTAACGTCCTGTCTGCTGATGGTTAGGGCTGCGCCCGCTTAGGCGGGTTCACCGGCAATGACAAGGCAGGTGTTCTGGCCGCCAAAGCCGAACGAATTGGAAAGCACCCGGCGCACATCGGCATTGCGCGCCACATTGGGCACGCAATCGAGGTCGAGCGCCGGGTCCGGATTGGTGTAGTTGATGGTCGGCGGCAGTGTGCCGGTACGGATCGTCAACAGCGAGAACACCGCCTCGATGGCACCCGCAGCGGTGAGCGCATGGCCGATCATCGACTTGTTTGAAGACGTCGGAATGCCGCCTATGCGTTCGCCAAAAACCTGCGCCAGCGACATGCATTCCATCTTGTCGTTTTCCGGCGTCGAGGTGCCGTGTGCGTTGATATAGCCGATCGCGCCCGTCTCGACGCCCGCATCGGCGAGTGCTGCGCGAACAGCCGCAATGGCTGGCGAACCATCAGGTTTGGAGCGGGTGCGGTGGAAGTCATCGGCGCATTCGCCGCAGCCTTCCAGAATGCCGAGGATCGTCGCGCCGCGCGCGGTCGCCGACTGAAGCGATTCCAGCACGAGGGCACCGCTGCCTTCGGCCATGACGAAGCCGTCGCGGTCCTTGGAAAACGGCTTGGAGGCCTGCTCCGGCGGTTCGTTGTGGGTCGACAGCGCCGACAGCAGGGAAAATCGGACGAGCGCTTCGGCGGTGACCGAACCATCGGTGCCGACGGCAATCACCCGGTCGGCTTCGCCGCGCCGTATCGCCTCGGCCCCGACCTGGATGGCGGTTGCCCCCGATGCGCAGGCTGTCGACATGGTGATCGGCAGGCCGCGGGCGCCAATCTTGTCCTTGAGGCGGCGGGCGGTCGCGCCAAATTGTGTCGCCTGGTACCAGGCCGGATGGGTGGTCGCACGGGCCGCCGCCATGATGCGGGCATAGCCGGGCTGGCTTTGCGGATCGAGCGCAGCGCCTTCGCGGTCCAGCCCGCGGCGCTGGCGCCATTCCAGTTCCACGGGAGGCGCTGCCAGAAACAGCGGCCCGCCGAAATCACCGACGGACAGACCGGCTTCGGCAATTGCCTCGAGCGCAGCGGCTTCCGCCAACGCATAGGTCAATGCCGATGACCCTTCTTCCGGCTTGGTCATGAAATCGACCGTCCCGGCAATCGTCGTGCGCAGATGGTCGGTCGGAAACCGGTTGATCGTGTGAATACCGGACCGGCCTGCGGTCAACGCCGCCCAGTTGTCGGCCTTGCCGCGACCGAGCGAAGAGATCACACCGCTGCCGGTGATGGCAATGACCGGACGGCCCGCATGATCGAGGAACCGGCTCACGATGCGCTCTCCATGCGTTCGACCATGGCCACGCCTTCGGCATCCTCAAAGCCGACACAGATCACGCCGACAGATTTCGGGCGAAGGCTGGTCTCGGCCTCGTTGCGGCTGTCGGAAGAGGCTGGGAACTGGCGGTTGGCGACCGAGAGCGCCGCGATGGCGATCGCCATCGGGAACTGGGCCTCGCGCAAATGGCCGGTCACCGTGGTTGTTGCCCGCAGCGGCAGGTTGGGAAATGTCTCACTGATGAACTGCTTTTCGTCGGCGGTACGCTGCTTGGCGCCCGACGCGCCGGAAATGAGAGCTGATGCGGTATCGATGCCGTTGGCCGTACAGAGCGCTGCAAGCCGCGCGATGGTTTCGGACGCTTCCGCACCGCCGCTGTCGGCGCTGACACTGGAGAGCCGCGCGTATATTCGCGCGCCGCGGGCCACGGCCTGATCGTGGCGCTCCAGCACGAGAAAAGCGCCGCCGGAGCCGGGGATCAGGCCGCCGCCATCGGCGCTTTCGCGCGCCCAGACCGGCGCCCAGCCGCCGTGCATCAGGTGATGGCCGAGTTCATAGCCGAGCAGCATGTCGGGGTGTTCGGTGTTGAACGCGCCACCGACCAGCATGTGCGTCGACTGGCCGGATGACAGGCGGGCATGGGCGGTGACGACGGCAGACATGCCTGCGCCCTCTTCGCCCATGAAGGTGCGTGATGATCCGGTGACCTTGTGGACGATCGAGATGTTGCCGGCCATGAGATTGGACAATTGCGCCAGAAACAGGGTCGGCCGCAGTTCGGTGGTCAGCTTTTCGTTGATCAGCACGCCGAAATCGGTGCGGTCCTGCGCTGCGGCGAGGATCATCTCGTCAACGGAGATGTCGCGCTCGCCGCCAGCGGCCGCCACGATCATGTCCATGCTTGTGGTCAGCGCCTCGTTGTCGCGGATGCCGGCATCTTCCAGCGCAAGGCCGGCGCAATAGGTGCCGAGCCGCTGCCAGGTTTCCATCTGGCGCTGGTCGCCGCGCTTGGGAATCTGCAGGTTCCAGTCGACCTCGGGCGCCGGGTGGACCGTATGGGGCGCAAAGGTTTCGCTGTCGAAGACCGGAGCCTTTCCCCTCGAGAACGCGTCCCAGTTTTCGGCTGCACCGACGCCGGCAGACGAGACTATGCCTATTCCGGTGATGACAACATCATTTGGCGCACTGGAACGGGGCGGGACGGATTGGGGCAAGTGGGCGATTCCGTGGTTTGCACAGGATGATCAGTAAGGCCGATCAGGCGGCCTTGGCGGCGACCAGCCCGTCGATCTTGTCGCACAGATTGCGCAGGACAAAATACTCTTCTGTCGGAACCTTGCCGTCGTTGACATCCTGGGTCCACTGCTCGAGCGGGATCTTGATGCCGAATTCCTTGTCAATGGCAAAGACGATGTCGAGGAAATCAAGGCTGTCGATGCCGAGATCGTCGATCGTGTGGCTGTCGGGGGTGATGGTATCGCGCTCGATTTCGCTGGTCTCGGCGATGATATCCGCCACTTTCTCGAAAGTCGTTGCCACGTGGTTGTCCCTTCCTGTTGCGGCCGGGGTTCGATGACCAGACCGGCGCCTTGATCTGCGCGGTTGTCGGTCCGGCAGGTGTTTGTCACGCGGTGTCTAGACGGTTTGCCTGCGAAGGAAAAGACCGTTTTCAACCGGTGGCACGACGGCCCGGCGCGGCTGGGCATGTTATTGCAGACCTTTGGGCTGCATGTCAGACAGGGCGCCAAGAGAGGCCACGCATCTGCCCGCGATGCCACAAGCAAGGAGACATCATCATGCTCGACAACCGCCATCCGCTTTTGCGCGAGACCTGTTTCATCGCCGGGTCGTGGACCGGGGCCGACAGTGGCGAGACGATTGATGTCATCAACCCTGCCAACGGCCAGGTCATCGGCACCGTGCCCAAATGCGGCCGGGCCGAGACGCGCCGCGCGATCGAGGCGGCGCAGGACGCCTATCTGGGTTTGCGCAAGATGACGGCGCTGAAGCGCGCGGACATGCTGATGCGCCTGCATGACCTGGTGCTGGAGCATCGCGACAGCCTCGCCCAGCTCCTGACCATGGAACAAGGCAAGCCGTTGTCCGAAGCGCGCGGCGAAGTCACCGGCTCGGCGGGCTATGTGCGCTGGTTCGCCGAAGAAGCACGGCGGGTCTATGGCGATGTGGTGCCAAGCCCGATTGCCAGCCGCCGCATCCTGGTCATCAAGGAGCCGGTCGGCGTTGTCGGGGCGATCACGCCGTGGAACTTCCCGTCCTCGATGATCGCCCGCAAGCTGGCCCCGGCGATTGCCGCCGGTTGCGCGATCGTCATCAAGCCGGCGGAGTTCACGCCGTATTCCGGCCTTGCCTGGGGGATCCTTTGTGAGAAGGCAGGCTTTCCGGCCGGTGCGGTGAACATCCTGACCGGCGATTCGTCCGAGATCGGCAAGGAACTGTGCGAGCACCCGCTGGTGCGAAAGATCACGTTCACCGGCTCGACCCGGGTCGGCAAGATCCTGCTCCAGCAGGCTGCCGTCGGCGTCAAGAAGGTGTCGATGGAGCTTGGCGGCAATGCGCCGTTTATCGTCTTCGAAGATGCCGACTTGGAAAAGGCGCTGGCAGGCGCGATGGCGGCGAAGTTCCGCAATGCCGGCCAGACCTGCGTCTGTACCAACCGCTTCTACGTGGCTGATGTTATCCATGACCAGTTTGTCGAACGGCTGACGGCGCTGAGCGCGGCGATGCCGGTGGGTGACGGCGCCAAGGAAGAGACTGTTGTCGGCCCGCTGATCAACCAAGCCGCGCTCGGCAAGGTCGAGGAACTGGTGGCCGATGCGGTGGAAAAGGGCGGGCGGGTGACGACCGGCGGCAAGCGCCATGCGCTCGGCGGCACGTTCTACGAGCCGACGGTGATTACCGATGCGCGGCGCGACATGCGCTTTACCACCGAGGAAATCTTCGGTCCGGTGGCGCCGGTCTACCGGTTTTCGTCGGAAGACGAGGTGATCGCGATGGCCAATGCCACTGATTTCGGCCTTGCGGCGTTTGTCTACACTGCCGATCTCGGCCGTGCGTTCCGGATGATGGAAGGGCTGAAGTACGGCCTGATCGGCATCAATGAGGGCGTGATTGCCACGCCCGAGGCGCCGTTCGGCGGGCTCAAGCAGTCGGGTCTTGGCAAGGAAGGCGGCCATCAGGGCATCGCCGACTATCTGGACGAGAAATACATCGCAATCGGCGGGCTTGGCGTTTGAGGGCCACCGCCCTTTGTCGGATTGCGCGAGACTGCCTTCCTCCGGCATGACGATGGCGTGAACGCGGGGGAATGGTGACCATGGGTGACAACGCAAAATCGGGTGCCGGATCGTCGTCTCTGGACAACTGGTCGAAGCTTGCCACGCGCGAAACCGGCGGTGATCCTGCCGCGCTGACCTGGCAGACGCCGGAAGGCATCGCGGTCAAGCCGCTTTACACGCAGGACGATCTGGCTGGTGCCGGGCATCTCGGCTCGATGCCGGGCGAGGCACCCTTCGTGCGCGGACCACGCGCGACCATGTATACCGGCCGACCGTGGACCATCCGGCAGTATGCCGGTTTCTCCACCGCCGAAGAGAGCAACGCGTTCTATCGCAAAGCGCTTGCCGCAGGCCAGCAAGGCGTTTCGGTCGCCTTCGATCTGGCGACCCACCGGGGTTATGACAGCGATCACGAGCGGGTCGTCGGTGATGTCGGCAAGGCCGGTGTCGCGATCGACACGGTCGAGGACATGAAGCTGCTGTTTGCCGGCATTCCCTTGGAAAAGATCAGCGTTTCCATGACGATGAATGGTGCGGTGATCCCGATTCTGGCGATGTTCATTGTCGCTGGCGAAGAGCAGGGCGTGCCGCGCGCGCAACTTTCCGGGACCATCCAGAACGACATCCTCAAGGAGTTCATGGTCCGCAACACCTACATTTACCCGCCTGAACCTTCGATGCGGATCGTTGCCGACATCATCGAATACACCGCAGCGGAGATGCCGAAGTTCAACTCGATCTCGATCTCTGGCTATCATATCCAGGAAGCCGGCTCGACGCTGGTCCAGGAACTGGCGTTCACGCTGGCGGACGGGCGCGAATATGTGCGTGCGGCCATCGCCAAGGGCATGGATGTGGATGCGTTTGCCGGACGGCTGTCGTTCTTTTTCTGCATCGGCATGAACTTTTTCATGGAAGCGGCGAAGCTGCGGGCTGCGCGCCTGCTGTGGTCGCAGATCATGGAAGAATTCGCGCCGAAGAAGGAAGCATCAAAGATGCTGCGCACGCACTGCCAGACATCGGGCGTGTCGCTGCAGGAGCAGGACCCGTACAACAACATCGTGCGCACTGCCTATGAAGCGTTGGCTGCCGTGCTCGGCGGGACGCAGTCGCTGCATACCAACTCGTTCGATGAGGCGATGGCGCTGCCGACCGAGTTTTCCGCCCGCATAGCACGCAACACGCAGCTGATCCTGCAGCACGAGACCGGCGTGACCCGTACGGTCGATCCGCTCGCCGGGTCCTATTATGTCGAGAGCCTGACCAAGGAATTGGCCGACAAGGCCTGGGCGCTGATTTCGGAAATCGAAGCAGCGGGAGGCATGACCAAGGCGGTGCAGGACGGGCTTCCCAAGCGGATGATCGAAGAGGCAGCGGCACGGCGCCAGGCGGCGGTCGACCGCGGCGACGAAGTGATCGTCGGCGTCAACAAGTATCGGCTTGCGACCGAAGATGACATCGACATCATGGCCATCGACAATACGGCAGTGCGCATTGCGCAGGTCGCCCATTTGAAGCGGGTGCGTGCGTCGCGCGATGCGGCGGCGTGCGACGCAGCGTTGGCGGCGCTTGAGGCCGTTGCGCGCACCGGCGAGGGCAATCTTCTGGATGCGGCGGTTGCCGCCGCGCGCGCGCGCCACTGTCGGTGAAATTTCCGATGCGATGGAGCGGGCATTCGGGCGCCATGTGGCCGAGGTCGTGACGATCACCGGCGTCTATGGCGCAGCCTACAAGGGCGATGCGCGGTTTGAAGCGATTGCGGCGCGCATTGCATCAGCACCGCGTGCGCCGTCGATCCTGATCGCCAAGATGGGTCAGGATGGCCACGACCGCGGTGCCAAGGTCATCGCGACGGCGTTCCAGGACCTCGGCTTTGAAGTGCATGTGGGGCCGCTGTTCCAGACGCCGGACGAGGCGGCTGCCATGGCGGTGGCCGAGCATGTCGATATCGTCGGCATTTCGTCGCTTGCGGCCGGGCACAAGATGCTGGCCCCGCTTTTGCTGCAGGAACTGGCAGCGCGCGACGCGGCCGACAAGATCGTCATTTGCGGCGGCGTCATTCCGCAGCAGGACTACGATTTTCTGAAAGAGGCCGGCATTGCCGCGATCTTCGGGCCGGGCACCGATGTGCTGAAAGCTGCCGAAGGGCTGCTTGACTTGCTGGACGAACGCGAGCGCCGGCGCAATGCGCCGGATTGATTTTTCAAGTCACGCGTAAGCCTGCTGACGTCGGCGAAGCGCGGTCTGGGCTTCGGAGACGGCCAGCGCATCGCGCAGGGTGACGACGCCGCTGGCTTCGAGAAGCTTGATCAGCTTGGCAAAGACCTGCGCGGTGGCGAGCGCATCGCCGCGCGCCGTGTGGCGATCCTCGGCGGCTATCGTCACGTTGAAGCGTTCGCACAGGGCATCGAGCGTGAGATCGCTGTCAACGCCCTGCAGGTGGGCGGCCAGCAGAACCGTATCGAGCACGATATTGTCAAAGCGCACGCCAGCGGACTTTTCCCCCTTGGCGAGAAACGCCATGTCGAAGGCAGCATTGTGGGCAATCAGCACCTGATCGCGCACGAAGCCGTGGAAGCGCCGCAGCGCCATCGGCACGGCCGGGGCATCGGCGACCATCTCGTTGGTGATGTGGTGGATGCGTGTTGAAGCGGCAGGGATGGTCCGGCCCGGATTGACCAGCATGTCGAGCACTTCGCCGGTCAGCACCCGGCCATTGACGATACGGACACCGGCAATCGAGACGATCTCGTCGCCGTTGCGCGGCTCAAGCCCGGTCATCTCGCAATCGAAGACGACGCAATGGAGCTGCGACAGCGTGACGTCGGCAAGTTCGGCGACGTGTTCGCGCTCGAAGAGGTCGAAGTCATAGAATTCTGGCCGCGCGTCTGTTGGCGCAAGCGCAGTTTTGGTCGTTGCGGCGCGGGCTTTGGTGTTGACCGGGAAATCGATCCGGACGATGTCGCCGGCAAGGCTTGCGGTCGCGCGGTGGCGTTCGAGGATCTGGTGGCCGGAAAGGAAGGCGGTTTCAGGATCGGCATTTCCGGACAGCGCGTCGTCAAGCCAGTTTCCGTCAGGCTCTGCGCCCTTCAGACGCATCTCGATATGGCGGGCATGGCCGGCGCCACCGGCGCTCAGGGTTACGCCCGAAAGGCCGTTCAGGGCTTCGGCTTTTCGCACCAATTGGCGCAGCAGGGCGATCAGGGTCGCGCTGTCGGCGTGGATGAACTCGGTGGCATCGGCGATATTGATGGTCAGGTCCAGGTGATGAGCCGTGGTCTCGACGGCGTGAAACAGCCGCGAAGCCGGAATGTCCGCCATGGGCCAGGCGGTCGCCATGATGTTGCTCGATGCAGCTTCCAGCCGGTTCAAGGTGCGTTTCAGCAAGGTCTGGGTGGCGGCGGCATCGGTTGATCCCAGCGCTGCGGAAATGCCGTCCATCGCCTCACGCAGCGTGCGGTCGCGGTCCAACCCTGCGGCGAGTTCTGCGGTTATGTCGTCGAAGATGACGATGAAGCCGACCGGTGCATTGCCAGCCTCGTTGAGGCGCAGCGCCAGATGGCCGCGCATGGTGGCTGCGCCGTCGCAGGTCGAGAACACGATCGGCACGGCACCCTGGTCGGCGACCGGCAACGGGTTCGCGCTTCCGCCCGTGTCAAAGGCGCTCAGTGCATCGCGGAACGGGCGGTGGTCGACGATGTTGAAGAAATCCCGGCCCAGCCCCAGCGATCCGACGACGATATCTGTCGAGCCCGGATCGCTCTGGCGGAATTCCTCAACCTGAAGAATGTCGACGGCGCGATGATTGTAGAGCGTGACGCGGCCGGTCATCGTGCAGATCACGAGACCCTGATGCAGGTCGCGCAGCAGCGATTCCAGTTCGGCCTTCTGGCGCGAGGCTTCGCGGGTGGCGGCCTCGATGGCGGCGTTGGTGCGGGTTCGGGCATCGAACAGGGCAGCGGCGACCTCGCGCGCCGCCGGCGCGATCATGCCGAGATATTCGCCGTCGCGATCCAGCCGCATCGCCTTGCCGTCGGAATGGGCGATGGTCTTGAGATCGGCGGCGATGGCGGTCAAGGGCTTGGCGAGGTTCTCGTCAAACTTCAGCGCGACCCAGGTGATCAGTCCGATGAGGGCGAACGTCGATCCGCCGACGATGACGACCACATGGTCGACCGCACCATCTCCAAGGCGCATCGACAGCCAGATCATCGCTGCCGTGAGCAAGGCAGCCGTCACCACCCCGATCAATGCAAAAAACAAGGCGATGCGGAGCCGCAGGCTCAACCGCGCGAAATGGTCCATGACGCTCCTCCCGGTCTGCCCGTTTCCTCCCGGCGGACCACTATGACGTCTTTCTAGCGCTAATGTGGTCCCGCTCGCCTTGCGGTTCCAGCCCGTCTTTCGGTCTATGTGCCGACCACTTGATCGCAGACGGCACGGAGCATCGGATCTGCTTCATCAACGGTCTGCCAGGCCACATCCTGCGGCATTCCGGATGCATCAAAAACCGTCTTGTCGGTCAAGTCGGCCTGCTTGTTTTCCGCGCAATCGAACAATTGGCGCACCGTAAGCGCCGGCTGGAAGCGTTGCATCAGGAGAATGCGCGCCGTGCGGATCTCGGGCGCGTTGCTGTTTTGCAGGACTGTGTCGGTCTCGACAAGGACGAACCGATTGACGCGCGGGAACAGCAGCGTCCACGGCTGCAGGATGCCGGAATAGGTGCCGGTCTGGACAATGACATAGTTGTTGGGAAGCTCGGCGCTGGTGCGCGAAAACCAGGTCGATTCATTCCAGATCGCCATGGCGATCATCGCGGCTGCGGCAACAAGCGGGGTTGTTCCGGCCGGTGCCTTGCGGCCCATGAGCCTGAAGACGAGAAGCGTGACGCCAACCGCGCCGAAGGCGGCGGCGATCGCAGCCAAAAGGGGAAATATCATCGTGTTCCTTTCCGTGACCGGCGTGCGCGCACGGTGTGTTCTAACGTTATCATCCGGGCACCTGCCCCTTGCTGACCGAGGATTGCAAGGCCTTGACCACGGCAAATGCGTCCTTGAGGTGGTTGCGTTCAAGGGCTGAGAGCGTGTCCGGCACCATGAAGTTGTCAGGCTTGATGCCAGCCCGGATCTGGCTGGTCTGGTGGCGCAGACGCAGTTCGACGATCAGGTCATAGGCATCGATCAGGTCGCTGCCACCGGTTTTCGACAGGATGCCCTGAATGCCGGTTGCCGCCAAAAGCCGGTCGCGGGTGTTGACCTCCTCGATGCGGCCCTGAAGCGCGTAGACGCGGCCAAGGTCGGTGATCGGCACGACGCCGGAGTGCTTCAGGTCGATGGCATTCTTGTGTTCGCTGCCGCGCACATAGGTCAAGCCGCCGAAGAGCCCGAGTGGCGGCGTGTGCTTGAGCGAATTGGCGATCATGTGGCCACGGAAAATCGAGTTCCTCGAGGCCTTTTCCAGCGTTTCGCGGTTGAGTTCGGTGAACAGTTCGGTGTGGCCGATGATCGGCCGCAGGTCGAACATGACGCTTGCCAGCATCTGCGCCATCGGGTCTGCCTTGTCGATCCAGGCGTGGAAATACTGCCGCCAGACGCGCACCGGCTGGCGCCATTTGGGGTTGGTCGCCATCATGTCGCCGGGGCAATAGAAGTACCCAGCGGCGGCCAGACCGTCGGACACGAATTTTGCAAAGTCGGCAAACCAGGCGCCATGAACGGCTTCGTCGTAGTCGTCAGCGATGAAGAGGCAGTTGTCCTGGTCCGAAACGCCGGTCTGTTCCATGCGGCCCTGGCTGCCACAGGCAAGCCAGAGCCAGTCGACCGGCGCCGGTCCCAACTGGTTGATTGCCAGCGTGACCAGCCGTTTTGTCAGGGCATCGGTGACGCCGGTCATGACGCGGCCGACCTGGTGGCCTTCCATGCCGCTGCCGACGAGTTCGACCAGCATCCGGGCATTGCGGGATACGACGCCGGCCAGCCCTTCGAACGTATCCTGCCGGGCGATGTCGTTGATCATGTAGATCATCGAATTGGAGTTGAGGCGGACGAGATCGGTCTGGGTGACGATGCCGACCGGCATGCCTGCCTTGTCGGTCACCGGCAGATGCGCGATCCGCTTGCTGGTCATGACCACAATGGCGTCCAGCATCATGGCGTCCGCCGTGGAGGAAACCGGATCGGCGGTCATCACGGCATGAAGCGGCAGGTCGCTTGCGGACCCTGCGGCGATCACCTTGCCGACGAGATCGCCCGAGGTGACGATCCCCGCAAGCGTGCCGTTGGCATGGATGACGAGGACGCAGGAGATGTGCTTCTGCCACATGACATTGGCGGCATCGCGCACGCTCGCCGTGACGGGGAGCGTCACGGGGCCCGGTGTCATGACGTCGCCAAGGCGCTGGCCAAAGAGGTTGCGCGAACCCGAACCGGAACCTGCCGCGGCGGGAGCATTGAACTGGCGCTTGAAGAAGGATGCATAGACCGCATCGGACGCCATGACCTTGCGGTGGGCATCGGCGGGGATCACCACGAAGGTTGACGCCGATTTGGCCACGACGCGCAGGATCGCGCGCCCGTCGCGGAGCATGGCGCGATGGCCGAACATGTCGCCGGCATGCATGTCGGACAGGGTTTCGCCTTCCTCCGAGAACATCTGGATGTTGCCGGCGGTGATGACATAGAGGCCGTCAACCGGATCGGAAATCTCGAACAGGACATCGCCGGCGGTGGCGGTTCGCGCCTCGGCATGGTCCGTCAAAAGTTGGAAATGGGCAGGCGCGAGGGCGCGAAACGGGGCGCGGCCTTCGGCAAAGGCGGCAAAAGCGCGTGCTTGTTCAGACATTGTCCTGTCCGTCATGTTTGCCCTCCCGGTTCGCTTATGACGCCGATTGCTGCAATGCAAAAGGGCCCCGCCGGAAAGCGGGGCCCCTTTTTAACATACTGATCAACTATCCTTGCGGAAGCGATCAGTGATCGATGGCCGCACCGGCGCCGCGTGGAACGCGAACGCTTTCGATGAGGTCCTGGACGTGCTGCGGCGGAGCCGCGGTCACCATCGAGACAAGGTAGGCAACACCGAAGTTCACCAGCGCACCAACGGTACCGATCGACAACGGCGAGATGCCGAAGAAGTGGTTGGCAGGCGTGTTGGCATACACGTTCGTGCCCGGGATGAAGAACCAGCCGAGGTAGAGGAAGATGTAGACCGAGGTGAAGATCAGGCCGGCGAGCATGCCGAGGATCGCGCCTTCCTTGTTGATGCGCTTCGAGAAGATGCCCATCATCAAGGCCGGGAAGATCGTTGCAGCAGCAAGACCGAAGGCGAGTGCCACCACCTGTGCGGCAAAGCCGGGAGGGTTGAGGCCGAGCCAGGTCGCAAGTGCGATGGCAAAGGCCATCGAGATACGTGCGGCCAGAAGTTCGCCCTTTTCCGAGATGTTCGGGTTGATCGAGCCCTTGATCAGGTCATGGCTGACGGCCGAAGAGATGGCCAGCAGCAGACCTGCAGCGGTCGAGAGAGCTGCGGCAAGACCGCCAGCTGCCACGAGCGCAATGACCCAACCCGGGAGCGACGCGATTTCAGGGTTCGCAAGAACCATGATGTCGTTGTCGACCTTGGTCAGTTCGTTGCCGACAAAGCCCAGTTCCTTCAGCGACTTGCCGTCAAGGGTAGCCGCTGTCAGTGCTGCATCGACGGCAGCCTGTGCTTCGGTCACCGCGGCCTGGAGGGCCGTCTTGTCGGTTTCGGTCGAGTCGGTCAGTGCCTTGGTGGCATCGGCCAGTGCCTTGTTTGCGGAAGCAACAGCAGCCGGTTCATTGAAGTACTGGATCAGGCCGTCGCCGTTGCGGTCGTTGTAGGCGAGAAGGCCGGTCGCTGCCCAAGTCTTGATCCATGCGAGTTCAGGCTTGGATTCGATGTCGGCGACCGAGAGAGCCGGTGCCGAAAGAGCCGAACCGGCAACGGCGCCGGGCCAGAACGTGGTGGTCAGGTTGAGGCGGGCCATGGCGCCGACTGCCGGAGCAACCGTGTAGAGCAGCGCGATGAACACCAGCGCCCAGCCAGCCGAAGAGCGCGCATCGGAGACCTTCGGCACGGTGAAGAAGCGGATGATGACGTGCGGCAGACCGGCTGTGCCGATCATGAGCGACATGGTGAACAGCACCATGTTGAACATGTTGTTTGTATCAGCGGTATAGGCGGTGAAGCCGAGTTCGGTGACGACCTGGTCAAGCTTGGCAAGCATCGAGATGTCGCCGCCCTGCGGGGTGTAGCCACCGATCAGACCGAGCTGCGGCAGGAAGTTGCCGGTCAGGTTCAGCGAGATGAAGATCGCCGGGATCGTGTAGGCGATGATCAGGACGATGTACTGGGCAACCTGCGTGTAGGTGATGCCCTTCATGCCGCCAAGAACCGCGTAGGCAAACACGATGGCCGCGCCGATATAGAGGCCGGTATCGGTCGACACTTCAAGAAAGCGCGAGAAGGTGACGCCAACGCCGCGCATCTGGCCGATAACGTAAGTGACCGAGATGATGATGAGGCAGATGACGGCCACGAGACGGGCGCCGCCCGAATAGAAGCGGTCGCCGATGAATTCCGGCACGGTGAACTTGCCGAATTTGCGGAGGTAAGGCGCGAGAAGCAGTGCGAGAAGCACGTAGCCGCCGGTCCAGCCCATGAGGAACGCGGACTGGGTGTAACCACCGGCAGGCGACAGGGCGATGATGCCTGCCATCGAGATGAAGGACGCCGCAGACATCCAGTCTGCGCCGGTTGCCATGCCGTTCATGACCGGGTTCACACCCTGACCAGCGGCATAGAATTCAGCGGTGGTGCCCGCACGGGCCCAGATTGCAATGCCGATGTAGAGCACGAACGTCGCGCCCACTACCAGCAAGTTCAGTGTAAATTGATCCATTTCACATCACCCTTGTTGTAGCGGCCATCACTCTTCGACGCCGTATTTGCGGTCGAGAGCGTTCATGCGCCAGGCATAGAAGAAAATCAGGACGAGAAAGACGTAGATCGATCCGTTCTGGGCGAACCAGAAACCGAGATCGGCGCCGCCGACGGAAATGCCTTTCAGCATCGGACGAAGAATGATCCCCAGTCCGAACGAGCAAAAGGCCCAGATCGCCAGACAGATGTAGATCAGGTTCAGGTTTGCCTGCCAGTAGTCCTGTGCGGACCTTTTATTTTCACTCATAGTAAGACCTCCCTCGAGTGCTTGTTTCATAAGCGCAAGGCCGTGAGAAAAACGCGCACTTTACCCGTTCCGCGAAAGCGGTTCAAAACGGATGGCAGCGCGAGTTCCTCCCCCGACCCCTCCACATAACGGCGATCCCGCTTGGGGAACGCGCCTGGCGCCGGAGGACAGACTTCCCCCTCGGACACCATTGGCTGCAGCCATATCAGGGCAAGAGACGCAATTTCTCAACCCTACTTAATGCTAAGATTCCTTTAAGCTTTCACAGGCCACGGGAGGGGAAGGGGAACACAACCGCCGGGTTGCAGCGGTGCGTAGCCATCGTCACGACGATGCAGTCTTGGGGGCATCCGGGGCGATTAATGCTGCAGTGCGGCACAGTTATTCTTTTTATCGCCCCGTTTCCTTCGCGAACATGTCACATAGCGCGCATAGCAGTCCTGACATTTCCACACTAACCGCCGATTCGGACGCACATGCGCTACGCCATCTATTACACGCCGCCGCGCGACAATGACCTGACAATGACTGCTGCCCGCTGGCTGGGGCGCGATGCGTTTTCCGGTCTTTCGCTTCCGGCGGCCGGTGTCGACGGTTTGGCTGCCGGGGCGCAGTCCTACTATACGGCCGCGCCGCGGCGGTATGGTTTTCATGGCACGCTGAAGGCGCCGTTCCGCCTCGTCGATACGGCGAGCGAACGCGACTTGATCGATGCCATCCGCTCGTTCTGCCGCGGTGTCGATCCGGTGGATGTGCGCCCGACGGAAATTGCGCGGCTCGGCGGTTTCTTTGCGCTGGTGCCGGCCCGCGAGAACGGTCGGTTGAACGATCTTGCCAACCGTATCGTCACGACCTTCGACAAGTTCCGCGCGCCGTTGTCCGACACGGAAATGGAGCGCCGGCAGCCGGAACGGCTGTCACGCGTCGAACTGCGCAATCTCTACAATTGGGGTTATCCGTACGTCTTCGAGACGTTCCGGTTCCACATGACGCTGACCGGCCATGTGGAAGAACATGAGCGCGACCGGGTCGAGGCGGCGCTGCACCGCCATTTCGGCAACCTGCCCGAAGCGGGGATTTCGATGGACCGCCTGACGCTGTTTGTCGAGCGGGAGGCCGGTGCGCCATTTGTGGTGCATTCCACACACATGTTCGAGCGCTCGGCGATCCGCGAGATCGCCTGAACCTGTCAGGCGGCCTGTCGGCTGGTCACCATCCGGTCGCGCGCCGACTTCCACGCAAAGACAACAATGAACATCGTCGTGAACGCCATCATGACCGTCGGCGCCGGCGCGCTGTCGAGGTGGAAGCTCGCAAGGACGCCAGTGTTGACGGCTATCAGCGCAACCATCACCGCTGTCACCAGCATGGCGCCAAAGCTGCGCACCAGCAGGAACGCGATGGCACCGGGTGCAATCACGAGGCCGATCGCCAAGAGAAGCCCGGTTGCGGCCAGCGTTGCGACGATGGTGGCCGAGAGCATGGCCAGCAGCCCGTAGTGCAAGATGCCGACGGCAAGCCCGGCAACGCGCGCCTGCGCCGGGTCGAAGGCGTGCAGCAGCAGGTCGCGCCAGCGCAGGAGGATGATCGCCGTGACACCGACGGAGATTGCAGCGCTGGTCCAGAAGTCCTGCGTTGTGATGCCCAGCATGTTGCCGAACAGGATGTGGTCGAGGTGCAATTCGCTGTCGATGGCGACATACAGCACCATGCCGGCGGCAAACATGCCGGAGAAGACGACACCCATGGCAGTGTCCTGCTTGACGCGGCTGTTGTCGCGGATGAAGCCGATTGCCAGGGCGCAGGCCATGCCGGCGGCAAAGGCGCCAAGTGCCAGCGGCAGGCCGGCGATATAGGCAAGCACGATGCCGGGCAGGATGCCGTGCGAGACCGCATCACCCATCAGCGCCCAGCCTTTCAGGACAAGAAAGCAGGAGAGAAGTGCGCAGGGCACCGCGACCAGCGAACCGGTCAGGAATGCGGTGCGCATGAAATCGAATTCGAACGGCAGCGTCAGCCACTCGATCATGATGGCACCTCGGTACCTGCACGACGCAAGCGCCGCGCTGCCAGAAGGCCATGGCGGGGCGCAAGGACGAGCGCTGCCAGAAACACCAAAGTCTGCAGGCAGACGATGATGCCGCCGGTCGCGCCATCGAGAAAATAGCTGGCCCAGGCACCGAAGAACGCGCTCGACGCGCCGATGGTGACGGCAATTGCCAGCACGTGGCCGAAGCGATCCGACAGGAGATAGGCCGTCGCGCCGGGCGTCACGATCATCGCAATGACCAGGAACGCGCCGACGGTCTGGAGCGCCGCAACGCTGGCTGCCGCAAGCACGGCAAAAAAGATGACCTTCAGCGTTGTCACCGGCAGGCCTATGGCGCGGGCATGGCTTTCGTCAAAGAAGATCGCCATCAGGTCACGCCACCTCAGCAGGAGAAACCCCAGCGACAGGGCGCAGATGATGACCAGTTGAAGCGTGTCGTCGGGCGCGATGGCAAGGATGTTGCCCATGGTGATGGTCTGCAAGTTGACCGAAACCGGCGACAGCGAGGCCATGAACAGGCCGAGCCCGAAGAACGAGGTGAAGACGAGGCCGATCACCACATCTTCTTTCAAGGCGGTCTGCGCCCGCAGGAACAGCATGGCAGCTGCCGCCAAGCCGCCTGCGAGAAACGCGCCGACCGCAAACGGCAGGCCGAGCATCCAGGCACCGGCAACGCCGGGCACGATGGCGTGGCTCAGCGCATCGCCGATCAGCGACCAGCCGCGCAGCATCAGGAACACCGACAGGAAGCCGCAGACAGCGCCGACCAGTGCGCTGACCCACATGGCGTTGACCATGTAGCCGTAGGCGAAGGGCTCGAAGATGATGCTCACTTGGTGCTGTCCGTCGCTGCGCGGACGCGGTCGTCGTAGACGACGAACGGGCGCTCATCATCGGTCAGGATGGTCAGGGCGCGGCCATCATCGTCGTCGTGCAGATCGGTACCGCCGAGCACGAAATGGCGGAGCAGGCCACCGAAGGCCATCTGCAAATTGTCCGGCGTGAAGATGTCTGCCGTCTTGCCATGGGCCAGAACCGTGCCGCGGATAAGGATGGTGCGGTCGCAGAATTCGGGCACCGAACCCAGATTGTGGGTGGAGACAAGCATCAGCCGGCCTTCATCGCGCAAGTCGCGCAACAGGGCAGTGATGGCGGTTTCGGTCGTCACATCGACGCCGGTAAACGGTTCATCGAGGAGGATCACGCGGGCATCCTGCGCGAGCGCCCTGGCGAGGAACACGCGCTTTTTCTGGCCGCCGGAGAGTTCGCCGATCTGGCGGCTCGCAAAGTCGGCAAGGCCGACGCGGTCGAGCGCCTCGGCAACCGCCTTGCGGTCCATGGCACCGGGAATGCGCAACATGCCCATGCGGCCATAACGGCCCATCATGACAACATCGCGTACCAGAACGGGAAAGGTCCAGTCGACCTCTTCGGCCTGCGGCACATAAGCGATTGCATTGACTTTCAATGCTTTTCGCACCGGCATGCCGAGCACCGAGATGTGCCCGGCGGCGGTTGGCACAAATCCCATGATCGCCTTGAACAGCGTGGACTTGCCGGAACCGTTGACGCCAACCAGCGCGGCAATCGAACCGGGTGGGACAAAGAAACTCGCATCCTTCAGCGCGGTCAGGCCGTTGCGATAGGTTACGGTGACGCCCTCGACGACAAGCCCGGAACCGGCTGCGGCACCTTGCGTCATGGTCGGCGTTTCGGCGATCTGGGTCTGGAGGTTCACCTAGTTGATCCCCGCCTTGAGCCCGTCGGCAATGGTCGTTGCCGTCACGCGCAGGAGGTCGAGATAGGTCGGGACCGGGCCGTCCGGTTCGCTGAGCGAATCCACGTAGAGAACGCCGCCGAACCGCGCGCCGGTTTCACGCGCGACCTGTTCGGCCGGGTCATTGTTGACGGTGCTTTCGCAAAAGACCGCCGGCACGGCATTGGCGCGCACCAGATCGATGACGGCCCGCACCTGCTGCGGCGTGCCGGTGGCATCGGCATTGATCGGCCAGAGATAGG
Organism: Roseitalea sp.; assembly: GCA_041752455.1. Lineage (GTDB taxonomy): Bacteria > Pseudomonadota > Alphaproteobacteria > Rhizobiales > Rhizobiaceae > JBGSWL01. The sequence goes on along the minus strand of JBGSWL010000010.1, from coordinate 14,928 downwards.
CTTCGCGCATGCCAAAGTCGCGGGCGAGGTAACTGAAAGCGCCTTCGCAGGTGACCAGCCAGCGCCGGTCTTCGGGAATGGCGCTGATGGCCGCGCGCAGCGGCTCGATGGTGGCGCGGATCTCTGCCTTGTAGGCTTCCGCATTGTCGGCGTAGGCGGCCGCATTGTCCGGATCGGCTTTCGCCAATGCGTCGCGGATGTTGTCGATATAGACGATGGCGTTCTCCAGACCCATCCAGGCATGGGGATTGGGCTTGCCGAGATAGGTGCCGCCGGAGATTGCCAGCGGGTCGATCCCGTCGCTGACCGTGACGGCGGGAATGCCTTTCATGTTGGTGAAGAACCGCTCGAACCATGCTTCCAGATTGAGGCCGTTCCAGAGGATCAGATCGGCATCGCGGGCGTTCACCAGATCGCGCGGGGTTGGCTGGTAACCATGGATTTCTGCGCCGGGCCGCGTGACGGACACGACGTCGGCAAGGTCGCCGCCTACGTTCTGCGCCATGTCTGCGATGACCGTGAACGTGGTGACGACTTTCAGCCGCTCTGCGGCGAGAGCCGGGTTTTCTGCAGCGGTGACAAGACACAAGGCGGCACTTGCGGCGAGCAGGTGCTTGCGGAGACGCGAGTGTTGGACTTGGCGAGACATTTGGCTTTTCTGCAGTTGCAACTTATTTGCATTAAGGATCACGATGGCGGAAAGTCAAGGGATGCAGGCGCCTTGGTCGCGCGCGCAGCTGCGGCAAAACAGGCCTGTTGCCCTGCATCATTGACCGGCAAAGCTGGCTGTCATACTCCACTTAAATGCACAGCCACCGTGGTCACCCTTGAGCAACCGCCTTTTGATCGTCCTGTCCCTGGTTCTGGCCGGCATCTGCCTGTTGCCGATCGTCGCCGTTGGCGTGTCCGCATTCGGCGGCACGCTGGAGACCGGCAGCAATCTAGCCGCGAGCGTGCTGCCCGGCTTCATCGCGACGACGATCCAGCTTTGCGTGATGGTCGGTATCGGCACGGCGGTGATCGGCACCGCATCGGCGTGGCTGGTGACGGTCTGCCAGTTTCCCGGCCGGCGGATGTTCGAGATCCTTCTGGCGCTGCCGCTGGCGTTTCCCGCCTATGTGCTCGCCTATGCCTATACGGACCTGCTCGACCATCCGGGATTTGTGCAATCGAGCCTGCGGGCACTGACCGGATGGGGCCCGCGCGACTACTGGCTCCCGGAAATCCGATCGGTCGGCGGCGCGGCGCTGATGCTGATTTTCGTCCTCTACCCGTATGTCTACCTCTTGGCGCGGGCGGCGTTCATCCGCCAATCGACGACGGCTTATTCGGCTGCGCGCTCGATGGGCCATTCGCCGTGGAATGCGTTCTTCAAGGTCAGCCTGCCGATGGCGCGACCGGCCATTGCCGGGGGTGTCGTGTTGACGCTGATGGAAACCGTCGCCGATTTCGGCACGGTGGCGCATTTCGGCGTGCGGACCTTTGCGACCGGCATTTACCAGGCGTGGTTTTCCATGGGTGACCGGGCCGCAGCGTCACAGCTGGCGTTTTGCCTGCTCGTTGTGGCGCTGTTCCTGGTCTTTCTCGAGCGGACGCAGCGCGGCAACCGCCGCCGCCATGAGGCCGGCAAGCGGATCGAGGCGATGGCGCCGCACCGGTTGTCGGGCTGGCGGTCGTTTGCGGCGTTCACCGTTTGCGCACTGCCGGTGATGTTCGGTTTCATCGTGCCGCTGATCGTGCTGGTCGCCATGGCGGTTTCGGCCGGGCAGGGGCCATTCAATCCGCGCTTCCTGCATTTCGTTGTCAACTCGCTGACCGTCGCCTCGGTCGCCGCGGTTGTGACAGTCGCTGGCGCGATCATCGTCGGCTACCGCGAGCGGTTGGTGCCCGGTCCGGCTGCAAGGTTCGTCAAGATGGTGGCCGGGCTCGGCTATGCGGTTCCCGGCTCGGTGATTGCGGTCGGCGTGCTGGTGCCGTTTGCGACGATCGACAACGCCATCGACGGGTTTGCCCGCAACACGTTCGGGTTTTCGACCGGGTTGTTGCTGACTGGCACCATGGCCGTGCTGGTGATGGCCTATTTCGTGCGGTTCAGCGCGGCGGCGCTTTCGGCGTTCGATACCGGCATGTCGGCGATCAAGCCGAACATCGATGCGGTGGCGCGCACGCTGGGCAGTTCGACCGGCGGCATGCTCTGGAAGGTGCATCTGCCGCTGATGCGGGCCAGCCTGCTGACCGGGGTGCTGATCGTCTTTGTCGACGTGATGAAGGAACTGCCGGCAACGATGATCCTGCGGCCGTTCAACTTCGACACGCTGGCCGTGCAGGCCTATCGCCTCGCCTCCGACGAGCGGTTGGCGCAGGCGGCGCTGCCGTCGCTGGCGATTGTCGCCTTCGGCCTGCTGCCGGTCATCGTCCTCTGCCGGACGATCGCCGCATCGCGCCCGCGCCATCATTCCGAGAGGGCTGCGCCACTCAGCGCGACGCTTGCCATTGCGCCCCTGCCGACCATGGAAAAGGGCGCGGCCCTTTAACGCGGACCGCGCCCTTCCATGACGGGGAGATGCTTGAGGCTTGTTGCGCCTTATTTGTAGCCGATGGCGTTCCAGATTTCCTGGGCCTTGGCCTGGTTCTCGCCAAAGGCGGTCAGGTTGAGGTCGTCGGCCTTGAAGGTACCGAGCTGGGTGACCGATGCCGACAGGGCAACGCCCTCCACGACCGGGTATTCGTCATTGCCGGCAGCAAAGTAGGTCTGGGCGCCTTCGCTGGTCAGATATTCCATGAACTTGATGGCGTTGTCGCGGTTGGGCGCATGGGCAGCCAGTCCCACAGCCGAAACATTGACGTGGGTTCCGTTGCCGTCCTGATCGGGAAACACCCAGCCGAACATGTCGGTGGAACCGGTCAGCCCGTCGACCGGGGCACGCAGGGCCCGGGCAAAGTAGTAGGTGTTGGAAAGTGCGATCTCGCATTCGCCGGAAACGATTGCCTTCAACTGGTCGGTATCGCCGCCCTGCGGTTCGCGCGCCAGATTGTCCTTCAGGCCCTGCGCCCAGGCTTTGGCCGCTTCTTCGCCATTGTGGGCGATTTGCGAGGCGAGCAGCGACAGCATGTAGATGTTGGATGAGGACCGGGTGCAGATCAGGCCCTTGTATTTCGGGTCGGCCAGATCGGCATAGGTCTGCGGCGGCTCGGTGACGTCGGCCTTGTCGTAGAAGATGACGCGGGCGCGTGTGGACACGCCGAACCAGAGATTGTCGGCATCTTGCAGCGCAGCGGGCACGCGGGTCTCAAGGGTCTCGCTTTCGACCGCCTGAAGAATGCCGGCCTCGCGAGCACGCCACATCCGGCCAGCATCGACCGAAATGAAGACGTCCGCCGGGCTGTTGTTGCCCTCGGCAACCATGCGCTCGATCAGTTCGTCGGCGCCTGCCTCGATCCGGTTGACCTTGATGCCGGTGGCCGCCTCGAACTCGGAATACAGCCGTTCGTCCGTGTCGTAGTGGCGCGAGGAATAGAGGTTGACCTCGCCCTCGGCAAGAGCGGGCACCGCAGACAGTGCGGTTGCAGCGGCGAGGATCGCGGCGAGTGTGGAGGTGTGTGTCTTCATGTCGAAATCCTTATGGCAGTTAAAGATGACTGATACACTCATATTTCAAGTGAGCGATCCGGCGTCAATCCCAGACCCGAAAAAAGTTGACAAAACGCGGAAGTTTTTTCTGGAGCGATTCCAGACTAGGGTGTAACAAGCCTTGCGAGGTGCGCCATGAAACTGACCAAGCAGACCGACTATGCGTTCCGGATCCTGATGTTCTGCGCTGCGGGCGGGAGCAATCTCAGCCGCGTTGCCGACATTTCGCGGGTTTATGGCGCGTCGGAGCCCTTCCTGTTCAAGATCCTCAATCCGCTGGTCGAGGCGGGGATCGTCGAAACCGTGCGCGGGCGAAATGGCGGCATCCGCCTCGGGCGGCCCGCCAACAAGATCACGCTCGGCGACGTGGTGCGGGTGACCGAGGACAACTTCCTGATGGCCGAGTGTTTCGAGCCGGATGAAACGGATTGTCCGCTCGTCGCCCATTGCCGGCTGACATCGGCGCTGCGCGAAGCGCTGGCGGCATTCATGGTCGTGCTGGATCGGTACACGATCGATGATCTGTCGCGGCCGAGCGCAGCGGTGATCAATCTCCTGTCGATGATCGGTGCCGGTCCTCCCGGCGCGACGGCCGCTTCGCGCAACTGAGCCGCCCATATTGCTTTGACCTGAAATCTGGCCGTAAAACCGGTCCGGGAAAGCACAAGACCGCCGCAGAGCGGTCGCGGGGGAGGAGACACCATGTCGGACTATGTTTTGGCCATCGATCAGGGCACGACGTCGTCGCGCGCCATCGTTTTTGCCAAGGACCAGACGGTCGTGGGCGTTGCCCAGCAGGAATTCACCCAGCATTTCCCGAAATCAGGTTGGGTCGAGCACGATCTGGAAGACATCTGGCGCACGGTTGTCGTCACTTGCCGCGAGGCGATTGCCAATGCCGGCATTGCTGCGCACGACATTGCCGCGATCGGCATTACCAACCAGCGCGAAACCACGGCAATCTGGGATCGCAAGTCCGGCAAGCCCGTGGGGCGCGCCATTGTCTGGCAGGACCGGCGCACGTCGGCGGCCTGTGAAACCCTGAAGGCGGGCGGTCACGAGGCGCTGTTTACCGCGCGCACCGGGCTGCTGCTCGATCCGTATTTTTCCGGCACCAAGATCGCCTGGATGCTCGACAACGTACGCGGCCTTCGCGCACGGGCCGAAAAGGGCAACGTCGCCTTCGGCACGATCGACAGCTTTCTCGTCTGGCGCCTGACCGGCGGCAAGCGCCATGTCACCGATGCAACCAACGCATCGCGGACCCTGATCTACAATATCGGCACAAATGCCTGGGACGAGGATTTGCTGAAAATCCTCGACATTCCTGCAGCGATCCTGCCGGAGGTGCTCGATTGCGCCGCCGACTTCGGCATGACGGATCCGGAAATTCTCGGCGCGTCGATCCCGATCCTCGGCGTTGCCGGTGACCAGCAGGCGGCGACCATCGGCCAGGCCTGCTTTGCACCGGGTATGATGAAATCGACCTACGGTACCGGCTGTTTTGCACTGCTGAACACCGGTGCGGACCAGGTTGTCTCGAACAACCGGCTTTTGACGACGATTGCCTACCGGCTCGCCGGCAAGACGACCTATGCGCTGGAAGGGTCGATCTTCATGGCGGGTGCTTCGGTGCAATGGCTGCGCGACGGATTGCGGATCATCGGGCGCGCCGGCGAAAGCGGAGCGTTGGCGGCAACCGCCGATCCTGAGCAGAACGTCTATCTGGTGCCGGCGTTTGTCGGGCTTGGAGCGCCGCATTGGGATGCCGAAGCGCGCGGCGCTCTGTTCGGCCTGACGCGGGCTACCGGCCCCGCCGAGATCGCCAAGGCAACGCTCGAAGCGGTCTGCTACCAGACCCACGACCTTCTGGCGGCGATGCAGAAGGACTGGCATTCGGGCAGCGGCAAACAGACGACGCTGCGCGTCGATGGCGGCATGGTTGCCTCCGACTGGACGATGCAACGGCTGGCCGACCTTCTGGATGCGCCGGTCGACCGGCCGGTCATTCTCGAGACCACGGCGCTCGGTGCCGCCTGGCTGGCCGGTTCGCGTGCCGGCGTCTGGCCGGACCAGAAGGGCTTTGCCCGCACCTGGAAGCGCGACATGCGTTTCAAGCCGAAGATGAAAGATGCCGAACGGGCCAAAAAGCTCGCCGGTTGGGCCGATGCCGTTTCGCGGACGCTGACGAAACGGGCGTGAATCAGTTCGCCAGGCCCGAGCGGTGCGCCCAGCCGGTAGTGCGCTTTTCGAGCCATGCCATCAGCGCGTACATGACGATGCCTTCTATGGCGAGCATGATCAGGCCGGCAAAGACCAGCGGCACGTTGAACTGGCTTTGCGCGGCCAGCATCATGTGGCCGAGGCCGGAATTGGCGGCGATCGTCTCGGAAATCACCGAACCGACAAAGGCGAGCGTGATTGCAACTTTCAGCGAGCCGAAAAAGTAGGGCATCGAGCGCGGAATGCCGACCTTCAGCATGATATCCATCTTCTTGGCGCCAAGCGCCCGGAGCACGTCTTCCATTTCCGGCTCGATGGTCGCAAGGCCCGTCGCCACATTCACGACGATCGGAAAGAATGCGATCAGGAATGCCGTCAGAATGGCCGGAATGTCGCCGATGCCGAACCAGATCACGAGGATCGGCACGACCGCCACCTTGGGGATGGCGTTGAAGCCGATCATGAGCGGGTAAAGCCCGGCATAGATGTAACGCGACCAGCCGACGAACAGCCCGAGCGCAAGGCCGCCTCCGACCGCCAGAAGGAAACCGACCATGGTCGTGTAGAGCGTCTGCAGCGAGTTGGTCCAGATCGTCGGCCAGTACTTGACGATCGATGCCCAGATCGCGGTCGGCGCCGGCAACACATATTGCGGCAGGGCGAAGATCCAGACGGACAGTTCCCAGATCGCAAACAGCGCAAACGTCCAGATCCATGGCGCAGCCTGCAGCCAGGGAAACGGCTTGCGCACGACCTGCGTCGGCGGGGTTGTGCTTGCTGCGCGAACAACGGGTGTGACGGCGTCGGTCATGATGTCAGGCGGCCTTTTCGGTCCGCGCTTCGGCGATCAGGCCGCGCAGGTCGTGGACAATGTCGGTGAAGTCAGGCGTGTACATGATTTCAAGGTCACGCGGGCGCTCGAAGGGTACCGTGCGGGTTTCGATGACGCGGCCGGGGCGGGCGCTCATGACGAAAATGCGGTCGGCAAGGAAGACCGCTTCGCGCAGGTCATGGGTGACCAGCTGGATCGTGACATCGGTCTCGTGATGCAGGTCGCGGATGACGCACCAGAGTTCTTCGCGGGTGAACGCATCCAGCGCACCGAAGGGCTCGTCCAGCATCAACAGGTCGGGTTCGTGGATCAGCGCACGGCAAAGGTTGGCGCGCTGCTGCATGCCGCCTGACAATTGCCATGGAAACTTGTCGCCGAAACCCTTCAGGCCTACGGTTTCGAGGAGATGTTCGGCGCGTTCGACATATTCCTTCTTGTTGGCGCGCAGGCGCTTGCGGTGCCGCTCGACGATTTCCAACGGCAAGAGGATGTTGTCGAGCGTCGTGCGCCACGGCAGCATGGTCGGGTTCTGGAACGCCATGCCGACAATCGACACCGGCTTGGTCACGCGCTGGCCGGCAACGGTGACGACCCCGGTCTGGGGAATGTGAAGGCCGGTCACCAGCTTCATCAGCGTGGACTTGCCGCAGCCGGACGGGCCGACAACGGCGGTGAACTCACCTTTCTCGACATGCAATGTCAGCCCGGTCACAGCCAGGGTGCCGCCGGGGCCACCGTAGCGCATGTCGACATTGTCGATGGTGACGAGGTGATCTGCCAAGGCAATGTCCGATCCCGGTTGTCAGATGAGTGAAGCGCCGGGCGGAGCCAATGTCCAGCCCGGCGCTTCGTCATTCGGCATGCTTGCTTACGGAAGCATGCGGTCTTCTTTGGCCGGAAGGTAGGACGCATCGAAAACGTCCTCCGGCTTGGGCGGATTCTGGACGTTCATCGACAGCTTCAGCCACTCCATCGTCTTGCCGAGCTTTTCCATGTCGACGCCGCCAAAGCCGTTTTCAATGACAGCAGGGGTCTTGATCGACTGGGCGATCGCCATGTTGATGCGGTCGGTTTCGACAGCCTTGTCGAGAACGCCGTTGCGCTTCAGCACATAGTCGACCGAGGCCACCGGGTCAGCAACCGTGTCCTGATATCCCTTGATCAGCGCGCGGACAAAGCCCTTGACCGCTTCCGGGTTGGCTTCGGCAAAGGCCGGATTGACCATGACGACGTTGCCGTAAAGGTCGAGGCCGTTTTCGCCCATCATGATCGTGACGATTTCATCGTCGGCAATGCCCTGGGCTTTCAGGTTGATGACCGACGAGAACGAGAAGCCGAAGATCGCATCGACCTGGCCTTGGGCGAGCATCGGCTCACGCACCGGGAAGCCGACGTTCTCGATGGTGATCGCCGAGGTGTCGATCCCTGCGGCTTCAACGAAGGCCGGCCACTGGCCGAAGGCGGCATCCGGCGGTGGTGCACCAAGCTTCTTGCCTTCGAGCGATTTCGGATCGCTGGTGATGCCGAGCGACTTGCGGCCGATGACGGCGAACGGCGGACGTTCATAGGCCATCAGGATCGCCTTGACCTTCTGGTCCGGGTTTTCCTCGATGAACTTGATCAGCGCGTTGATGTCGCCGAAGCCCATTTCATAGGCGCCGGTCGCAACACGCGGAATGCTCTCGCGCGAGCCGGCCCCGGTGTCGATCGTGACATTGAGGCCTTCGGCTTCGAAATAACCCTTGTCCATGGCGATGAAGAATGGTGCGGACGGGGCCTCGAACTTCCAGTCGAGGGTGAACTTGATGTCGGTTGCCAAAGCTGAGGTCGCCGACAAGGCCAAGGCAGCAATGGAGAGAAACAACTTGCGCATGAATGAGCGATCCCTGTTGTGCCGCCGGAACACGGCCCGGCAGTCTGACGGTCAGACTGCTACAGGAATTGCCCGTTCTTCAAGCGGTTTTTGTGCGCCGCCCAAAGATCAGGCAGTTGCCTGCAAAAGCCCGCCTTGTGTGACCAGAAATTGGACGATCTCGTCAGTGCCGCGACCGCGGCTGAGGTCGGTGAAGACATGCGGCCGGCCCTTGCGGTTGGCGGCTGCGTCACTTTCCATGCGGGCCAGATCGACGCCGACATAGGGGGCAAGGTCCGCCTTGTTGATCACCAGCAGGTCGGAGCGGGTGATCGCTGGCCCGCCTTTGCGCGGAATGTCACCGCCCTGGCAGACCGAGATGACATAGACGGTGAGATCGGCGAGATCCGGCGAGAAGGTGGCGGCGAGATTGTCGCCGCCGCTCTCGATGAAGATCACGTCGAGGTCCGGGTGGCGGGCGCACATCTCGTCGATGGCGCGCAGGTTGATCGACGCATCCTCGCGGATGGCGGTGTGCGGGCAGCCGCCGGTTTCCACGCCGATGATCCGGTCGGACGGAAGCGCCTGCGCGCGCACCAGCGCGTCCGCATCCTCGCGCGTATAGATGTCGTTGGTGATGACCGCGACGGAATAGTCATCGCGCATCGCCTTGCAGAGCCTTTCGGTGAGCGTCGTCTTTCCGGAGCCGACCGGGCCGCCGATGCCGACGCGAAGGGGGCCGTGAAGGGTCATGGATCCACCATTGCGATCGTGATGACTTCACCCTTCCGCTCTTTGAATTGCTGGTGCCACCAGTCTTTCGAGGCGTCGCATGCCGGCTTGAGTCCGGGGGTCGGGTGTTTGTTTTTGCCTTGTTTCATTTTCATGAAGGCGGCAGTTTTGCCTCCAAGCGTCAGTACAACGATTTCGTTTTCCGCCAGACCAAGCAGGGCGTTTTTCAGCGGTTCATTGCCCTCGATATGCGACGGCCAGATGCAAACATCTTCGATACGGATCGTGCTCATGACAAAAAGAGCCTCGGTTGCAGGGTTTCGTGGTTCATGGCTGCAATGTCTGCGAGGAACGCGCAGGTGCCAAGGTCATTCAGCGTTGAATGTGCAGCGCGTGCGGCCGTTTCGGCGATCACCGGTTCAAGTTGCGCCAGAATGGCGGCCGCGCCGTTCTGGCCGGTGACCGACAAGCGGATCGCCACTTGAAGCTGGTTGATGGCAAAGGCATGCAGGAATGCGCCCGCTGCCGGCTCCCTCGTGATGCCGGACAGGCCCGCTGCGGCGCCGAACGCGACGCAGAGCGGCGTGCCGCGCCGGGGCAGCGCACCCTGCTCGAACCAATGGGCGGCCGCGTCGAGAAAGGATGTGCCCTGCCGCGTCATCTCCGCGAGGCGTTCGCTGGCGGACACCAGCGCGCGGGCTTCATCCGACAGGATGTCGAGCGCGTCCCTGTCGTTGGCGGCCTGCATTGCGGCGACAAGGAAAACCGCATCGTTCCACGCGCTGCCATGGGCGAGTTGCGTTTCCACCCATGATGCGAGTGTCCGGGTGTCAAAAACCATGCCGTCCGCGGCGGCCTGTTCCAGCCCTGCCGAATGGGCAAAGCCACCGGTCGGGAAGACCGGCGACAGGAAGGACATGAGGCGCAGGAGCGCGGCTGTGTCAGTCATGGTGATGATGGTGCCCGTCGCCGTCGCCATGGTCATGGCCCTGGTGGGCCCCGCCATAGGCGCCGCCTTCCGGGTCAAACGGGGCATCGATGTCGGTGACCGCCGCGCCGAGGCCCTCCAGCATGGTGCGGATCACGTGGTCGCGGCGGATGAGGATGCGGTCGGGATGGATCGCTGCAGCCAGATGCCGGTTGCCGATCTGCCAGGCGAGCGCGACGAGATGGCGCGCGTCGCGGCCGGTCACCTGCATCAGCGGTTCAGGTGCGGCGCGCACTTCGATCTCGCGGCCATCCGACAGGATCAGCGCTTCGCCATGGCGCAGCAGACGGGCCTCGGGAAGATCGAGCAGGAAGGAAATGCCGTTGTCGGAGACCATGCGCATGCGGCGCCGGTGCCGCGCGGTTTCGTCGAGCGTGATCGTGTCCGCTCCATGGTGGACGTGGGGATGGACATGGGTGCAGGTGGGGAGGGTCATGCCTGATTGTCCACAAATTCGTCAGTTACTTTTGCACCGTGGACAATGCGAAGGATAGCGACGCGTTCGCTGTTGTGTCGGTAAAAGATGACATAGTTGCGGTAAACGCGCCGTCGCACCGGTTCTGACTGTCGTGTGGCAACTTGTTCGAACCGCTCTGCAAAATCCCCCAGCGCCTTTGCCTGTGCACGCAGTTCCAGCGCAAAGGTTATGGCTCGTTGCGGGTTTTCGGCACTGATGTGGAGGGCGATCTGCCGGAGGTCGCGCTCAGCGCTCGGCGTAAACTCAACCAGCAACACGGGCATCTGCCAAAGCCGTCAGTTCTGCCAACAATTCGTCGAAGACCTGATCCATCGGAATTGTCCGGCCTGCCTCAACGTCCGCATGGGCTTCCGCCAGAAGAAGGTCCAGTGCCCTCGCCCTAGCCTCGCGCTCCTGCACAAGCCGCACACCCTCGCGCAGGACCTCGGATTTCGAACCGTAGCGGCCGGATTTGACGAGGTTCTCGACAAACTCTTCGAGCGGCTTTCCAAGTTCGGCAGATATGGCCATGACGGGAATCCCTCCTGTTTCAATAACAGTTATTGGACAAGCAATCGCTTTTGTCCATCATGCGCCTCGGGCGGAATTTCGCCCGATCAGAGGGTGTTGCCAAGCAACCGGTCGACATCCATGAAAACCAGCGGCTGTTCCTCGCAGCTGATCACCATCAGCCGACCGTCGGCCGAAAAATCGATCCCTTTCGGGCCGCCCTCTGCGATATTGCGATGACCTCGGGCATAGGTCTCCTCATCCAGAACACGCACGGATTTCTGGCCGATGGTGCCGCCAGACCAGTCGCCGTCCGGCGCCGTGTAGAACACAACCTGCGGCAGACCTGCATCGGTCACGCCCAGCATCGTGTCATCGCGCAGGAAGCGCAGCCCGTGCGGATAGGCGAGGCCCTGCAAGCGGCGGACCGGCTGCGCATCCGGATGCAGGTGCTTGGTCCGGTCATAGATCAGGACTTCATGGGTCAGGTGGTTGCTGAGGGCCAGCCAGCGCCCGTTTGCCGAAATCGTTATGCCATCGGGCACTTCCAGTCCGCTTTTCAGGAGGACACGTCCTTGCGACGGCAGCAGCGAATGGCGCATCGAAAACACGTGGCGGGAGACAAGGTTGCGGTAGTTCTGGCAGACAAGGATGCTGGCGCGGCCCGGCTCCCGCGTTTCAACGACCAACGAACCCGGGTTCTTCACCTTGCGCCCGTTCGACATGCGCCGGACCATCCGCCAGGGGCGCAGATCGACACGCAGGTGGCCGGACGGTTGCGCCGGCAGGCGGAACACGGCGACGCGGCCCCGACGGTTGCCGACGACCAGCGTGTCATCATCGATGAAATCGAAGCCGTGCGGCTCCGAAAGCGATGCCGAGTGGATTTCCAGACAGCTGTCGATTTCGATTGCCGGGTGACCGCCGCTTGCGCCGACTTTGGTGCCGAACACCAAAACGGCGTTCTTCAGATAGGCGGCAACGGCCATGCGCTGACCGGAGGGCGAAAACCGCACATCTTCGGTCCGGCCGGCTTCTGCCAGCGCCTGCGACACCGACGGTGCAATCTGCGCGTTGACCAGAGCCTGTTCAAAGCCGCCAACCATGACGTCGTTCAGCATCGCCCAACCGCCCCGTCCGCCTATGCCCTAGCGTCATATAATCTGGATGCGCTGCGTCCTCAAAACAGAAAATACCGCTGCGCCATGGGCAGCACGGTGGCGGGCTCGCAGGTCAGCAGTTCGCCGTCGGCGCGCACTTCATAGGTTTCCGGGTTCACTTCCATGTGCGGTGTCGCGTCGTTGAGCAGAAGCGACTTCTTGGAGATGCCGCCGCGGGTGTTTTCCACCGCGACCAGTTGCTTGTCGACCGCCAGCTTGTGGGCAAGGCCGTCCTCGATCGCGGCCTTGGAAACGAAGGTGACCGCGCTGTTGGTGACCGCCTTGCCATAGGCGCCGAACATCGGCCGGTAGTGAACCGGCTGCGGCGTCGGGATCGAGGCGTTCGGGTCGCCCATGGGGGCTGCCGCGATGACGCCGCCCTTGATGATCATGTCCGGCTTCACGCCGAAGAAGGCCGGCGACCAGAGCACGAGATCGGCGAGTTTTCCCTCCTCCACCGAGCCGATGTGGCGGGAGAGCCCGTGCGCGATGGCGGGATTGATCGTGTACTTGGCGATGTAGCGGCGGGCACGGAAGTTGTCGTTGCCCTTCCCCTTGTCCTCGGGCAGCGGACCGCGCTGGACCTTCATCTTGTGCGCCGTCTGCCACGTGCGGATGATCACCTCGCCGACGCGGCCCATGGCCTGGCTGTCGGACGACATCATCGAGAGAGCGCCGAGGTCGTGGAGGATGTCCTCGGCCGCGATGGTCTCCTTGCGGATGCGGCTCTCGGCGAAGGCGAGATCCTCCGGGATGCGCGGTGACAGGTGATGGCACACCATCAGCATGTCGAGATGCTCGTCGATGGTGTTGACCGTGAACGGCCGCGTCGGATTGGTCGAGGACGGCAGCACGTTCGGCAGGCCCGCCACCTTCATGATGTCCGGGGCGTGGCCGCCTCCGGCGCCTTCGGTGTGGAAGGCGTGGATCGTGCGGCCCTTGAAGGCGGCGATGGTGTCCTCGACGTAGCCCGACTCGTTCAGCGTGTCGGAGTGGAGCATCACCTGAATGTCGTAGTCGTCACCGACCGACAGGCAGCAGTCGATCGCGGCCGGCGTGGTGCCCCAGTCCTCATGCAGCTTGAGAGAGCAGGCGCCGCCCTCGACCATCTCGACCAGTGCGCCGGGCAGTGCCGCATTGCCCTTCCCCGAAAAGCCGAGGTTCATGGGGAAGGCGTCGGCGGCGCGCATCATCATGCCGATGTGCCATGGCCCCGGGGTGCACGTGGTGGCGAGTGTTCCGTGCGCCGGCCCGGTGCCGCCACCCAGCATGGTGGTGAGACCCGACATCAGGGCGTCCTCGATCTGCTGCGGGCAGATGTAATGGATGTGCGGATCGAAGCCGCCCGCCGTCAGGATCTTGCCTTCGCCGGCGATCACTTCCGTGCCCGGCCCGACGATGATGTCGACGCTGGGCTGGATGTCCGGATTGCCGGCCTTGCCGATCCTGACGATGTTGCCGTCCCGGAGGCCGACGTCAGCCTTCACCACGCCCTGCACGGCGTCAAGGATCAGCGCGTTGGTGATCACGGTGTCGACGGCGCCGGCCGCGCGGGTCACCTGCGACTGGCCCATGCCGTCCCGGATGACCTTGCCGCCACCGAACTTCACCTCTTCGCCATAAATGGTCAGGTCGCGCTCGACCTCGATCACGAGTTCGGTGTCGGCGAGGCGGACCCGGTCGCCGGTCGTCGGCCCGAACATCTGGGCGTAGGCGGCGCGCGACATACGGTTGGGCATGGATGTTTCCTCGATCAGGTCCGCGGGGCCAGGCGCCAGGCGGCCGTGCGGAGCGCCTCGGGCAGCTCCAGGAAGGGTGTGTCCGACAGACCGTCTGCGTCGAGACGGTCGAACCAGCGGTCGCGCGACGAGGGCGGTAGCGTCGCGCCGCACCACGGGCAGTGCGAGATCACGAGATAGCTCATGCCACCGTCGCGGATCGGAACGCCGTACTCCCCGAAGACCTCATGATGAACGAGCGGCACGTCCGGGCAGTCGAACGGATCGTCGTGCTGGCCGCAATCGACGACGAGGCTCTCCGTCATGGTCGCGCAGCAATGGTCGCTGCCGGGCGACGGCGGCTGCCAGGGACAATCGAGCGGCATCCATAGGACCCGGCGCGCGGGAAAGAGCGCCCTGGCCATCAAAGCGGCCCCATCACGGCCTGCCGGAAGCCATAGACCGTGCGCGCGCCGGAGATGGCGACGAGCGTGACGTCACGGCTCTGGCCGGGCTCGAAGCGGACGGCTGTTCCCGCCGCGATATCGAGCCGGAACCCGCGTGCGGCCACCCGATCGAAGATCAGCGCCGGGTTGGTCTCGGCAAAATGATAGTGACTGCCGACCTGGATCGGCCGGTCGCCGGAGTTGCTCACGGCCAGAGTGACCGTCTCGCGCCCGGCGTTGAGCTCGATGTCGCCGGCTGCCGTCATGATCTCGCCCGGGATCATCGGCGCGTCCCCTTCCGGTGACGCCGCGCATCCAGCACGGCGCGGAACCAGCGGCGGCTCGCGGGCGCCGCGGCGAGGCCAAGCAGCGCCACCGC
>JBGSWL010000009.1:0-22110 GCA_041752455.1 Roseitalea sp. | reverse complement strand
TAAGGTCGAGCGAGGCGTTGCGAAGCGCGCGCCGTCCCGCGCTTGCGGCATCCGGGCTGTAGGGCTCCGTGCTGGTGAGCATTTCGTAGGTCGCCGCCAAGGGGGTAGCCAGAGCGGCGCCAATGACGGACCGCAAATGCGCTCGCGCGGCGAAATTGGCTTGCGGATCGATGTCGCGTCCGACTTCGCGGGCGATGTCGGATTCGGTCGGCATCGACAGCGCCAGCGATACGAAGGCGGGCTCAAGCCGCTTGTCATCGAGGATGGCGGCGAGCGCAGCGGTGAGGCCGTCGTCGGTTTCCGCCGGCTTGCCGGCGCGCAGCAGGCCGACATTCTTGAGCAGAAGCCGCGTCGCCAGCGTCTGCAGAGCCTGCCAGCGGTTGAACGCATCTGAATCATACGCCGCAAGCCGGCTAAGATCCTCGGCCGACAGATTGGCGGTGAGTTTCACCGGTGCGGAAAATCCACGGTTGATCGAGAGCACAGGCCGCTCGGGCACACTCTCGTAAACGACGGTGTCCGATCGGCTTGTCAGGGTGATCACGTCGCCCGCCGGTGCGCCGTCCGTCTGAAGCGGCAGCTCCGTCCCGTCTGCGCCGACGAGGCCAAGCTTCAGCGGGATCACCATCGGTTCCTTGACCGACTGACCGGGTGTCGGCGCAATCGACTGCGAGAGTTGCAGGCGATAGGTCCTGGCGGCGTGATCGTAATGCCCGTCGGCGAGCACCTCCGGCGTGCCGGCCTGCGAATACCAGCGCATGAATTGCGACAGGTCGCGGCCGGAGGCATCGGCGAAGCAGCGCACGAATTGCTCGACGGTGGCGGCTTCGCCGTCATGCCGATCGAAATATAGATCCATGCCCTTGCGGAACGCGTCGCCGCCGAGCAAGACCCGCAGCATGCGAATGACTTCGGCGCCCTTTTCATAGATGGTGGTGGTGTAGAAGTTGTTGATCTCGTGATACTGCTCCGGCCGCACCGGATGCGCGAGCGGCCCTGCATCCTCGACGAATTGATGCGAGCGGAGATTGCGCACGTCGCCGATCCGCTCCACCGCACGCGAGCGCATATCGGCGGAAAATTCCTGGTCGCGATAGACGGTGAGGCCTTCCTTCAGGCAGAGTTGGAACCAGTCGCGACAGGTGATGCGGTTGCCGGTCCAGTTGTGGAAATATTCGTGCGCGATGATCGCCTCGATCGCGGCGAAGTCTCCATCCACGGCAGTCTCGGGCGACGCCAGCACATAGCGGTCGTTGAAGACATTCAGCCCCTTGTTCTCCATCGCGCCCATATTGAAGTCGGACACCGCGACGATCATGAAGATGTCGAGATCGTATTCGCGGCCGAAGGCTTGTTCGTCCCAGCGCATCGAGCGCTTCAGCGCGTCCATGGCATAGGCCGCGCGCGGCTGCTTGCCGTGCTCGACATAGATCTCCAGCGCCACGGTCCGCCCCGACATCGTCGTGAACGTATCGCGGATGCAGCCGAGATTGCCGGCAAACAGCGCAAACAGATAGGAGGGCTTCGGAAACGGGTCGTGCCAGACCGCAAAGTGGCGTCCGCCTTCCAGTGCGCCGCGTTCCACCGGATTGCCGTTCGACAAAAGGATCGGCGCATCGTGTTCATCGGCCTCGATCCGCACGGTATAGACCGACAGGACGTCCGGCCGGTCGAGCGACCAGGTGATGCGGCGAAAGCCTTCCGCCTCGCATTGCGTGCAGTAATTGCCCCCGGTGCGATAAAGCCCCATCAACTGGGTATTGGCCGTCGGATTGATGCGCGTGACGGTTTCCACCGTGACGCTGCCGGTTGCCGGCAATCCGGAAATCGTCAGCCGGTCGGCAGTGACGTCATAGCGGTTGGACCCCAGTTCCTCGCCATCGACGCGGATCGTGACGAGGTCCAGGCCTTCGCCGTCAAGCACCAAGGGGGCATCCGGCGCAGTGCCGGCGCGCCGTTCCACCGTCAGCGTCGACCGGACAAGGGTCTCCTCCGGCGCAAGCTTGATATCCAGCGCGATCGCCGGCGCCAGAAACGGCGTCGGGGCATAATCTTCGAGGCGGACGACCTGCCCGGTGTCTGTACGCATGGGGTTCTCGCTTGACCAGAAAACGGCGGGAAACGGCTTTGCCTGTGGTTTTGACGGTCGGTGCCACGTGCGACTGCCGATATAGACCGGCGCCCGGTGATTGCAAATCGCACCGCTTGTGCATTGCCGATGCCAAGTGCAAACCGTGTGCAAACCGTCGGAAAGCGCAGCAAGGGAACACATCTCATGGCCGAAGCCGCCGTCGAGGCCGAAAGCAAGCCGCTGATCGGCATCGCGATGAAGGTCGCGTCTGTCTGCGCCTTCATTTCGATGGCAACCTTGATCAAGCTGGCCGGGCAGGTGCCTGCCGGACAGATCGTCTTCTTTCGCTCGTTCTTTGCCTTGGTTCCGATCGGCATCTACCTGTTGGCGGCAGGTCAGCTCCGCGAAGCCTTGAAGACGTCAAACCCGACTGGCCACTTCCTGCGCGGTCTGGTCGGTGTCCTGTCCATGGGGCTCGGCTTCTTCGGATTGACCCGGCTGCCCTTGCCGGACGCGGTGGCCATCGGTCATGCCGGTCCGCTGGTATCGGTGGTTCTCGGCGCCGTCCTCTTGGGCGAAACCGTGCGCCGGTACCGCTGGGGTGCGGTGCTGATCGGTCTTGTCGGCGTCCTGATCATTTCCTGGCCCAAGCTTCAGGTCCTGCGCGTTGGCGGCGACACGGCGCAGGCGGTCGGGGCCGCCGCGACGCTCGTCTCGGCCTTCATGGCTGCTTTGGCCTTTGTCATGGTGCGCAATCTCGTCAAGACAGACAAGACCACGACGATCGTGCTCTATTTTTCACTCTCGGCCAGCCTGCTCGCACTCATGACCTTGCCGTTCGGATGGCAGGCACTGACGTTGATGCAGCTGACGAGCCTTGTTGCAGCCGGATTTGTCGGCGGCGTCGGGCAGATTCTTTTGACCGAAAGCTACCGCCATGCCGACACCTCGACGATTGCACCGTTCGACTATGTGTCGGTCCTGCTGTCGGTCGCGATCGGCATTGTCGTCTTCAGCGAGTATCCGACAGTTCCGACCATTGTCGGCTCGGTGATTGTCGTCTGCTCCGGCCTCTTCATCATCTGGCGCGAGCACCAACTCGGGATCGAGCGCCGCCGCATGCGCCGGGCGATTACCCCGCAAGGCTGAAGCAATTCGCCCACAATGCTCTAGCGCTAAATCAAGCATCTCCGGAGCGCGGATCGAGCGTCAAGGCCTCCGGCGTTTGCGTCCGCATCATTGGCGTTGCAAGGAACTCGCTGCGCTCGGCTTCCGGTACCGGTGAGCGCTGCATGATGCGCCATGCCACATAGCAGGAGAACACGACATAGGCGGACGTCATCGTCACGAACAGGCCTGCCGCGCCGAGGTTTTCGATCAGCACACCGGCAACCAATGGTCCGACCATGTTGCCGACACCGTAGATGATCAAAAGGCCCGACGAGATCTTGACGAAGTCGCCATCGGGGGCGTGATCGTTGCCGTGGGCAATGACGATCGAATACAGCGGCATCAACACCGCGCCGAACGCGAACATCATGACGAACAGCATCGTCACCGGCGGATTTTCCCAGACCATCAGCAGCACGGATAGCCCGATACCGGCCAGCGACGAGCCGATCATCACGTAGCGCCGGTCCATCCGGTCCGAGAGGCGCCCGAGCGGAAACTGCGCCAGCGTTCCGCCGATCATCGTGATGACCATCATGGACGCGATCTGTCCGTCGGACAGGCCGAGCAGGTCACCATAGACCGGCGCCTGGAAATTCCACGCGCCAAAGGTGATGCCGGTTGAAATCACGCCGGCAACGGCAACCGGCGAATTGCGGTAGATCGCCTTCAGGTCAAGGCTCGCCTGGGCGAGTGGCTTGGGAGAGGCGGCATTGGACAGCCCGGTCGGGATGACTGCAGCGGCATAGAAAAGCGCCGCCACCATGAACAGAACAGTGGTTTGCGGGTCGCCGAGGATCAGCAGCAACTGGCCGCCCATCAGCCCGACCATGTTGGCGACCATGTAGAACGAGAACACATTGCCGCGCGCCTCATTGGGCGTTTTCTCGTTCAGCCAGCTTTCGACGACCATGTAACTGCCCGCCAGCGAAAAACCCGCAAGGCCGCGCAGGATCGTCCAGGCGATCGCATCCACGAAAAGCGCATGCAGCAGCATCGACATGGAGAGCAGCGTCGCCAGAACCGCATAGACCCGCACATGGCCGACCCGGGCGACCAGTTTGGGCACCACGATGCACCCGGCCATGAACATGGCGGCGTAAAAGAAGCCCATCCAGCCGATGGTCACCGGTCCCCAGCCTTCGTCGCCGGCGCGCAGCGGCAGCAGAACGCCGGTCAGCCCTGAACCGGCAAGCAGCAGCAAGGTGGATGTTAGCAGCCCGGTCACGGGCAGGACATGGCGGAACATGGCTGTCAGCCTCGTTGGCGTTTACGTGGTTGCAGCCGTTCTAGGCCATCTCATGACACCTTCAGCGGCACGGTTGCGACGTTGCGCGTCGGCACGATGCCAAACATTTTACTTCCGTCCGAGCCGTTCGGAAATCGCGCGCAGATCAGACCAGGTTTCGCGCTTGAAGCGCGGCTGATCGCGCAGGAACGACGGTTCGAACAGCGAAACCAGCGGGATCTGCGCGCCGCCAGCGTCCAGCGTCGACCATTGTCCGCGCACCACATGGATCGGGCGCCGTGTTGCCAGAAGCTGCCTTGACGCCGTGTTGCCAAGCGCCACGACCATCTTCGGTCGCGCCAGCGCGATCTGCCGTGCCAGAAACGGCGCACAGATCTTCAGGTGAAGATCGGTCGGCTGACCGCCGCCCGGCACCATCCATGGCACGCAAAATCCCGCATAGACATCGGATGGAACGGCAAGTCCGATGGCGGCCAGCATCCGCCGCAGCAGGATGCCGTCAGGACCGGCAAAGGCTTCGGCCGAAGCGTCGTCATCGCGCGATGGCGCGCCGAAGACGAGCATCATGTCGGCGCCGCGACGGCCGCCCTCGAAGACGGTCGCGCGGGCACTGCGTTTCAGATTGCAGCCGTCGAAGGCCGCAACGGCCGCCGCCAATTGGTCGAGGTCTTGTGCGGCAAGAGCCGTGGCCTCGGCCAACGCCACCGTACCCGCATCGGGGATGACCCCGGTCGGCTGCGCGCTCTGCATCGGTGGCGGCGGCGGGGTCTGTGCCATACGCTGCTGGGGCGCGACTTGCTGCACGGGCTTTTCCGCAACGGCAGATTTGGCCGCTTCGAACCGGTTGTCGGGCTCGGCCTCGATGGCAAAGTCCAGCCCCGCTTCGGCATAGAAGGCCAGAAGCGTATGCAGTTGCTGGCGGGTCGGGCGTTGTTGCGCATCCATGGCTTGTCTTAGCGCTTCGGGGGCGCGGCGAAAAGCGCTGCCGAACCGTTGGCGGCGATTTGCGCTTGCATCCGGACGCGCCGCTGTGTCTCTCATGCCTCCATGAAAACTCCGGGAGACAGAACATGAAAACGCGCGCAGCGGTGGCTTTTGCGGCCGGCAAACCCCTTGAAGTCGTCGAGGTCGATCTCGATGGTCCGAATGCCGGCGAAGTCCTCGTCGAGATCAAGGCAACCGGCATTTGCCACACCGACGAATTCACCCTGTCCGGTTCTGATCCGGAAGGCGCGTTTCCGGCCATCCTCGGCCATGAAGGGGCCGGCATCGTCGTTGAAGTGGGGCCCGGCGTCACCGGTCTGGAAGTCGGCGACCATGTCATTCCGCTCTACACGCCGGAATGCCGAGAGTGCGACTACTGCCTGAACCCCAAGACCAATCTTTGCCAGAAGATCCGCTCTACGCAGGGGCGCGGCGTGATGCCGGACGGCACCAGCCGGTTCTCATACAAGGGTCAGCCGATCCTGCACTACATGGGTTGCTCGACCTTCTCCAACTACACGGTCCTGCCGGAGATTTCGCTGGCCAAGGTCCGCAAGGACGCGCCGTTCGACAAGATCTGCTACATCGGCTGCGGCGTGACGACTGGCATCGGCGCGGTGATGTTCACCGCCAAGGTGGAACCGAATTCCACCGCCGTCGTGTTCGGTCTCGGCGGCATCGGCCTCAATGTCATCCAGGGATTGCGCATGGTCGGCGCGCGCCAGATCGTCGGCGTCGACATGAACCAGGCCAAGGAGGCCATGGCCCGCAAGTTCGGCATGACGCACTTCGTCAATCCGAAGGATGTGACCGGCGACCTGACCGGCCATCTCGTCGAACTGACCGGCGGCGGCGCGGACTATTCGTTCGAATGCATCGGCAACGTCAACGTCATGCGCACCGCGCTGGAATGCTGCCACAAGGGCTGGGGCACGTCGGTAATCATCGGTGTCGCACCGGCTGGCGCTGAAATCTCGACGCGACCTTTCCAGCTTGTTACCGGCCGCAACTGGCGTGGTTCTGCCTTTGGCGGGGCGAGGGGCCGCACGGATGTTCCGAAGATCGTCGACATGTACATGGAAGGGCGGATCGACATCGACTCGCTGATCACCCACACCATGCCGCTGGACGACATCAACAAGGGCTTCGACCTGATGCATGCGGGCGAAAGCATCCGTTCCGTGGTGATATATTGATCTCGTGATAGCATCATGCTATCATGTTGACATGGGACAGATCCTGATCCGCAACATCGATGACGCCGTTCATCACCGCCTGAAAGCCAAGGCCGCCGAAAAGGGCGTGTCCTTGGAGGCCTATGTGCGCGGATTGTTGCTGGAGAATGCCAAGCCGTCGAAGGACGAGCTCCTTTCGCGATTGGCAGAGATACGGGCGATGACAAAGCACGTGATTTCTGCGGAAGAAGGCCAGAGAATTATAGCCGAATCCCGTGCGGAACTGGAAAACCGGCATGACTTTCTTCTTGGCATCGCTGCCAATGATGCTCCTGAATGAGGCCAGCAGTTTTCGACGCAAGCGCGCTGGTTCCGCTTCTCGTGACAATGGTCACATCAGACGAGGCGACCGCCATGAGCCGGAAATACGAGATCTGTTCACTCGATTTTGCGATGATCGAGGTTGCCAACACTTTGGCCAAGCATTGCCGCGTCGGCAATATCGCCCCGGAGCAGGCGCTGCGCGGGCATGAGCAGTTGGTTGAAATGTGTGACTGGCGTCCGGCCGGCGAATGGATTTCTGCGGCACTGCCCATGGCGGTAGAATATCAGCACAGTGTGTACGATTGCCTCTATGTGGCTCTCGCCAGGTCGCTGGACTTGCCACTCATCACAGGCGACAAGCGTCTCTCACAAAAATTCTCAGCCATCGTCCCGGCCGGTATCATAAATCTCTACGACGGAGTTCGTGCGCCATGACCACACTCACCCCCGTCAAATCCCATCGCTCGTTCGGCGGCATCCTCGATGTCTACGACCATGAGAGCCATGCCTGCGGCGGCACGACCATGCGCTTTGCGGTTTACACACCGCCGCAGGCGAAAGACGGGCCGGTACCGGTCCTCTGGTATCTGTCGGGCCTGACCTGCACATGGGCCAATGCGAACGAAAAGGGCGCCATCCACGCCCATGCCGCCGAGCATGGTCTGATGGTCGTTTTCCCCGACACATCGCCGCGCGGCGAGGGCGTTGCCAATGACGATGCCTATGATCTGGGGCAGGGCGCCGGGTTCTATGTCAACGCCGTTGCCGATCCGTGGGCGCGGCACTTCCAGATGGAAACCTACGTCGTCGAAGAACTGCCGGGCGTTGTCGCCAGCCATTTCCACATGGCGGACATGGAGCATCAGGGGATCACCGGCCACTCGATGGGCGGCCATGGCGCGCTGACGCTGCATCTGAAACATCCGGAGCGATTCCGCTCGGTTTCGGCGTTTTCGCCGATCGTCAATCCGGCGGCAACGCCATGGGGCGAGAAGTGCTTTTCGGCCTATCTTGGCGACGACCGCGAGGCGTGGCTCGATCACGATGCCTGCGCGCTGGTCGCCCGCCGTCCGAGCAAGGCGGAAATCCTTGTCGATGTCGGTTCGGCGGACGAGTGGGAGGACCCCTATCTGAAGTCGGAACGTTTCGTTGCGGCCTGTCAGGCGGCGGGCCAGCCGCTGCGCCATCATGTGCGCGAGGGCTATGACCATTCCTACTGGTTCGTCTCCACCTTCATGAGCGAACACATCGCCCACCATGCGGCAGCATTGAAGCTCTGAGCGCCGCTTTCGGCTTTCCTGAATCGCGGCGTTGGGCAATAAGAGGGCGTGGCCAAACGGGGAGCGTCCAATGCCCATCTTCCAGGAATTCATCGGCAGCGGCGCGGTCTGGCTGCTGCTCGCCGCCTTCATCATCTTCTGCATCTATCTCGGCGTACGGATCGTTCCGCAGAGCGAGAAATACGTGGTCGAGCGCTTCGGCCGGCTGCACAGCGTTCTCGGGCCCGGCATCAACTTCATCGTGCCGTTCCTCGACCGAGTCGCCCACCGCATCTCGATCCTCGAGCGTCAGCTTCCGAACGCCCTGCAGGACGCCATCACCGCCGACAACGTGCTGGTGAAGGTCGAGACCAGCGTCTTCTACCGCATCACCGAGCCGGAAAAGACCGTCTACCGCATCCGCGATGTCGACGCGGCAATCGCCACCACCGTCGCAGGCATCGTGCGTTCCGAGATCGGCAAGATGGAGCTGGATCAGGTCCAGTCCAACCGCTCTGACCTCATCGCCAAGGTGCGCGAGCAGGTCGCCATGATGGTCGATGACTGGGGCATCGAAGTCACCCGCGCCGAAATCCTCGACGTCAATCTCGACGAGGCGACGCGAGCCGCCATGCTGCAGCAGCTGAACGCCGAGCGTGCCCGCCGCGCGCTGGTGACCGAAGCCGAAGGCAAGCGCCGCGCCGTGGAGCTCCAGGCCGATGGCGAACTCTATGCCGCAGAGCAGGAAGCCAAGGCCCGCCGCGTTCTGGCCGACGCCGAAGCCTATGCGACATCGACGATCGCCGGTGCCATTGAGGCCAATGGCCTTGAGGCGGCGCAATATCAGGTCGCCCTGAAGCAGGTCGAGGCGCTGACCGCCGTTGGCCAAGGCACCGGCAAGCAACTGGTCATCCTGCCGGCCGCCGCGATGGACGCGTTTGCCAACGCGTTTTCGATGCTCAAAGGCCGCAGCTGATGAACCTTATCAACCAGTGGTGGGTTTGGGCAGCCGGTGGTTTCCTGCTGGCCATCCTCGAAATGGTGCTGCCCGGCTATATCCTGCTCGGCTTCGGCATCGGCGCGGGCGTTGTCGCGATGGTGCTGCTGCTGGCGGACATCGCCGGCACGACGCCCGCCAGCATGCCCGTCCTCATCCTGCTGTTTGCCGTGGCATCGCTGGTTGCCTGGTATCTGCTGCAGCGCCTGTTCGCCCGCGACCCGAAACAGGTGAAGACGTTCGAGAAGGACATCAATGACAACTGAGGTTGTGCCGCACAAATTCGCCTAGCAACCGATTTCCTGGCGGATCTGATCAACGACGCGCTTGTTGGGACAGAGATTTTCGCACGGTATGCCGTCATTGTCGCCGTCGGCCCGTGGATGGTAGCCCGCGCACCATGCGCGCACCGCCTGTTCGCAGCTGGAGTAGTCCGCGCACCGCGCGGCATTGGCCATCGAGATTGCCGATGCGAGAACGATCGTCGAAAGGCCAAGCCGTAACATGTTGCCGTATCTCCGTTCCCGGAAAGCTTACTATCCGGGAATCGGTGGTCGATAACAATGCCCTCACATGTTCGGATAGACCGGGCCTTCGCCGCCCTGCGGTACCGTCCAGGTGATGTTGCCGTTCGGGTCCTTGATGTCGCAGGTCTTGCAGTGCACGCAGTTCTGCGCGTTGATCTGAAACCGCACGTCGTCCGACGCCTTGTAGTCATGCGGCGCAGTGACCGTGTTGCCCGCGGCATCGACCCACTCGTAAACCCCCGCCGGGCAGTATCGGTAGGACAGGCCCGCATACTGCGCGTATTCGGACGTCTTCTGCAGCGCCGGATCCTTCACCTTCAGGTGGATCGGCTGGTCTTCCTCGTGGTTGGTGTTCGACAGGAACACCGAGGACAGCCGGTCGAACGAGATCACCCCGTCGGCCTTCGGATAGGCAATCGGCTTGAACCGGTTTGCCGGTTCGGTGGCGTCGGCGTCGCGCTTGCCGTGTGACAGCGTGCCGAATGGCGACCAGCCGCCGGTCAACGTGTTGATCCACATGTCGATGCCGCCAAGCCCGACACCGAGTGCCGTGCCGAACCGCGACCACAGCGGCTTGACGTTGCGCACCGGCTTCAAATCCTTGCCGATCGCGCCGCTGCGCCATTCGGCTTCATAGGCATCGAGCGCATCATCGTTGGCACGCCCGGCAGCAATCGCCTCGGCGGTCTTTTCGGCGGCCAGAATGCCCGAGAGGATCGCGTTGTGCGAACCCTTGATGCGCGGCACGTTGACGAAGCCGGCCGAACAGCCAAGCAGCGCACCGCCCGGAAACGACACTTTCGGCACAGACTGCCAGCCGCCTTCCGTGATTGCGCGCGCGCCATAGGAAAGGCGCTTTGCGCCCTCGAAGGTCTCGCTGATCATCGGATGGGTCTTGAACCGCTGGAACTCTTCGAACGGCGACAGGTACGGGTTTTTGTAGTTGAGGTGGACGACGAAGCCGACCGCCACCTGGTTGTCTTCGAGGTGATAGAGGAATGACCCGCCGCCGGTGCCGCCAGACAGCGGCCAGCCGAACGAATGCTGCACAAGGCCGGGGCGATGCTTGGCCGGATCGATCTGCCAGAGCTCCTTCATGCCGAGGCCGAACTTGCCCGGCTCGCGCCCGTTGGAGAGGTCGTACCGCTCGATCAACTGCTTGGCGAGCGAACCGCGCACACCTTCGCCGATCAGCACATATTTGCCGTGCAGTTCCATGCCGGCGGTGAAGGCTGCGGTCGGCGCGCCATCGCGCCCGACGCCCATGTTGCCGGTCGCAACGCCCTTCACGCGGCCCTCGTCGTCATAGAGGACTTCGGCGGCAGCAAACCCCGGATAGATCTCGACGCCCAATGCCTCGGCGCGACCGGCAAGCCAGCGCGCCATGTTGCCGAGCGACACGACATAGTTGCCATGATTGTTCATCAATGGCGGCATCAGGAAGTTCGGCAGGCGGATGCCGCCGCCTGCGCCCAGAAACAGGAAGCGGTCGGCGGTCACCGGGGTCTTCAGCGGATGGCTCGGATCCTCGCGCCAGTCGGGAAGCAGCGCATCGAGGCCAGCCGGATCGACAACGGCACCGGACAGGATGTGCGCACCGACTTCGGCACCTTTTTCCAGCACGACAACCGACAGGTTCTCGTCGATCTGCTTGATGCGGATGGCGGCTGCAAGGCCGGCCGGACCGGCGCCGACGATGACGATATCGAACTCCATCGCCTCGCGTGGCTCGTTGCGCGGATCGCCCTCGGGCCAGTTTGCAGCAGTCATCTCGTCTCCTCCTCGCCGGCTTTGCAGCCGGAATGCATGGCCCGACCTTGGCCAAACCGGGGCGCAGCTTCAAGCGCCAAAGCGTCACGCCATGTCTGTTTCCCGGTAAATGACTTTGACGTAAACGTCAATATTTGGTCTTCTACGTGCGTCACGGTTGAAGGCCGTCTCTTCGTTGCCTCGAAGTGTTGCAGTCCTTGCATGGACATGCGCTTCGGGGTGGAACCACGGGCGGCCGGAGGGACGCTCGATGGGTAGTGTGTGTGCGACCATCCGGCCGCCCGTCCGGCGGGCTTGCGGTTCGCGTGCTGCGGCCTTTTGGCCCCAAGGCTTTTCGCCTCAAGGCTCTGCACCGGGCTGTACGGGGATTGCGCGCGGTTGCATCCGCGCCGTTCCCCTGACCCGGCCGGGCGCGGTGCCATGCAAGGCACCGCCCGAAAGCCGTGACGTCTCCGCCCTTCCGTGGGGGCTCATCACCCAGCAGGATTACCATCTCTCGCCCGAAAGGCCGCCGCCGCGCCCGCCGTCAAGCTGGTGGCCATCCGACGTTCCGCCGGGCGCGATGGGGGCAGGATAGCGGAGGGGTGAGGTGTGGTGGATAAGTTTGGTGGAAGAGGCGCCGCTCTCCCCCCTTGAGGGGGAGATGCCCGAAGGGCAGAGGGGGGTGGCTTGGCGCGGCATTGACCCCCCTCTGTCTGCTACGCAGACATCTCCCCCTCAAGGGGGGGAGAGTGGGCGCCGTGCCTTCATCCCTCACCCTGAGCCTGTCGAAGGGCAAGGGGTAGGGCGCAATCCCGCCGAAGCTCAGGCATGGGTCCCGGATCGGCCTTCAGCCGTCCGGGATGACTAAGCGGGAGGGTGGTGGTGAGGCGCCTTCCTCGCCCCATGAGGGGTCCGAAGGACGGATGCGAGGCTTTCCGGGCGCAGCGAGGAATAGCCGCAGCTGGGTGAGGGGATTTGTGACAGGCATCCCTTGCTCGCCGGAACCCCGAGGATGACGCGGCGTTGGTTATTGCCCCGTCACTCGTCTGCCCGCGGATTGAGTGCCAGACTGCCGGGTGTGGAATAGCGGGCGGTCGGCACCTGCACGAACTCGCCGCGGTTCTTCGCCGGTCCGCGCGCCACCATCCGCCAGACCGTATAGGCAATCAGCACCAGATGGACGGCGGCGGTCGTCATGAACAGGCCATCCGGTCCGGCAACGCTCATCGCAAGACCGGCAATCAGCGGCCCGGCAATCGACCCGACGCCGAACAGCAGCAACAGCCCGCCCGAGGTGCGCAGGAAATCGCCGTCCGGCGCATGGTCGTTGGCATGGCTGATCAGCAGCGGATACATCACATGGATGAACGCGCCATAGCCGGTCGCCAGCACCAGAACGGCGGTCGTGCCGCGCGGGCCCCACATGGAAAAGATCAGCGCGGTGGCAACGGCAAGGACCGCCGCGCCGATCAGCACCTGGCGCCGGTCGGTGCGATCCGACAACCAGCCGACAGGAACCTGCGCCGCCGCGCCGCCGAACAGCGTCACGGAGACGAACAGCGCAATCACCGTGACGCTCATGCCGGTCGCGTTGCCATAGACTGCGGCCAGCGTTCCAAACGCCGAATTGGCGATGCCGACCAGCGTCACGCCGACGACCGCAATCGGCGAATTGCGCCACAGCCTGCCGATATCGAGATTGACTTCGGTCAGCGGCTTGGGCGCCTGCGTCGCGTAAAGCCCGGTTGGTATCAGCGCGGCGGCATAGAAGATCGCGCCGATGATGAAGAAGGCTTCCGACGAGGTGTCGCCGAACGGCAGGACGAGCTGGCCCGCCGTGTTGGCCCCCAGATTGACCATCGCATAGAAACCGAAGACGCGGCCGCGCGCTTCGGCGCCTGCCGATTCGTTCAGCCAGCTCTCGATGATCTGCGCCGCTCCGGCAAAGCAGAAGCCGGACAGTGCACGCAGCGGCACCCAGGCGTAGGGTGTGAGCAGCAGTGCTGACAACAGGATCGAGATGCCGGCCAACGCCGTCATGCCGCCAAAGGCACGGATATGGCCGACACGCGCCACGATGCGGGGCACGATCAGGCAGCCGGCGATGAAGCCGACCGCCCAACCGGTGCCGAGCAGGCCGAGTGCGACGGCAGAAAAACCTTCCTGCGCCCCGCGCACCGGCAGGATCAGGCCGTTGAGCCCGCCGGCGAAAAACAGCGCTGCGACGCCGACGAGCAGCGGCCCGGTGGAGGCTGGAAGCTTGAACATGATGGGCGAGGCTAGCCGAGCGGGTGCGCCGGGGGAAGGGTGGAAAATCCCCTTCGTTCGTCATCCTCGGGCTCCGTCCCGAGGATCCAGACTGTCTGCGCCAGGATCACCCCCACCCAACTCGGCATGCTCACTTGCGTTCGCTGCCTCGATCTGGGCGAGCCACGGGTCTCGCCCGTCCTTCGGACCCCCACAAGGGGGAGGGAGGGGCGCCGGCGCGCAATCCGGCCGGCAAGTGACAGCCCTCAAACTGTCAGCACGGTTGACCCTGTCGTCGCCCGGCTTTCCAGCGCGCGGTGCGCATCGCCCGCCTGTTCCAGCGGGAAGCTCTGGCCGACATGGATCTTCACATCACCGGACACGACTTTTTCAAACAGCCGGTCGGCCATCGCCTGCGCGCTGTCGCGGGTGGCGATGAAGGTGAACAGCGTCGGCCGCGACAGCTTCAGCGAGCCTTTCTGGCCGAGAATGCCGATGTTGAACGGCGGCACCGGGCCGGAGGCATTGCCGTAGGAGATCATGAAGCCCTGCGGCGCAAGGCAGTCGAGCGACCCGTCGAACGTGTCCTTGCCGATCGAATCCATCACCACCGGCACGCCTTTGCCGCCGGTCAGTTCCTTGACCTTGGCGACGAAATCTTCGGTCCGGTAGTTGATGGCGTGGGTCGCGCCGTTTTCCAAAGCCAGCGCGCATTTGTCGGCAGAACCGGCCGTGCCGATCAGGTGGATGCCCTCCGAACGCGCCCACTGGCAGGCGATCAGGCCGACACCGCCGGCGGCGGCGTGGAACAGAACCGTGTCACCGCGCACGATCGGCGTAACCTTTTCAAACAGGTATTCGACCGTCATGCCCTTCAGCATCATGGCCGCGCCCTCTTCGAACGAGATCGCATCGGGAAGCCGCACGACTTGCGTTGCCGAGAGGACCCGCCGGTCGCAATAGGCGCCCGAGGCCGACGACACATAGGCGACCCGGTCGCCTTCCTTCAGATGGGTGACGCCGGCGCCGACCGCCTCGACCACGCCTGCCGCCTCGCGTCCCGGCACGAAGGGCAGGGCGCCGGGGTACAGCCCGGTGCGCTGGTAGACATCGATGAAGTTGAGGCCGACCGCCTTGTGGGCGACGCGGATTTCCCCGTCGCCCGGATCGCCGATCACGGCGTTCACAAGCTTGAGGACCTCGGGTCCGCCATGGGTTTCGATGATGATCTGGCGTGCAGGATGCATGGGAGGTGTCCTCAGAATGCCTTGAAGGTGAGCGTCGTCAGCGAGTGCATGATGCCGGGAATGTCCAGCATGCGGTCATTGATGAAACGGCCGATATCGACGTCCGGCTCGATGTAGAGTTTGACCATCAGGTCATACTCGCCGCTGGTCGAATAAAGTTCCGATGCGATCTCCCGGTCGTAGAGCGCGTCCGCCACCTCATAGGTGCGGCCCGGATGGCATTTCAGCTGAACGAACACGCAGCGCATGGCAGGCCCTCTTTGTTGCTACTCTGGTTTAGCTACCTCATCGGCAATGGCAAGAACGCAGTGGCATTTCCCGAGCCTGCGTGTTATCACAGGCGTGACTACAGGAGAAAATCGCCATGAGCAGCCTCAAGGTTCGCAAGATCGGAAATTCGCTTGGTGTTGTTCTGCCCAAGGAACTGCTCGCCCGTTTGAAGGTCGAGGACGGCGACAATGTCTTCGTAACGGAAGCGCCTGACGGCAGCCTGCGAATTACACCGTACGATCCGGCCTTCGAAGGTCAGATGGCTGCTGCCAAGGATGTCATGGCAAGATATCGCAACACGCTGCGTGAACTTGCAAAATGAACGAGCCTCAATGGCTGTTGCGCAGCCTCGTCGATGCGATGCATGACATGCAATTGGCAGAGCACGGCGGTGCGTCCGGGATCCGTGACGCAAACCTGCTTGCATCCGCACTCGACCGGCCAGTCAACGCATTTCACTACGGTGTGGATGATCTGCACGAGTTGGCTGCGGCCTACGCGTTCGGAGTTTGCCGCAACCATCCGTACATCGACGGAAACAAGAGAACTGCATTCCTCTGTGCGGCAGTTTTCCTGTCGATAAACGGGATCAGTCTGGTTGCCGACGAAGTGTCAGCGACCAACGCCATGCTTGATCTGGCCGCCGGCGTTTCCGATCAGGAAGCGTTCGCTGCATGGCTGCGACAGAACACCAAACCCGTCGCCTGATCACCCTATTGAAACGCCGTTTCGCTGAAGCTGCGCAGCTTGCGTGAGTGCAGCCGTTCCGGCGGCATCTCGGCCAGCTTCTGCATCGCCTTGATGCCGATGATCAGATGCTGGGCGACCTGCGTCTTGTAGAAGCTCGAGGCCATGCCCGGCAGCTTGAGTTCGCCATGCAGCGGCTTGTCGGAAACACACAGCAGCGTGCCGTAGGGAACCCGGAACCGGAACCCGTTGGCGGCAATCGTTGCCGATTCCATGTCGAGCGCGATCGCCCGGCTCTGCGACAGGCGCTTGACCGGACCGCGCTGGTCGCGCAACTCCCAGTTTCGGTTGTCGATGGTCGCGACCGTGCCGGTGCGCATGATGCGCTTGAGTTCATAGCCGGACAGCCCGGTGACTTCGGCCACCGCCTGTTCCAGCGCAACCTGCACTTCGGCAAGCGGTGGCACCGGCACCGACAGGGGCAGGTCCTCGTCCAGCACATGGTCTTCGCGCACATAGGCATGCGCCAGCACATAGTCGCCAAGGTTCTGCGAATTGCGCAGGCCCGCACAATGGCCAAGCATCAGCCAGGCATGCGGGCGCAGCACGGCGATGTGGTCGGTTATCGTCTTGGCATTGGAGGGGCCGACGCCGATATTGACCATGGTGATGCCGGTCCGGTCGCCGCGCGTCAGATGATAGGTCGGCATCTGCGGCAGCCGCCCCGGCGCCACACCCGATGACGGCGCCGTTTCGCCGGCGCGGGTGACCACATTGCCCGGCTCGACGAATGTGTCGTAGCCGGAAGCGGGATCGGCAATCATCTGCCGGGCAAAGGCGCAGAACTCGTCCATGTAGAACTGGTAGTTGGTGAACAGGACGAAATTCTGGAAATGCCACGGGCTGGTAGCCGTGTAGTGGGCGAGGCGATGCAGCGAATAGTCGACCCGCTGCGCGGTGAACGGCGCAAGCGGCGAGGGTTCGCCTTCGGCCTGCTCCCAATCGCCGTTGACGATGTCATCGTTCGTCACATTGAGATCCGGCACATCGAAGATGTCGCGCAGCGCCCGCGTCATGGTCTCGGTCTGCGCCGCATCCACATGGGTGCCCTCCAGAAAGGCGAAATGCAGCGGGATCGGCGTGCCGCTTTCCGCCACTTCGATCGCCACGCCATGGTTGCGGGTGATCAGGCCGAGTTGCTGGGTGAGATAGTGCTCGAAAAGGTCCGGCCGTGTGACGGTCGTTGCATAGTGGCCCGGCTGGGCAAGGTGCCCGTAGGCGAGGCGCGAATCGACCTTCGTGTAGGAGGAGGTCGCCACCGAAAGCTGCGGATAGAAGGCGCGCACGCGCCCGTCGATATCAGCACCCGAAATCACATCGGCAAAGCGCTGGCGGATGAACGCGGTGTTGCGCTCGTAGAGTTCCTTTAGCGCGGCAACCGCCTCTGCAGCATCGGTGAAATGCTGCGGGCGCACCGGCGGGGGCGTTTCGGTTTCGCCCGGTTGCGGGCGGGTGATGCGGTGGGAATCGAAAACTTTGCTGTCCATGCACCACTATAGACGAAAAACTGTTGCGGGAAAAAGACGGGCAAATGGCACACAGACAAATCCCTTGTCGTCGCCGCTTCCCGTCAGTTGCGCATCAGCGAAACATAGAGCACGAAACCGGCGCCCTTGCCTTTGGCGGTCTGGCCGTCGGCCTGTGCTGCGGCAATGCCGGCCAGAGGGCCGATGATGACCGCGGCAAAAGTCAGCGCACGAACGCAACCGGCAAAAGTGGCGCGGGCATTGCGGCGGTTTTCGGCGGTGCGTTGAACGGTCTGCATGATCTCAATCCTTGTTCTTGCCAATGACCCGGCCCGAAAGGGGCAGGGCGCACTCCAACGGAGCGTCATAGATGCAGGGGAATGAAGAGCCGACCCGCCATGAATAGGCCGGCCGCGTCGACTGCTGGATCACGCTGATCAGTCCGAATGCCATCAGCGTGGCAACAAGGCATATGATCGTGAAGCGACGTGCGAGCATTTTTCAGTCCCCGGCTTTCGTTCCCTTTGTCTTGAACGCTTTATGCAGGGGTTCGGCTGAACCCGTCCTGAGATAGCCGTTCAGGTGCCGTTCATCTGTGCAAGCCGTCACGAAGATGTCTGTTGCGCGGCTCCGCGCGCGCCTTATGGTCGGCTTAAGACATGAGGCGAGGGACAGGACATGACCGTCAGCGCGCAACCCATCCAACTGCACTACTGGCCGACGCCGAACGGCTGGAAGATCACGATCATGCTGGAGGAGCTCGCCCACCCCTACGTCGTGAAATACGTCAATATCGGCAAGGGCGAGCAGTTCGAGCCGGACTTCCTGAAGATTGCGCCGAACAACCGCATGCCCGCCATCATCGATCCTGATGGTCCGGACGGCACGCCGATCTCGGTCTTTGAGAGCGGCGCGATCCTGCAATATCTCGGGCGGAAAACCGGCCGCTTCTATCCGGCGGACGAGCGGGCCCGTGTCGAGGTGGAACAGTGGTTGATGTGGCAGATGGGCGGCCTCGGGCCGATGGCCGGCCAGGCGCATCATTTCCGCCAATACGCGCCCGAAAAGATCCCCTACGCGATCGACCGCTACACCAATGAGGTCAACCGCCTTTATGGCGTGATGAACCGCAGGCTAGAGGACCGCGATTTTCTGGCGGGCGACTACTCCATCGCCGACATGGCGTGCATCGGCTGGGTCGTGCCCTACGAGCGCCAGGGCCAGGATCTGAATGATTTCCCGAACCTCAAGCGCTGGTTCGAGACCATGATGGCCCGCCCTGCGGTGGCAAAGGGGCTGGCCGTCGGGAAAGAGGAACGCGAGCGGATGAACCTGGCGACCGACAGACAAGCGCAAAGCGTGTTGTTCGG
The DNA here is from genome assembly GCA_041752455.1 of Roseitalea sp. GTDB lineage: Bacteria > Pseudomonadota > Alphaproteobacteria > Rhizobiales > Rhizobiaceae > JBGSWL01. The sequence continues at coordinate 3,255 of JBGSWL010000009.1, read as the reverse complement.
CCAGAAGGCAAGGTGAGGGGGACGTACCCAAAAAAAAGGCGGCCAATGGCCGCCTTTTCTGATGGCTTGAAGCTGAATCCTCAGCTCAGAGCTTGGTCCACTTTTCCGAGCGGCAGAGGATCTTGGCGACGCAGCCGCGCATGCTGATCGAGTTGCCGGAAATCGTGCCGGAGCCTGAATAGGTCTTGTCATTGGCCGGATCGGTGATTGTGCCGGTGTATTTGTTGCCCGAACCGGACATCTTACCGATCTGCTTGCCGGAATATTTGCCGGTCTTCAGCGTCACGCAATAGGCGCCGCCACATGCGGCAATGGCTGCGGTTTCGCCAGCCTTGGTCTTCCAGTTTCCGACGATCGGCTCAGCGGCCAGTGCCGGAAGCGCGATGAGGGCGGCCATGGCCGCCAATGCGAATGTCTTGGTCTTCATGATGAACTCCTCCCGAAAGGACACCTCTCGTCCTTGGTCAGGGTATAATTGACCTATACGTAAAAGTAAACGGTTGCCTGCGGCGCGCCAGCGGGCGGCAGCGATGCGCCTGTTGCATTTGAACGGCATTTGAAACGGTTGCATCCGATCTCCGTGCCGCAGGGTTAGCGCGGGGTTACGGGAAAGCCTTTTCAAGGCGGTAAAAAAGCCATGAATATCGCGTGATTTCAGAGACTTGATGCCTTAACGAACGGTGCCGTTTACGCCCTGTTTTTGTTTCGTTTGGTCGCCGTTAAGGACACATCTTATCCACCCGTTGAAGCCAATGCGGCATTGTCAGCCCATCGAAGCGCACAAAAAAAGCGGCGCTCGGGGGTTACAACAGGGACTGGGACAGGGGACTGAAAAATGGCACGCATTGAAATGGAACCGGCAGAATTTGGTGGTCTTGGCGCATCGGCCAACGCTGACATCCTGCTTGAACTCGGCCTCGTCTGCGCCACGGGCCGCGACTGCGACATGGATCTCGTCGCCGCGCACAAGTGGTTCAACATCGCCGCGATCAAGGGCTCGCCGCGCGCTGCAGCGCTTCGCGCCGAAATCGCCGAAGTGATGACCAAGGCCGATCTTGCCCGGGCGCTCCGCGAAGCACGCGAGTGGATGACCCGCCACTGATCCTGAAAGCGGATCGGGATGCAGGGCTTTTGTGACGTTGCGGGCTGGCGCGTCACCAAACTCTCGCAAAAGCGTGGCACACAACCTAGTTGTTGATCAGCGATCAATCAGCGCGGGAGCCACGCCATGGATCAGGGCCACATTGCCATCATCGGTTACGGCCCGGTCGGCCGCGAACTGACCAGGCGTCTGGCGCGCCGCCGCGACCTTTCGGTCAAGGTGATGCAGCGCAGGGCGCCGAAAGATCTGCCCGACGGGGTTGGCTTCGTGGCGGGTGATGCGACCGTCGCCGCCGATGTCGATCTGGTCGCGCAAGGGGCCAGCCACATCGTCTGCACCGTCGGTTTTCCCTATCGCGCCGAAGTTTGGCAGGCCGCCTGGCCGGCAGCGATGGAAGCCATGCTCGCCGCCGCAACGCGCAACCGCGCGCGGTTCGTCTTTGCCGACAATCTCTACATGTACGGACCGGTCGACGGCCCGCTGCACGAGGATCTTCCCCTCAAGGCTGTCGGGGGAAAACCCGGTGTGCGGGCGCAGATCACCCGCACCTGGCAGACCGCCCATGCGGGCGGTACGGTTCGCGCCGTTGCAGTCCGCGCATCCGATTTCTACGGGCCTGATGTACCAAATTCGGTGATCAGCGAATACGGCGTCAAGCGCATGCTCGCCGGCCAATCGGCGCTGGTGCCGCACGATGCGCACCATCCGCACGACTTTACCTATGTGCCCGATTTCGCCCGGGCGCTGGAAACCCTGATCGATGCGCCGGACGATGCCTATGGCGAGGTCTGGCATGTGCCGAATTTCCGCCCGACGCAGACGCTTCGCGCCTTGCTGGAAAAGGCCGCGCAGATGATGGGCGTTGCCCCGAAGATCATGGTCATCCCGCCATGGCTGCGGCCGGTGCTGGCGCTGGTCTCGCCCGACATCAAGGCGATGCGCGAGATGCGCTTCCAGACCGACCGGCCCTACATCGTCGATCATTCGAAATTCGCCGCACGGTTCTGGGATGATCCGACGCCGCTGGAGGAGGGGCTTGCCGCGACGATTGAAGCGGCCCGTGCAGCGGCTGGAAAACTCAACTGACGCCCATATACCGCCCCGGCTTGTGGTTGACGCCGAGGATCATGTTGAACATCACCGCACCGGCTACCGACCACGCCAGCGCCGGCCACGGGATCACGAAGGCAGCAGCGGCCAGAATGGCCATGTCGACGGCAAGCTGCACATAGCCGGCGCGCCAGCCGCGCCGGTTCTGCAGCCAGTAGACCAGAATGTTGATGCCGCCGAGCCCGGCGCCATGGCGAAACAGGGCGAGCAGGCCAAGGCCGATCATCGGTCCGCCAAAGATGATGGCAACGGCCGGATGCACCGCGGTGATGGTGATGAAATCGGGGAGCACCCGCACCAGAACCGACATCAGCACCACGGCGAGAAACGTCTTGATGATGAACTTCCAGCCCATGCCGCCGATGCCGAAGGCATAGAACGGCAGGTTGATCAGGAAGAACAGCAGGCCGAAATCCGCGCCGGTGCCATAGCTTGCCAGCAGCGCAAGACCCGCAACGCCGCCGATCACCAGCGAGGCCTGCTGGAACAGGAAGACACCGAAGGAAACCAGCGCCACGCCGATCGAGATGGCAAAGGCATCTTCGACCAGCGTGTGGCGGCTGGGGCGCACCAGCATGACATCCTGCCCCAAAATGCGCTGATCATCGTCGCGCGGGTCGTCGCCGGTCGGTTCGGCGGTGTTGGTTTCGGGCTTCGATGTCATCGTCTTTGCACGGCCTTTGTCGTTGCGCATCCGTCGCGATGGCCGTTGCTCGTTTCGCTCAGAGTTGGGCCATGGCCCGCGCGGCGTCAAGCGCCTGCGGCAGGACCGCCGCCAGAACGGCAAGTTCGTCCGGCCGGCCGGCGCTGATCCGGATGCAGCGGTCGAGACCGGGTGCCATCGGCTTGCGCACGAAAACGCCGCGCGCCATGAGCCCGTCCAGCACGCGCTTGGCGAATACGCCGTCGCTGCCGCAATCGACCGTCACGAAATTGGTGGCCGAGGCAATCGGCTTCAGCCCGTTGGTGCTGGCAATTTTGGAGATCGTGGTGCGCGCAGCCGCTATGCGCTCAAGGGTCAGGGCCAGATGCGCGCCATCGCC
>JBGSWL010000008.1:0-100037 GCA_041752455.1 Roseitalea sp. | reverse complement strand
CACCGGTTTCGCGTCCGGGCTTGCGGCGGAGTTGATTGCAGCAAGCCCAGCGAAAGTGGGCACCGGTTTCGCGTCCGGGCTTGCGGCGGAGATGATTGCAGCAAGCCCAGCGAAAGTGGGCACCGGTTTCGCGTCCGGGCTTGCGCCAAAATGACAAGTCGGTTCAGGCGGCAAAGCGCCCGGCATCCTCGCCATAGTGAGCGATGTAGCGGGTTGATATCGCGGCCACCGGCAGGATCACCAGGACATCGACCGAGCGGAAGTCGCGGTCGATGATGGCGCCATCGCCGAACCGTGCTCCGAGCCGCAGATAGCCTTTGATCAGCGGCGGCATCGCCCGCATCGCCGCTTTCAGATCGACGGCTTCAGCCGGCAGGAGGTCCATGGCGATACGCTGCTCTGAAAGGGCGCGCACGGTTCCCTCGCGGGCATGGTGGTGCAGGAATGACAATGCCATCGCATGGTCCTGCGGATCGGTGCCGGGAAACGATGCGCAACCGAACATCGCGGTCACACCGCGCTTGCGGCAATAGGACCAGATGCCTTGCCACAGGAGTTCGACCGTTCGCTTTGTGCGCCAGGCGGGCAGCACGCAGGATCGCCCGAGTTCCAGCGCTTCGCCATCGCTGCCTGCCAGGATGGCGGAGAGATCATAGCCCTTGGCGGAATAAAACGGAACGCCATCCGAAAGCCGGGATTGCGGGAGCAGCCGGTAGGTCCCGACGATGCGGTCACAGTCCTGCCCGGCCGCGATGGTCGTGTCGATGACGATCAGATGGTCGCAATGGGCGTCATGGCTGTCAAAGTCGCGGCCTTCGATGGCGCAGTCTGGCCCGAGATCGGCGCCGAACTCCTGCGTGAAGATGCCATAGCGCAGCCGCTGCGCCGCATGCAGTTCCGCTTCGCAACAGGCGAGCCGAACCTGCAGGTCGCCGATCTGGCCAAGCACATCGGCGGATGCCTCGTGCATCAAAGTGCCGGATTGGTCCGGGCCACAGCCTGTCGTCATGATCCCGCGCCTCGCCATACGTCAGTCACCACTCTGATCAGTCGGCTATGAACCTGTTGCGACAGTTTTATGGCATGCCGCTGCGACTGATCGGCCTAGGCAGCATTCGCCTCGGTCAGGGCGAGAATGCGCGCCAGCGTCGAGGGCTCCAACGGCTTTGCGATAACATCCGCCGCACCGGCGTCCAGCAGCAGGACGCGGGTACGGTCATGGTCATCGGCAGTGAGCGCGAGGATCGGTGTTCGCCCCGCACCGGCCATGCTTTCCTCATGGTTGCGGATCAGGCGGATCGCCGTCGCGCCATCCATGACCGGCATGTGCGCATCCATCAGGATGAGCGAGAACGGCCCGCTTTCGGCAAAGGTGCGAACCGCTGCGTCGCCATGCACGACATGGGTGACCGCAAGACCGGCCCGCTCCAGCATGTTGATGGCGATGATGGCATTGACCGGATTGTCTTCGGCCAGTAGCACCCGTCGGCCGTGCGCGCTTGGCTGCAGCGGCAGCTTTGGCTCCGGCAAGGGTGCCGGGACTACCGCTTCCGAAAGGACGCGTGCAACGCTCGCCTCGCGCACCGGTCGAGTCAGGTAATGCAGGCCTGCGGCCTTGGCACTGGCGCCAAGACCCGAGCGCTGTTGCGGCTCGATCAGGATCACCGATTGGCGCGCGCAGGCGCGGTTGCGTTCGGCAATCGCGAGCACCTCCGCATTGCTGGAAAACAGCCGCGCATCGATCACCACAGCCGCAGCATCGGCAACGTCGGCAAAGGGATCGGACACCACCGCCGGTGATGCGCCCATGTCGGCAAGCATGGCCGCCATGAGATCGCATTCGGTGCCCGGGCGCATCAGCAGCGCAATCGGTTTTCCGGCAAGGCTGACTTTCAGCTCCGGCGTTGTGGTGACCAAGGCTGGCGTGAACGGAAAGCGGATCTCGAAGGCAGCGCCGGGGCTGTGGCTGCTGTCGAGTCTTATCGATCCGCCGAGATTGGAGGCGATGCGGCTCGCAATGGCAAGGCCGAGGCCGGCGCCTTCATGGCGCCGCGCATGGCTCATGTCGGCCTGCTCGAACGGTTCGAACACCGCGTCCACCTTGTCGGGTGCAATGCCGGGACCTGTGTCAGTAACGCGGATCAAAAGCACGGCGTTGTCCACGGTCGCGATCCGCACGGCTACGCCGCCCTGATCGGTGAATTTCACTGCATTGCCGACAATGTTGAACAGGACCTGGCGGAGGCCCTTGACGTCGGTGACAAGAAGCGTCGGCACGCTCGGCGCCACATGCACTGCCAAATCGAGCCCTTTGGCATGGGCGCGCTCGGCAAGAAGTTCGATCACGCCAGCGGCAAGCTGGCGGACGTCGGCCGCCTCGCGGTGAGCCTTGCGCGGTTCCGCGCTGCTGCGCCCGAATTCCAGGAGGTCGTTGACCAGCAGCAGCAGGGCTTCCGACGAGGACCCGATCGCATCGACATAGTTGCGCTGCTCCGGCGTCAGCGGCGTATCGGCAAGAAGCTTGCCCATACCGATGATGCCGTGCAGCGGCGTGCGAAGCTCATGGCTGACGATCGCCAGAAATCGCGCCTTGGCATCGAGCGCCTCGGCGTGCAACTGCCGCGCCTCGATGCTCTTCCATTCGGCATCGGCTCCATCGGGCCGCAGATGCTGGGGTGGCAGGTCTGTCATCATGGCCCGACAATACCAGACCATGGTTGACAACAGGTTGCCTTGAGGTTTCCGTCAGTTTCAGGCGGTCATGTCGACCGTGACGCGGCCACGGACCTTGCCGTCGAGAATGCCCTTGGCGGTTTCGATGATGTCACCAAAGCCGATGGTCGTCGAAAGCGAAGCAAGCTTGTCGCGGGCGAGATCCTCGACGAGGCGCGCCCATGCTTCCTCGCGGCGTGGCTTGGGTGCCATCACCGAATCGATCCCGAGCAGCGAAACACCGCGCAGGATGAATGGTGCGACCGTCGTCGGCAGGTCCATGCCCTGCGCAAGGCCGAAGGCAGCAATCGCCCCGCCCTGCATGGTCTGGGCCAGCACATTGGCAAGCGTCACCGAGCCGACCGCATCGACGCCTGCCGCCCAGCGCTCCTTGCCAAGCGGCTTGCCGGGCGCCGAAAGTTCGGCCCGGTCGATGATTTCTGCCGCACCCAAGCCGGTCAGGAAGGCGCTTTCGTCGACCCGGCCGGTCGAGGCAATCACATGGTAGCCGAGCTTGGCGAGAACCGCGATCGCCACCGTTCCGACGCCGCCCGCAGCGCCGGTGACAATCACCGGTCCACGGTCCGGGGTGATCCCGGCGCGCTCGAGCGCCAGCACGCTGAGCATCGCCGTGTAGCCGGCGGTGCCGATTGCCATGGCTTCGAGCGGCGTCAACGCGGTGGGGCGCGCGATCAACCAGTCGCCGGACACCCGCGTCATGCCGGCATAGGCGCCATAGTGGACTTCGCCCACGCCCCAGCCGTTGAGAATGACCGCATCGCCTTCGCGCCATGCCGGGTGCGACGAGGAAACCACCGTTCCGGCAAAGTCGATGCCGGGGATCATCGGCCAGCGGCGCACCACCGGCGACTTGCCGGTGATCGCAAGGCCATCCTTGTAGTTCACGGTGGTTGCCTCGACGCGAACGACAACATCGCCATCCATCAGGTCATCGACGGTCATCGTCTGCGTGGTGACCGACTGGACCTTGTTGTCATCGCGCGAAACGACGATGGCGGAAAAAGCTTCGATCACGGTATTCTCCTGACGTGGTTTTGGCGGAGACTGGCCATCGCCAACGCCTGCGTCAATGTTTTTCGGGCTTCTTCCGCAGTGCCAGAAGTTCGTCGAGCAGCACAAGCCCGGCCCCGACCGTGATCGCCGCGTCTGCGAGGTTGAAGACCGCAAACGACCATTGCGGCAAGTGAAACAGGAAATAGTCGACCACATAGCCGTGCTGGATGCGGTCGATCAGATTGCCGATCGCCCCGCCGATGATCAGCGCAAATCCCGCATGGGAGAGACGCCGCTTCGGCGGGCTGGAAATCCAGAGCCAGGTCACGAAACCGCTGACGGCAACGGCTATCGCCGCCAGAACCAGCGGCCCGGCACCGGCAAACATCGAGAAGGCGATGCCGGTGTTGTGGGTCCGGTACAGGGCAAAAAACGGCAGGAGGTCGATGCGCTCCTGATAGTCCATGTGGCGCTCGACCAGACCCTTGATGATCTGGTCGGCGATGACACCGGCGGTCACTGCCGCCGCACCTGTCAGAAAGCGTTTCATCGCGCAGCCTCTGCGGAAATGGCCGGAAAGGCGTGGCGGCGGATTTCGTAGAGCGCAACCGCTGTCGCGACCGCCAGATTGAGCGAATCGGCGCGCCCCATCTGCGGTATGCGCACCAATGTCGTGCAGAGCGCTGCAAGGTCATCGGTCAGACCGGCCTGCTCGTTGCCCATGAACAGCATCACTGGCCCCTTCGCGTAGTCCGGCTGGCGGTAGTCGACCGAGCCCTTCAGATGCGTACCGATGATCTGGCCGGGCCAGGAACGGCACAGAGACGAGAAATCATCTTCGCTGATGCGCGCGACCGGCACGGCAAAGATCGAGCCCATGGTGGCGCGCACCGCTTCGGGCGCGAACGGGTCGGTCGTCTCGCCGACCAAGAGGACGCCGGTGACACCAGCCGCATCGGCGGTGCGGATGATGGTGCCGAGATTGCCGGGATCGCGTACGCGGTCGAGCGCAATCCACACCTCGTCGTCTTTTGGCTTGATTGAGGATGCATCGAGAAAACGCCGCTCGATGACCGCGACGACCATTTGCGGATTGTCCTTGCGGGTGATCGTCGACAAAAGCCGCTCCGGCACGATCAGCACGTCCGCGCCTGATGCGACCACGCGCGCCGCAAGCGCCTCGACAGCATCGTTGCCTCGCTGCGATGTGGCGTGGATCAATGTGCGCACCCGCCAACCGGCCTCCATCGCATCGATCACCAGCTTCATGCCTTCGGCAAGAAACGCGTTCTCCTCGTCGCGGTGGCGCTTCTTCTCGAGAAGCTTGATGTCCTTGATGATCGGATTGGCGGCGGACGTGACTTCCTTGATCCGCCCCGATGTCGCTTGCGGCTGGCTCATGGCTTTGCCCCCGCTTCGGCGTCGGCGACCCAGCGGCTGAACATCGAGGTCGACAGCGCCCGTCCTGCGGCTTCCTCGCGAATGATGAGTTCGCCGGATTCGATGCGGCCCGGCGCGGCAAAGCCGGTCATCGCCTCGGCCATTGCTTCATGCATCGCATAAAACGACGCGCGGATCGCATAGGCCGTCAGGACAAGCATCAGCGGCTTTTGACTCATGATGTCGCGGCATCCGTCCAGCATGGCAGGCAGGTGATCGAACAACTGCCAGACCTCGCCAGCCGGACCGCGCCCATAGGCCGGCGGATCGAGCAGGATGATGTCGTAGGTATTGCCTCGGCGCGCTTCGCGGGCGACGAATTTCGGCGCGTCATCGCAGATCCAGCGGATCGGTGCCTTCTCAAGCCCGGCGAACTCCTGGTTCTCGCGCGCCCAGCCGACCGCCTTTTTCGACGCATCGACATGGGTGACGCGCGCGCCTGCCTTGGCCGCAACCAATGAGGCAACGCCGGTATAGCCGAACAGGTTGAGCACCGAGACCTCACGGCCGGCGGTGGCGATCGCCTGTTGCATGGCGCGCCAATGGGTCGCCTGTTCGGGAAACACGCCGACATGACGGAACGAAGTGAAGCGGCCAAGATAGGCCACATCATCAAACGCCATCGCCCAGGTCTCGCCGAGCGGCTTCTTCGGGAAGCGCCAGCGTCCGACGCCTTCTTCATCGGTGTCTCCGGTGAAAATCGCATCGGCATCAGCCCAGCGGTCCGGTGCGGCCTTCGGCCAGATCGCCTGTTGTTCGGGCCGCACGATGGTAATGGCGCCGTAGCGCTCCAGTTTTTCACCATCGCCGGTATCGATCAGCGCATGGTCGCGGCCGCCGGGCGTCTCGAGGATGACGGGAAGGCGTTCGGACGGCCGACGGCCTGTGCGACGGACTTTTGCGGCTGGCGATGGTTCGATGGTACCGTCGGTCGCTGCGGCAGCAGGAACGGCGCGCGGAGCTGCGTGTTTCGGCTTCGGACGGAAACCGCCGGTCTCACCGGTGCCCGGGGAGGCAGGTCCGGGCCGGTCGGGCATCTTGCGGTTGCGGTCTGGTTTTTTCGGCTTCATCGCCTAGCCGCTAGCGCAAATGACGCCCCACGGAAAGGGTCGGTCACTGGCCTGCCAGTCTTGACCGTGACAGCCGCCCTTGGAATGTTCAGCATGCCGGGTGAAGTCCGGGATCAAAGACGGGGACAGAAATGGCAGATACTTACCGTGAAAACGCCGGAACAGTTGTCTTCTGGGGGCTGGTGATCTGCCTCGTGCTGGCGATAATCGTCTACGTGGTTGGCTGAAGGAACCACCCCGCAACGCTCCGGCGCTTTGAAAGATCAGCGCTGCAAAAGCAGCGACTGCGCTGCGGGATTGTTCACGCCGGTCTTGCGCTTGGTGTCTTCGACCTCGTAACGCAATTGCTGGGCTTGCTTGCGCAATTCCCGGCGGTCGCGGCGAATTTTGCCGTCCGCAAACCAAGTGGCAATGCCGCCGATGACAACACCGATGGCGGCTGCGCCCACCAGCCAGACAAAGAATGGCGCGTTGAAGGTCAGCGCCGGATTGCCAGGATTGAACACGTCGATCGAAAGCGGCACCGACTGGCGATTGGCCACCATCAGCGCGATCAGCGCAATTGCCACGGGGATCGAGATCAGCACATGAAAAACGCGGCGCATCATGGTCGTCCTGGGCTCCTCAGGCGCCGCCGTTCAGGCGTTCACGCAATTCCTTGCCGGTCTTGAAAAATGGCACCCATTTTTCTTCAACCAGAACCGTATCGCCGGTGCGGGGATTGCGGCCTTCGCGCGCCGGGCGCGACTTGACCGAAAAGGCACCAAAGCCACGCAGTTCGACACGATTGCCTGCAGCTAGCGTGTCCGTGATCTCGTCGAGCACCGCATTGACGATGTTCTCCACATCGCGTTGATAGAGGTGCGGGTTTCGGTTGGCAATGATCGTAACCAGTTCGGACTTGATCATGGGGGGGCCCAACTTCTTTTTGTTGCAAATTCAAAGTGCCAAACCGCAACGCGGGCGTCAAGGAAAAGCCCAAAGTTGCGTTGGATTTACGGTAACCGCGGGAGTTGTTCACGTTTCCGGACGCCAACACCGGCGACATTCAACAGGCCAAACAGTTCCTTCTCAAGAACCCAGGTTAGTTTGATCGCAAAAGAACCACATTACGCACCTACCGCGTCTCCATATCCAGCCTTTGACGAAGAATGCCATTTTCCGACCGTCGATCAAAACTCGCTGACACCGGACTGAATCACAATGCTCCAGCCCACTGACAGGAAGCGGCAGATCTACCGGAACGCAGCCAGCCACTCCGGACGCGTGCGCATCCTGAAATGGGCGCTGCCCGCGGTTGCTGTGGTGGCCGTCGTCGGGGTGGTGATCGTCATGGTCGTCGCGCGGATGGGCATTGCCGCCGTTGACGTCAATCTCGCCGGTTCGACCATTGTCGATGGCAAGCTGGTGATGGCCGATCCAAAGCTGGATGGTTTCACCCCGGACAAGCGCGCCTATAGGGTGGCCGCGCGTACCGCGACACAGGTCATCGGGGACAGCCAGATTTCGCTCGACGGACTGCGCGCCGATCTGGAAATGGAAGGCGGCGGCAATGCATGGCTGACCTCCGATACCGGCCGCTTCGATCCTGACCGCAATTTTCTGACGCTGGACAGCCGGTCGGTGCTGGAAACCTCCGACGGCCTGAAAGCCGAATTCTCCCGCGCTGAAATCGACATGGCCAGCGGCTCGGTCTCCGCCTCCGGCGAAGTCACCATCGAACAGCCGGGCAGCAGCATCATTGCGGACACCCTGGTGATCGAAAATGGCGGCAAGCGTCTGGTCTTTGAAAAAGATGTCAGCGTGGTGATACAAGGGTCTGCGATTCCTGCTTCGGCACCTGCCCCTGCCAACAGCGCCAACCCGGTGGAGCCACCACAATGAGCCTGATCGATCATTCAACCTCCGGACGCCACGTGATGGCGGGGACAGCTGCTCTGCTTGCGGCCATGTTCGCATGGAGCGTGCCGGTTCAAGCTCAGCTGTCCGGTAGCGCGATGACGATGACCTCCGACAAGCCGGTGCAGGTTGATGGCGACCGGCTCGAAGTTCTCGAAGACCAGGGCAAGGCGATCTTTGAAGGCAATGTGCGCGTTGTCCAAGGTGAAACGATCCTGCGAACCGGCAAGCTGGAAATCTACTATGTCCGCAACGCCGACGGATCTGTCGCGACCGGCGGTGCCCAGATCGACCGGCTCGAAGCCAGCAATGGCGTCAATATCCAGTCGGGAACGCAAGTTGCCACCGGCGAGACCGGAACCTTCGACATGGCCTCCGAAATCCTGACACTCTCGGGCAAGCGCGTGACCCTTTCCGAAGACGGCAATGTTGCCACCGGGTGCAAGCTCACGGTGAACATGCGCAACAGCCGCGCCAAGCTGGAAGGTTGCGGCACGGGCGCAAGCCGTCCGACCATTCTGATCCAGCCGCAGAACCGCCCGTGATCTGGCCGCTTCGCCGCCGCAAGTCAGTCAATGCGAGTGCACATCTGGTTCCGGCCGGGCTGAACGGCGGCAATCTTGCCGGAACGCTGATCGCCCGAGGCCTGACGAAAAGCTATCGCGGCCGCCGCGTGGTGGACGGCGCTTCCATGGCGGTGCGCGCCGGCGAAGCCGTTGGCCTGTTGGGCCCGAATGGCGCCGGCAAGACAACCAGCTTCTACATGGTCACCGGACTGATCCCGGTCGATGAAGGCCAGATCCTGATCGACGGCAACGACGTGACCCAGATGCCGATGTATCAGCGCGCCCGGCTCGGCATCGGCTATCTGCCGCAGGAAGCTTCGATCTTCCGCGGGCTTACCGTCGAAAAGAACATCCTCGCCGTGCTCGAGGTGGTTGAACCCGACCGGCGCAAGCGCCAGCACAAGCTCGACAGCCTGCTTGAAGAATTTCACATCAGTCACCTGCGCAAGTCGCCCTCGATTGCGCTGTCGGGCGGGGAGCGCCGTCGCTGCGAAATTGCACGGGCCTTGGCTTCCGACCCGGCCTTCATGCTGCTGGACGAGCCGTTTGCGGGTGTCGATCCGATTGCCGTCGCCGACATTCAGGGGCTGGTCCGGCATCTGACCGCACGCGGGATCGGCGTCCTGATCACCGATCACAATGTGCGCGAAACGCTCGGTCTCATCGACCGCGCCTACATCATCCATGCCGGGCGGGTCCTGACGCATGGCAAACCGGCCGACATCATCGCCAATGCCGACGTCCGCCGATTGTATCTCGGCGACAGCTTCTCGCTGTGACGTGCACGTGCGCGACCAATGGCGCAAACCATGGGTCTGGATATCGCCGCTTAAGCCCGCTTTAATGCGAACATGCAACTCTCGGGCCAATCCGGCCCCAAGGGAGATGATCGCCCGCATGGCGCTTTCGGCACGTCTCAACATGCGTCAGTCCCAGTCAATGGTGATGACGCCGCAATTGCTTCAGTCGATCCGGCTGTTGCAGTTGACCCATGCCGAACTGCAGCTTTTCGTCGCCGAACAGGTCGAGCGCAATCCGCTGCTTGAGGTCGGTGACACGGCACCGGTATCGATCGCCGTCGAGCCGGTTGTCGATGAAGCGGTGTTTGACCGCCGCGAAACCGCCGATGCACCAACCGCCGAAAGCATGGCCGATACGTTCGATTCGTCGGTGGAAAACCTCTATCCCGATGATCCCGGTCGCGGCGACGGCCCTGGCACCATGCACGACAAACCCGGCGAAGCGCCGATGCGCGGGCAGGGCAATGGCGCCGAGACATCGGAGAGCAACTGGAGCATCGAGGATTTCGCCACCACGGCTCGCACGCTGCGCGAGATCGTTGCCGAACAGGTGCCGCTGGCGCTTCGCCATCGCGGTGACCGGATCATCGCCATGGAACTGGCCGATCTTCTGGACGAGCGCGGCTATCTGGAGGCTGACCTTGACGATGTGGCAGAGCGCCTCGACTGCGAGCGCGCCGACATCGAGGCGGTGCTGGGCGTGCTGCAGACCTTCGATCCGCCCGGAATTTTTGCGCGCGACCTTGCCGAATGCCTGCGCCTGCAATGCGCGCGCCGCGACCGTCTCGACCCGGCAATGGAGGCGCTTCTCGCCAATCTCCCTCTGCTGGCGCGGCGCGACTTCCGCGCCCTGTCGCGAATCTGCGCGGTCGACGAAACCGACCTGATCGACATGCTGGAAGAAATCCGCCGTCTCGATCCGCATCCCGGCCTTGCCTATGCAGGCAGCGGCAATGAAGGCATCGTGCACGATGTGGATGTGTTTCCAGCCCCCGACGGCAGTTGGCACATCGAACTCAACGACGAAGTCCTGCCGAAGGTTCTGGTCGACCGCACCTACCATGCAACGGTCACTGCCGGCCGTCTCGATGATGAGGGCAAGGCCTTCATGTCGCAGTGCCTGCAGGATGCCAACTGGCTGGAGCGGGCACTCGACCAGCGCGCGACAACGATCCTGAAGGTCGCGGCCGAAATCGTGCGCCAGCAGGATGCCTTTCTGGTTCACGGTGTCAGCCGGTTGCGGCCGATGACAATGCGCTCGGTTGCCGACGCCATTTCCATGCATGAATCGACCGTCAGCCGCGTCTCGGCGAACAAATACATGCTGACGCCGCGCGGTCTTTTCGAATTCCGCTATTTTTTCACCGTCGCGATCACCGGCACGGGTCCGGGCAGCGAGGATCATTCCTCCGAAAGCGTCCGCCAGCGCATCCGCGAGATGATCGACGCCGAAGTGCCGAGCCAGGTCCTGTCCGACGATGCCATCGTCGAGCGGCTCGCGACTGAAGGTGTCGAGATTGCCCGGCGTACGGTTGCCAAATACCGCGAGGCCATGGGCCTTTCTTCCTCCGTGCAGCGCCGCCGGGAAAAGCAGGCGCGGCTGGCCGCTTCGGCCTGAGACCGGACGACATGCCACCGGTTTTTGCACCTTTGTGCTTTTGTCGATGCTGACCCTTCACAAGGGGCCCCGATTGCCGCAATCTCACCTCCCCTCGTCGGACTACGGGCATGTCCCGTTCGCCATCAACGCGGTGCCGCGCGAGGGTAACGCGACGACTTACGTGGCCAGAAGAAGAGGGAAAACAATGAGCTTGCGTGTATCGGGAAAGCACATGGACGTCGGCGACGCCTTCCGAATCCGTATCGAGGAACGCATCGACGAAGCGATCAACAAATACTTTGAAGGCCGTGCTTCCGGGCACGTGACGGTTGAGAAATCGCGATCCCGCTACACCACTGACTGCACGCTGCATCTTGATTCCGGCATCATCCTGCAGGCGACGGGCGAGGCACAAGACCCGCATGCCTCCTTCGATGCCGCCGCCGAGCGGATCGAGAAACGCCTGCGCCGTTACAAGCGTCGGCTGCGTTCGCATCACCCCGCCGGCAATGACGTGCGCACCGAAGACTATGCCTACCGCGTGCTGGAGGCCGTGCCCGAAGACGAAGAGGACGAGATTCCGGACAATTACGCTCCGGCCATCATCGCCGAGACACGCATGGCGCTGTCCACAATGCCGGTGGCCTCTGCCGTATTGCAACTGGACCTGCAGGACACGCCGGTCTATGTATTCCGCAATGCGGGAAGCGGGGACGTCAACCTTGTCTACCGACGGCCTGACGGCAATATCGGGTGGATCGATCCCGGTACGCTGAAGTAACACCACGGGAGTCGCGAGCGGTCGCGGCGACCACATTGTCGCCGCGCCGCACAAGGCTGGATCATGGATCTCGTTGATATTCTGGATCAAAAGGCTGTTTTTGGCGGTCTGAAGGCCAGTTCGAAAAAGCAACTGCTCCAGACATTGTCGGAGGAAGCGGCCGAGCTGACAGGCCTGACCGCGCGCGAAGTGTTCGACACGATCCTGCAGCGCGAGAAGCTCGGCTCGACAGGCGTCGGCAAGGGTATCGCGATTCCGCACGGCAAGTTCGCACGGTTTGACCGGATCGTCGGCATTTTCGCGCGGCTGGAAGAGCCGATCGATTTTGATGCGCTCGACGACGAGCCGGTCGATCTGGTGTTTCTGCTGCTCGCTCCGGAAAGCGCCGGCGCCGACCACCTGAAGGCCTTGTCACGCATTGCCCGCGTCCTGCGCGATCCGGTGCGTGTCGGCCATCTGCGTGGCTCGCAGGATCCCGCCGTTCTCTACAAATGGCTGGTCAACGAACCGGCATCCAACGCCGCCTGACACAATCCGCCTTCGATTGGATCGCCTTGGCGCTCAATCCCTCTGATTTCCGCAATTCCGGTCGCGAAACCGGTGCCCACTTTCGCTGGAATTGCTTCAGCGAATTCGCAAACCATCAGCCGGGTTGAACAGGAACGCCCGCGCCGGGTCAAACGCCGCCCGGTGCCGTGCACCGGGACGAAGGCCATGGCCCTCGCCGAGCGATACCGTCAGCGGCGCCTCGGTGCCCGCCCCCGCATAGCCATAGGACGAACCGCCCAGCTCTTCGATCACATCGAGCACGAGTTCGAGCGCAGCGCCGTCTCCGCGGCCGAAATGCTCCGGCCTGATACCCACAAGCACCGGCGTTCCGGCGGCAAGACCGGTCCTGGCGGGAATGCTGGCCATTGCGCCGTCGTGATCCGCAAAAGCAACCGTGACCGTCCCCTCGGCGCTCGCCGAGACGGTCGCGGGCAGGATGTTCATTTTCGGTGAGCCGATGAAGCCGGCCACAAACGCATTGTCGGGATCGTTGTAGAGCGCCAGCGGCGATCCGACCTGCTCGATCTTTCCGGCGCGCAGGACAACGATCTTGTCGGCAAGCGTCATCGCCTCGACCTGGTCATGCGTCACATAGATCATCGTCGCGCCGAGATCGTTGTGCAGCTTGGCGATTTCGAGGCGCATCTGCACCCGCAATTCCGCATCGAGGTTCGATAGCGGCTCATCGAACAGGAAGACCTTCGGTTCGCGCACGATCGCCCGGCCGATGGCCACGCGCTGGCGCTGGCCGCCGGAGAGTTGCTTGGGCTTGCGCTGGAGCAGCTGGTCGAGGTGCAGGATGCGTGCCGCCTTGTCGACCCGCTGGCGGATCAGCGCCGCATCGTGACCGGTCATGCGAAGGCCAAAGCCCATGTTCTCGGCAACCGTCATGTGCGGGTAAAGCGCATAGGACTGAAACACCATGGCGACGCCCCGCTCGGCCGGCTCCACATGGGTGACATCCCGTTCGGCAATCGCGATCGTGCCGGAGGTCGCATCCTCAAGGCCGGCGACAAGCCGCAGGAGCGTCGACTTTCCGCAGCCCGACGGCCCGACGAAGACGACGAACTCGCCGGTTTCGATCGAAAGGTCGACGCCATGGATGACATCGACCGCGCCGAAGGACTTGCGCAACTGGGTGAGGGTGACGTCAGCCATCGGTCGGCTCCTGTGTGGTTAGGGAAGCGGTGGGGTTCAACATCATGATCGGGGGCCCATGCGCATTTCCATGTCCTCCATGATCGCGTCGGCAGCGCCGACGACAGCCTCGCGCCAGTCTTCCAGTTGCGCGCGCGAAATCCGGTAGACCGGGGCCGTGACCGAGATGCCGGCGGCAAGGCGCCGGTCCACCGAGTGAATGGGGGCGGCAACGCAGTGGATGCCGGGCTCATGCTCTTCCCGGTCATAGCTGACGCCCTCGCGCCGGATATCGGCCAGTTCGCGGGTTAGCGCATCGGCGTCAGTCAGCGTATGCGGCGTATGGCGGACGAAGGAGATTTTTTGCATCAGGGCATGGACATCCCCGTCGGCCAGCGTGGACAGCGCCGCCTTGCCCACACCGGTGCAATAGACCGGCGACGCATTGCCGATCTGGCTGTGCATGCGCACCGCCTGCTGGGATTCGACCTTGTCGACATAGATGACCTCGACGCCGCGCAAGACGCCAAGATGCACGGTCTCGCCGGTCAGCGCGTGCAGGCGGCGCAGATGCGGCTCGGCGATCAGCCGGAACTGCGACGTGCCCCAACTGCGGGCTGCAAGTTTGAGAAGGCGAAGACCCAAACCATAGGTCTGGTCGCCGCGCAGTTCGACAAGGCCTTCCTCGATCAGGTTGGCGATCTGGCGGTGCAACGTTGCCTTGGGTTGGTCGATGCGCGCAGCCAAATCGCGAAACCGCAGCGGACGCTCAGCCGCCGCGATCGCCTCGACAACGGCCATCGCCTTGCCGAGGGTGCCGGTACCGGCCGGCAATCGCAAGTCGTCATTTGCGCTTGCAGCCAAGCCAATGTCTGCATCCAGCCGTGCCACCTTGTCCTCCCGCGTCGGGTCGATGCGCGATTTCCTCCCGGCATGACCCTTGACTTTCGTAGTGCATTATCGCGATAATTTCAAATAGTCAAACAGCGTTCCAAATAGTGGAACACATTGGAACGCGGGTTGGCTGACCGGGAGTTGTGGGAGGACTTCGGGATCGTTGTGCGGCATGCCCCTCGGGAGCGGGGACAGGCTTTTGTCACGATGTTCCGCCGCCGCTTCTGCCGGGATTGCAACTCGGGAGGATCAACCAAATGAAATGTCTCAAGACTGCCCTTCTCGGCACAGTGGCGCTTGTCGCCCTCGCCGCCAGTGCTTCGGCCCAGACTCGTGTCCTGAAATACAATGCCGACTACGATCCGATTCCGCTGAAAGCGATGGAAGAGATCATCGCCGACTTCGAAGCGGCCAATCCGGACATCGACGTCCAGCTGACCAACTTCGACCACGAAGGCTACAAGACGGCGATCCGCAACTTCCTGACCGCTGACGCGCCGGACCTTGCCAACTGGTACGCCGGCAACCGCATGGCGCCGTTCGTCAATGCCGGCCAGTTCATGGATGTTTCGGATGTCTGGGAAGCCAACGGCCTGAAGGACTCGCTCGGCTCGGCGCTCGCCTCGATGACCATCGACGGCAAGCAGTGGGGCATTCCCTACACCTACTACCAGTGGGGCATCTATTATAACCGCGACGCCTACAAGGCAGCCGGCGTCGATGCGCCCGGTGCCGGCGGCATGAACTGGGAACAGTTCCTCGCCAATTGCGAGAAGTTCAAGGCGGCAGGCATCGACTGCCTGACCACCGGCTCCAAGGCCCTGTGGCCGGTTGCAGGTCTCTTCGACTACCTGTCGCTGCGCACCAACGGCTACGAGTGGCACATGGACCTCACCGCCGGGAAGATCGCCTGGACCGATGAAAGCGTGCGCAAGGTGTTTGCCGAGTTCGGCAAGATCGCTCCGTTCGTGACGGCCAACCATGCCGCGATCGACTGGCAGGACGCCGCAGCGCTGCTCGTGCAGGGCAAGGCCGCCAACTACGTCATGGGCAACTTTGCCGTCGGCACCTTCAAGGAAGGCGGCATGACCAACGACAATCTCGGCTTCCTGGTCTTCCCGGAAATCACCGCGGGCATTCCGCGCGCCGAAGAAGCACCGACCGACACCATCCACATTCCGGCCGGCGCCAAGAATGTCGATGATGCCAAGAAGTTCCTGGCATTCATGGCCTCGCCGGAAGCCCAGACCAAGTGGAATGCGGCGCAGGGTCAGCTGCCGGTCAACAAGAACGCCTCGGTCAACACGGACGATCCGTTCCTCGTCGCAGGCTTTGAAATGCTGTCGAGCGCCGAAGGCGGCATCGCCCAGTTCTTCGACCGCGACGCCCCTGCAGAAATGGCCAAGATCGGCATGGAAGGCTTCCAGCAGTTCATGGTCCAGCCGGATCAGCTGGACGCGATCCTTGAGCGCCTCGAAGACGCGCGCAAGCGCATTTACAAGTAAGGCATGACTGACATGCGGGGCGGCCTGTTACGGTCGTCCCGCATCCAGTTTCGCCGCCGTTTCTTCCGCCGTCCTGATGCCGAAAGGATTGCCGATGGCTGATGTCGCCGTCTCCTTGCAGGAACGCAGACCGTCCTGGTGGCGCCGCAACCAGCGCACACTTGCGCCTTGGCTGTTCCTGGCGCCCGGCCTCTTGATGTTCCTTGTCTATGTGGTGATGCCGATCATCCAGTCGATCTGGCTGTCGTTTTACGATTGGGACGGGCTCGGCACCGCGACCTGGATCGGCACCGCCAACTATGTCGAGCTGATCGACGACCGGAACTTCTACATTTCCCTGAAGAACAACATCATATGGCTCGTGCTCTACATGCTGGCAGTGCCGGCCGGGCTGTTCATCGCGATCTTCCTGAACCAGACGGTGTTCGGCATCCGCGTCTACAAGTCGATGTTCTTTTTCCCGTTCGTCATCAGCCAGGTTGTCGTTGGCCTGATGTTTTCCTGGTTCTACGCGCCGAATTTCGGCCTCTACTACCAGCTCTACGAGTGGCTGACCGGCACCGGCTTTGCGCCGCTGGCTGATCCCGATTGGGTCACCTATGCCATTGTCGCGGCAGGGCTTTGGCCGCAGATCGCCTATTGCATGATCCTGTATCTCACCGGCCTCAACAACGTGTCGCCGGACCAGATCGAAGCGGCGCGCCTCGATGGTGCCAAGGGCTGGCGCCTGCTCTGGCACGTGATCCTGCCGCAGCTGCGGCCTGCAACCTTCATTGCCATCGTCGTCACGGTGATCGGCGCGCTGCGTTCCTTCGATCTGGTGTCGATCATGACCGATGGCGGGCCATTCGGCTCCTCGCGCGTCCTGTCGTTCTACATGTACGAGCAGGCGCTCTCCGAATATGGCTACCGCATGGGCTACGGCGCAGCGATTGCCGTCATCCTGTTCCTGATCATGATGGTCTTCATTTCCGGCTTCATCTGGAAGATGGTCGGCGACGAGCGGGGGTCCTGAGGTCATGTTTCCGCGTCCCATCGACAGGGCTTCGCCCGCCGTGCAGATCGCCTACAAAATCGCGCTGCCGGTTGCACTGGTCATTTGGCTGCTGCCGCTGCTCGGCGTTGCCATAACCTCGGTGCGTCCCGCGTCCGATCTGGCGCAGGGCAATTACTTCGGCGCGCCATCGACGATCGCTTGGCGAAACTATGTCGACATCTTCCTGAACACGCCGATGGCGAGCTACATCCGAAATTCGTTCATCGTCACGATCCCGACCGTCATCGGCGCCGTCGCGCTGTCGTGCCTCGCCGGGTTTGCCCTTGCGGTCTACCGGTTCAAGGCGAACCTGCTGCTGTTCTTCATGTTCGTCGCCGGCAACTTCGTGCCATTCCAGATCCTGATGGTTCCGGTGCGCGACCTCACCGTGCAGACCGGGCTCTACAACACCTATCTGGGACTGATCCTGTTTCACGTGGCGTTCCAGACCGGCTTTTGCACGCTGTTCATGCGCAACTTCATCAAGGCCTTGCCGTTCGAACTGATCGAATCGGCGCGCGTCGAAGGCGTCAGTGAGTGGAACATCTTCCTGCGCATCGTTCTGCCGCTGATGCGCCCGGCGATTGCGGCCCTGTCGGTGCTGGTCTTCACCTTCATCTGGAACGAATATTTCTGGGCGACGGTCCTGACCCAGGGGCCAGCGGTGCAGCCGGTCACGGCAGGCCTGTTCTCGCTGAACGGCCAGTGGATCGCCCAATGGCATCTGGTCTCGGCAGGCTCCATCGTGGCAGCAATGCCGCCGGTCATCATGTTCTTCATGATGCAGAAGCACTTCATCGCCGGCCTGACATTGGGCGCGAGCAAAGGCTGACGACGGACATGCACGAACGCTCGAAACGCGGACACGCCATCAACGTCGAGTGCTGGCGCCTTGATGCGCCAGAACGCACCGCCGTGATCGCTTCGTTCGATGGTGGCTGCCCGGCGCTTGTCCATTTTGGCGCGCGCCTGCCTGCGGGTGAAAACCTCGAAATGCTTGCGCGCCTGTCGATCCCCAATGTTGCCGGAGCGCAGCTCGATGCGCTGGTGCCGATGACGCTTTTGCCCAATGCGATGGACGGTTGGCAGGGCAATCCGGGCATCAAGCTCGTCGCCGATCCGGTGCCACGCTTGCGCCTTGCCGGCGTGGATACGGCCGATGACGGCCTGTCACTGGTAGCAAGGATCGACGGGGCGACGCATCTTGCAATCGCCTTGTCGCTCGATCCGGCTACCGGTCTCCTGACGGTCTGCCTTTTGCCGGAACGCGCTGACGCCGGCTGGCTCGCAGCGGCGATCCCGGTGCCGCCGCTGATGGGCCGGATCATCGACCATGGTGGGCGATGGTGCGGCGAGTTTGCCCGGCAGGAGACACGCTTTTTGACCGGTCGCCATGTGCGCGAAAGCCATGAAGGGCGCACCGGCCATGCCCATTTTCCCGGCGTGGTTCTGGCAACGGATGCGTGCGGCGAAGACACCGGCGAATGTCTGGGCGTCACCATGGCCTGGTCAGGCGGTCATCGCCTGGTTGCCGAAGAGGCGTCCGATGGCCGTCGCCAGGTGCAGTTCGGCTTTGCCGACGGCCTGTCGGCGCTGCCACGCACTGTCGTCGTCGGCTGGTCGGACACCGGATTCTCGGGTCTGTCCCGGGCGATGCAGGCGCATGTCCGCGCCAACCTGCCCAAGAAAGTCGCCCGCCCGGTCCACTTCAATTGCTGGGAAGGCGTCTATTTCCACCATTCGGTCGAGGAGTTGCAGGAGATCGCGACGCTGGTCGCTGGCCTTGGCGCCGAGCGCTTCGTGCTCGACGACGGCTGGTTCAAGGGTCGAAACGACGACACCTCGTCGCTCGGTGACTGGACCGTCGACCAGGTGAAATATCCAGCCGGGCTGCACCCGCTTGTGAGCCATATCCGCAGCCTCGGCATGGAGTTCGGCATCTGGTTCGAGCCGGAGATGGTCAACACGGACAGCGACCTGTACCGCGCCCACCCGGATTGGGTACTCGGCCCGGCTGACCAGCCTTCGGGGCGCGGCCAGTTTGTGCTCGATCTGACCCGGCCCGGTGTCACCGACCACCTCTTTGGCGTGATCGCGGCGTTTCTCGATGAATATCCGGCAACATACATCAAGTGGGATCACAATCGCATCCTGACCGGCGGCGGACCGGCGCAAACCAGCGCACTCTATGGCCTGCTCGACCGTTTGAACGCCGCCTATCCGCATGTTGAGATCGAAAGCTGCGCTTCCGGCGGCGGGCGGATCGACTTCGGCGTCCTTCAGCGCACAACCCGGGTCTGGCTGTCGGATTCCAACGATGCGCTGGAGCGGCTGCGCATGCAGTTCGAAGCCTCGCGCTGGTTGCCACCGGAAGTGCAGGGCTCACATGTCGGCCCGCGTGTCTGCCATTCGTCGGGCCGCACCCTGTCCATGGCCTTTCGCGCCTGGGTTGCCGCGTTCCGCCATATGGGCATCGAGATGGATCCGCGCGAACTGACGCCGGACGAGACTGATACGCTCAAGGCCGTCATCGCCTGGTACAAGACCAACCGTGACTTCCTGTTTTCGGCCGCCCATGGCCGGATCGAGACCGATGATCCGCAGGTCTTTGCCGAACGATTCGTCGCGCCGGATCAGACACGCTTTGTCGTCTCATGCGGTCAGGCGGGCGCTTCGGCGCAGATCGCCATGCGGCCGCTGGTGATCACCGGGCTCGATCCGGATGCAATCTATGACCTTCGGCTTGTGGCGCCGACTGTCATTCCGCGCGCGCTGAACCAGAACGATGCGTCAGGCCTTGCGTCCGGCGGCGCGGTGCAGCTATCGGGTGCGGCGCTTGCAGCCGGGCGCTTGCGACTGCCGAACGCCTTTCCCGAAACCATGACGGTGATCGAAGGCAGGCGGATCGACAAGCCGAGGGAGACGGACCGATGACCATCCCAAGATATCCGGAATTTGCGGGACAATCCGTCCTTGTCACCGGTGGCGGCACCGGCATCGGCGCAGCGCTGACCGAAGGCTTCGTCGCGCAGGGCGCCCGCGTTGCCTTCATCGATATCGCCGAAGAAGAAAGTGTTGCGCTTTGCGATGATCTTGCAGCCCGCTACGGCAATCGCCCGCTGTTTCTGAACGCCGATCTTGCCGATACCGCTGCCATTGCAGATGCCGTCGACAAGGCTGCGAGCGCCCACGGCGTCGTGCGTGTGCTGGTCAACAATGCCGCCTGGGATGATCGCCACGACATTGCCGCGGTCGACGATGCCTATTGGGAAAAGAACATCGCGATCAATTTGCGCCACCAGTTCTTCACCGTGCAGGCCGTCGTCGACGGCATGAAAGCTGCCGGGGGCGGGGCCATCGTCAACTTCACCTCGACCAGTTACATGCTGAACATCGGCGAAATGCCGGTCTATACGGCGTCCAAGGCCGGAATTGTCGGCCTGACCAAGGGCCTTGCCGGCAAACTTGGTCCGTTCGGCATTCGCGTCAATGCAATTGCACCGGGCTGGACCATGACTGAGCGCCAGAAGCGGCTCTGGGTCACCGAGGAGTCGCTTTCCGCCATGATTGCCCGCCAGGCATTGAAGCATGCGTTGCAACCGGCAGAAATGGTCGGCCCCTGCCTGTTTCTTGCCTCCAGCGCTGCCAGCGCCATCACGGCGCAGGTGCTGATCGCCGACGGAGGCATGCTGTGACGCGAGCCGCGCCTATCGCCGCATTGCTGGTCGACTGGGGCACCTCGCATTTGCGTGTCTGGGCAATGTCGCCTGAAGGAAACATTCTTGCCGAGCGGCACGGCAATGAGGGCATGGGTGCCATCGAGCGCACCGCCTATCCGGGTATCTTTGCCGACTATGCGGCGTCGCTGGGAGCCACCGATGACGTGCCGGCGCTTGCCTGCGGCATGGCGGGAAGCCGTCAGGGCTGGCAGGAGGCAACCTACGGCGATCTGCCCTGCGATCTGGCGCAATTGCCGTCCCTGGCGGTCAAGGTTGCGGGCGAGCGCCGCGATGTGCGCATCCTGCCGGGTGTGGCGCGGCGCGATATCGCGCGGCCCGACGTGATGCGCTCGGAAGAAACCCAGTTGCTTGGTTATTGGCAACAGAGCACCGGTGCAGTGCCGGCCCTTGTCTGCATGCCCGGCACCCATGCCAAATGGGTGCAAAGCACCGATGGCGGCCGCGTGCTGACCGATTTTGCAACCTCGCTGACGGGTGATCTTTATGCCGCCCTGACCGGTCACACCGTGCTGCGCCACTCGGTGGCCGGATCGCCTGAAGAAACCGATGCTGCTGCATTTGCCGGAGCGGCACTCGCCTCCATGGCGGAGCCCGCGACCCTGCTGATGCGGCTGTTTTCGGTCCGTCCGCAAGGCCTGCTGCATGGCGCTGGCGCGGCCACGGCGCGCGCGGTCCTCTCGGGCACGATCATCGGCCAGGATGTCGCCGGAGCGCTTGCCCGCTTCGGCAAACCGGACCGGATCGGGCTTGTCGGTGGCGGCGCGCTCGGGCCGCTCTATCGCACGGTGCTGGAACTTGCCGGCATTGCCGTCGATGAAGTCGATGGCGATTATCTCGCCATCGCAGGCCTTGCCGCCGCGGCACGCCAGATCTGGCCGACACGATTTGACGAGGCGCAACGTGCAGCCTCGTGACAGGATGAAGGCGGAAAGCCGATGACGACTGATCGTACACCGTGGCCGAGACTGAACCGCGACCTCGTCGCGATCCTGCGCGGAATCACACCGGATGATGCGGTTGCCGTCGCAACGGCTCTGGCCGATGCCGGGTTTGAAGCCATCGAAGTGCCGCTCAATTCGCCGGACCCGTTCACCTCGATCCGCCTGATGGCCGACGCGGTCGGCGACCGGGCGCTGGTCGGCGCCGGAACCGTTCTGACAGCGGACAATGTCGACCGATTGCATGCGGCCGGTGGCCGCCTGCTGGTGACCCCCAATGTCGATCCGGCGGTGATAACCCGCGCCAAGGCCCATGGCATGGTGACCATGCCCGGCGTCTTCACCGCGACCGAAGCGCTGGCCGCCGCAGCGCTCGGCGCGTCGGCACTGAAGTTCTTTCCTGCAAGCACACTCGGCCCTTCAGGGGTCAAGGCGATCATGGCGATCCTTCCGAAGGACCTGCCGGTCGGCGCGGTCGGCGGCGTGGCAGACGCTGATTTTGCCGCCTGGGGCGCAATTGGCGTGCGCACCTTCGGCTTTGGTTCGTCGCTCTATGCGCCGGGCATGGAAGCGGCCGACGTGGCGGTGCGTGCTGCCCGGGCGGTCGCCGCCTGGGACCAGGTCTTCGGAGGAGCATGACAGCGATGGCGCAGATCGACATTCTCTCGGCAACCGCCTGCGACCATGGCGAAGGGCCGTTCTTTTGCGCCGAGCGAAACACCCTCTACTGGTTCGACATTCTTGGCCGTCAACGGCGCGCGCTGGAGCTGACAACCGGTGTCGAGACCTTCCAGCGGTTCCCGGAAATGGCGAGCGCGATGGCGCGCGTTGATGAACGGCGCGACGTGATCTTCACCGAAAGCGGCCTATGGTTGCACGAGCGCCGCACGGGGTGCTGGACCCCGCTATGCGATATCGAGGCCGACAACCCGGTGACGCGCTCCAACGATGCGAGAAGCCATGTCTCCGGTGCATTCTGGCTCGGCACAATGGGCAAGAGCGCTGAGGCCAAGGCCGGTGCGATCTGGCACTACCGCAAGGGCCAACTGACCAAAATCTATGCCGGCGTGACGATCCCCAACTCGATCTGCTTTTCGCCCGATGGCCGCACTGCCTATTTCACCGATACTGTCGAATCCGTCATCAAGTCGGTGCCGGTCGATCCGCATACCGGCCTGCCGGACGGCGAGCCGGCACTGCTCGTCGATCATCGCGGCGGCGAAGGCGGCCTTGACGGATCGGTCTGCGATGGCGACGGCAATATCTGGAATGCCCGCTGGGGCGCTGGCGCGCTCGATTGCTATGCACCTGATGGTCAGCGATTGCTGACGATTGCCATCCCGGCCCGCCAGCCATCCTGCCCGGCATTTCTGCCTGATGGGCGCATTGCCGTGACATCGTCACCGCAGGGCATGGGGAAAGCCGAACGCGCCGCCGACCCCAAGGCCGGTTTCACCTTTGCGGTGACGCCGGACCGGCCGGTCAAGCCGCGCTTCGATCCGCCTGTTCTCATCTGACATGGGCTCTTTGCAAGGACTTTGCCGATGAACGCGCCACGCAGCCAGACACTTGGCACTTGTTACTATCCCGAACACTGGCCGGAAGAACGCTGGGCGATCGACGCCGCGTTGATGGTCGAGGCGGGCCTTACGCATGTGCGCATCGGCGAATTCGCCTGGTCGCGGCTGGAGCCCGATCCGGGCCGCTACGACTTTGCCTGGCTCGACCGGGCCTTTGCAACGCTCGGCCAAGCGGGGCTTCGCGTCGTGCTTGGAACGCCGACGGCAACGCCGCCGAAATGGCTTGTCGACCAGATGCCGGACATGGTGGCTGTGGATGCAGACGGGCGCCCGCGCGGCTTCGGTTCGCGCCGTCACTACTGTTTTTCGCATCAAGGCTACCGGGACCATTGCGCCCGCATCACCGAGGCGCTGGCCCGTCGCTATGGCGAACACCCGGCGCTGGAAGCCTGGCAGACCGACAACGAATATGGCTGCCACGATACGGTGCTGAGCTATTCCAAAGCGGCGCTCTCCGGCTTTCGCGATTGGCTCGCGCAGAAATACCAATCGCCGCAGGCGCTGAATCGCGCCTGGGGCAACGTGTTCTGGTCGATGGAATACCGCTCGTTTGAGGAAATCGACCTGCCGAACCTCACGGTGACCGAGCCGAACCCGGCCCATGTCATGGATTTCCGGCGCTTTGCCTCGAGTGAAGTCGTCGTCTTCAATCGTCTGCAGACCGAGATCATCCGCAAGCATTCTCCTGGCCGGGCGATCAGCCACAACTTCATGGGATCGTTCACGGAATTCGATCACTACGCGGTCAGCGCCGATCTCGATATCGCGACCTGGGATTCCTATCCGATCGGTTTTCTGGATCGCGATACCGGCGACGAGGAGGTCAAGACCCGCTACCTCGGCGTCGGCGATCCGGACCTGCAAGCCTTTCACCACGATCTTTACCGCGCCTGCGGCCAGGTGCGGGGAGGCGAGGCGCAGGGGCGCTGGTGGGTGATGGAACAGCAGCCGGGCCCGGTGAACTGGGCACCGTTCAACCCCGCGCCATTCCCCGGCGCGGTTCGCCTTTGGGCGTGGGAGGCGTTTGCCGCCGGCGCCGAAGTCGTCTCGTATTTCCGCTGGCGCCAGCCTTCGTTTGCCCAGGAGCAGATGCACGAAGCGCTGCTTTTGCCCAATGGCGAGCCGAACGAGGCCTTTCACGCTTGCCGCCAGATCCGCACGGAGATCGAGGCGCTGGGCGCATCGGTTGAAACCGCGCGCAGTCCCGTTGCGCTGGTCTTCGACTATGAAAGCGCATGGGCGTGGGGCATCCAGCCGCAAGGGCGCGACTTTTCCCATCTCGACATGGCGATGCGCTTCTACCGGGCGCTGCGCCGCGCCGGAATCTCCGTCGATGTCGTGCCGCCAACGCCGGAAGCTGTCTCCGGTCGCAAGCTGGTCATCCTGCCGTCGGTGTTTGCCGCCAGCCAAGCCATGGCCGAGGTCCTGGCAGCGGAAAAAACCCATCTGCTGATCGGTCCGCGCACCGGATCGAAGACGCGCGATTTTTCGATCCATCCGGACCTGCCGCCGGGGCCTTGGCGCGCGTTGTCCGGCATTGACATCGTGCGGGTGGAAAGCCGCCCGTCTTTTGCGCCGGTCATGCTGGAAAACGGCTTGGCGTTCGAGGGCTGGCGCGAATTCCTGCGCATGCGTGACGAGGCCGTGCACCTGCATCTGGCGTCTGTTGATGGCCATGCGGCATGGGTATCGAACGGTCCTGTGCACTACCTCGCCGGCCGCCCGGACAAGGCACTCGCCGATCTGGTTGTGCGCAAATTGCTCCAAGAGGCCGGCCTGCCGGCGCTTGACCTGCATCGCGACATTCGCGTGCGCGACAACGGTTCGGTGCGGTTCGTGTTCAATCATGGCCCGGAGGCGGTCGATGTCAGCGATTTGCTCGGCAGTGCCGCACCGTTGATGGGGTCAACCATTCTTGCGCCGCGCGACGTGGTGGCGTTTGCGATCTGACGGGTGACCGGCTTTCTTGCCGGGCACTTGCCCCGGACGAAGACGCCGACTAACTGGATGACCATGACAAGACTGGTCATCGATACCGCAACACGGTTCTGCTCGGTCGGCGTCTTTGCCGAGGGCGGCACGATGCTGGCTGGTCGTGAAGAAGACCTGGGCCGCGGCCATGCCGAGCGTCTCCCAGCGCTGGCTCCTGAGATTTTGGCGCAGGCTGGTATCGAGTGGCGCGACCTGACCAATATCGTCGTCACCATCGGTCCGGGTTCGTTCACCGGCATCCGCGTCGGCGTTGCCTATGCGCGCGGCCTTGGCCTTGCCCTCGGCTTACCTGTCGTCGGCGTGACGACCTTGGAAACGCTGGCGATGCTGGCATTCCGCGAGGCGGCACCCGCGGCAGCATTCGCAGCGCTCGTCGACGGCGGCCGCGGAACCCTGCGCGCGCAGATCTTTTCGCCGGGTCCGTCGGCGCAATCGGAAGCCTTTGCGGGAACACGCGAGGAGATCGAAGATCGCCTCGCTGCAGCCAGTGTAACGCTTGTTGTCGGTGACGGCGCTGCGGCGTTTCCATTGATCGCTTCGGTTGCGGCTGATCGCGCGGTTGGAACCCTTGCCGATTGTGCCGCCGCTGCCCTGCACTTCTCCCAGCCGCCGGTCCCACTCTACATGCGCGGCGCCGATG
Source organism: Roseitalea sp. (assembly GCA_041752455.1). Lineage (GTDB taxonomy): Bacteria > Pseudomonadota > Alphaproteobacteria > Rhizobiales > Rhizobiaceae > JBGSWL01. The sequence goes on along the minus strand of JBGSWL010000008.1, from coordinate 74,144 downwards.
CCAAATCGCAGGACGGTTTTGCATTGGCACATGCCGAACCAGAGGGCCTGGCCCTGTGATTTTCCGCTCGATCATTCCGCAGGTTCCCCTGGCAGCGCTGCCGCTGACCTCCGCCGATGTGCGCATTGCGGCCGATATTCATGGCGAAGTCTTCAGCCGTCGCTGGACCGATGGCGAGATCGAACAACTCATCGCCAAACCGAACGTCCACGGCCTGCTTGCGCGCACCAGCGACGAACGCGCCATGGCAGCCGGGTTCGTGCTGGCGCGCCATGCGTCCGACGAGGCCGAGATCCTGACGATTGCCGTGCGCCCGGCCTTCCAGCGCCGCGGTATCGGCCGGATGCTGATGGACCATGTGATTGCCCGCGCCCATGCCGACCGCGTCGCGTCCTTCTTTCTGGAAGTCGACGAAACCAATCCGCCGGCGATGACGCTGTATCGACGTCTCGGGTTCTCGCCGGTCGGCGAACGGCCGGACTACTACCGCGATCCGGGCCAACCGGCGAGCCGGGCGATCGTGATGCGGCTAGACCTGTCCGGCGCGCCGCCGGGCCGATCACGCTGACCATCCCGTCGTGCCAGGCCCGCGCGGACTGCTGATCCTTTTGGCCATTGCGGTCGTCACGTTTGTGCTTTTGCCGGTGCACTGGCTGGCGCTGCGAGCCGACAATCCGCTGCACAAGAGGACCGCGCGGCTGTGGCACAAGATTGCCTGCCGCCTGCTCGGCTTTCGTATCACCGTTGCCGGAACGGCACCGGCTGCCGGCAAAGCCGGTGTCCTGCTGGTGGCCAATCATGCGTCCTGGCTCGACATTCTCGTGCTCGGATCGGTGGCGGAAGTCAGCTTCATCGCCAAGGACGACGTGAAAACCTGGCCGGTCTTCGGCCAATTGGCGCGCCTGCAGGATTGCTTGTTCGTCAGCCGCGAAAAGCGCACCGAGGTCGCCACGCAGACCGAGAGCCTCGCGGCACGGCTGGAGCGTGGCGACACCATGGTACTTTTCCCGGAAGGCACGACCTCCTGCGGCAACTTTGTGCGCCCGTTCAAGTCGGCGCTGTTTGGCGCACTCGCCGCGTCCGGCCGGCACAAGGTCCAGCCGGTGGCCATCGCTTATGTTGGCGTCGATGGCCTGCCGATGGGCCGGTATTTTCGCCCGCTCGCTACCTGGCCGGGCACATTGGAGTTGGCGCCGCACCTGTCACGGATATTGCGAGAGGGCCGTCTCGATATTGTCGTCACGTTCGGTGCAACGGAAACCGTGGCACCGGGGTTTGACCGAAAGGCGCTTGCGGGGCGCATGGAGGAACAGGTGCGCGCGATGATGTCGGATGCCTTGCTGGGCAGGCCTGCTTCTTCTCAAGACGGCAGATTGTCGTTATGAGCAGAACGATGACCGAGAACCGATCCCAAAGCGCGTCCATCATCGACCAGCCGATGCCGAAAAAGGTCTTTGTGAAGACCTATGGCTGCCAGATGAACGTCTATGACAGCCAGCGCATGGCCGACGCACTGGCGGCCGACGGCTATGCTGAGACCGATGATCCTGCGGACGCCGACATGGTGCTGATCAACACCTGCCATATCCGCGAGAAGGCCGCCGAGAAGATCTACTCGGAACTTGGGCGTCTGCGCGATGCGCGCGACCAGCGCCGCGCCGAAGGCGGCCGCGACATGCTGATCGGCGTTGCAGGGTGCGTCGCGCAGGCCGAGGGCGCGGAAATCATCCGCAGGGCTCCGGCGGTCGATTTTGTCGTCGGGCCAGCCACCTATCATCGCCTCGCCGACATCGCTGCGCGCGCGCGCGCCGGGGAGACCGTGGTCGAGACGGATTTTGCCGTCGAAGACAAGTTCGCCCATTTGCCCGCACCGGACCACGCACGCACAGCCGGGCGAGGGGTCACGGCGTTTCTGACCGTGCAGGAAGGCTGCGACAAGTTCTGCACCTTCTGTGTCGTGCCCTATACGCGTGGTGCCGAAATCTCGCGGCCGGTGGCGCAGATCGTTGAGGAGGCCAAGCGCCTCGCTGCGGCAGGCGTGCGTGAGCTGACGCTGCTCGGCCAGAATGTCAACGCTTGGCATGGCGAGGGGCCGGAGGGGCACAATTGGGGCCTCGGCCAATTGCTCTTCGAGTTGGCGAAAATCGACGGGATCGCACGGCTGCGCTATACGACCAGCCATCCGCGCGACATGGACGATGGCTTGATTGCTGCCCATCGCGATCTTCCGCAACTGATGCCATACCTGCATCTGCCAGTGCAGTCCGGCTCCGACCGCATCCTGAAGGCGATGAACCGGCGCCACACCGCCAACGACTATCGGCGACTGATCGACCGGATTCGAGAGGCGCGGCCTGATATCGCCCTGTCGGGCGACTTCATCACCGGATTTCCCGGCGAGACCGACGCCGATTTCGCAGACACGCTGCAGATCGTCCGGGATGTGCGCTATGCGCAGTCCTATTCGTTCAAATATTCGCCACGGCCGGGAACGCCCGGCGCCGATCTTTCCGGCCATGTGCCGGAAAAGATCAAGCAGGAGCGGCTGCTTGTCTTGCAGGAATTGCTGGCCAGCCAGCAGGCCGAACACATGCACAGCCTCATCGGCCGGACGGTCGATGTGCTTCTCGAAAAGGTTGGTCGTGAACCGGGACAACTGGTTGGCCGCTCGCCCTTCCTGCACGCTGTGATTTGTGATGAAACTGTTGGAAAGATCGGCGACATTGTCAGCGTGCGAATCGGTCGGGCTGAGAAAAACAGCCTGATTTCGGACAAGGCCATGAGCCGATTGGCGGCGGCGTGAGAAAAAGGTGGGGCGGGACGAGCGTTTGACCAAACACGATGGACTGCGAACAGAAGTGGCACCGCATGGTGCATCCGACCTGGCCCATATCGTCTTGACGTTCGACAACAATCACCACGCGCGCTCCCTGTTCGGGCAGTTCGACCAGAATCTTGCGCTGATGGAAAAGAAACTCGGTGTCGACGTGCGCTCGCGCGGCAACCAGATTTCCATTCGCGGCGAACCGGTGGCCACCGAAAAGGCCCGTCGCGCGCTCGATTTCCTGTATGACCAACTGGTTGCAACCGGCGTCGAGCCGGAAGGCTCAGATGTCGAAGGCGCCCTGCGCATGGCAGAGGCGGCCGACGATCAGTTGTCGCTGCCGACGCTTGAGAGCGGAACGAGGCTTGCCTCCGCCACCATCTCGACGCGCAAGAAGACCGTCATGGCCCGCACACCGAACCAGGACGCCTACATGCGTGCGCTGGAACGGGCCGAGCTTGTGTTCGGCGTCGGCCCGGCCGGTACCGGCAAGACCTATCTGGCGGTCGCCCATGCGGCAATGCTGCTGGAGCGCGGCCAGGTCGACCGGATCATCCTGTCGCGCCCTGCCGTTGAAGCGGGCGAACGCCTCGGCTTCCTGCCCGGCGACATGAAGGAAAAGGTCGATCCCTACCTCCGGCCGCTTTATGATGCGCTCTACGACATGATCCCTGCCGACAAGGTGGAGCGGGCCCTCGAGGCCAAGGTGATCGAAGTGGCACCGCTTGCCTTCATGCGCGGGCGCACGCTCGCCCATGCCGCCGTCATTCTCGACGAAGCGCAAAACACCACGTCGATGCAGATGAAAATGTTCCTCACCCGGCTTGGTGAAAACGCCCGCATGATCGTCACCGGCGATCCGAGCCAGGTCGACCTGCCGCCGGGCCAGAAATCCGGTCTTGTCGAAGCCCTGAAGATCCTTGGTGACGTGCCGGGGATCGTCACCGTCCGATTCAAGGACAGCGACGTTGTCCGCCATCCCCTCGTCCAGAAGATCGTCAGGGCCTATGACGCAGCCGGAAGCTGACAACAGGGTTGAGGGCCTGACGATCGACATTTCGATCGAGGCCGGTGATTGGGCCGATGAAGCCATTGTTCGCCCGCTCATCACGTCTGCCATAGAGGCTGCGCTCGACCATTCGGGCTTTGCCGATGCGCAGACCGAAGTCTCGGTTGTACTGACCGATGATGCCTCGATGCAGGAGATCAACCGGCAGTGGCGCGGCTTTGACAAGCCGACGAATGTGCTGTCATTTCCGGCTCAGCCGCTTGCCGTTGGCGATCGGCCGGGGCCGATGCTGGGTGACATCGTGCTGGCGCGCGAAACCGTGCTGCGCGAGGCAACCCTTGACGGCAAGACCGTGGACGCCCATGTCAGCCACCTGATGGTGCACGGTCTTCTGCATCTGCTTGGCCATGACCACGAAGACGACGACGAAGCCGAGGCAATGGAACGTACTGAACGAGACGTTCTGGCCCGGCTGGGGATTGCCGATCCCTATTCCCCCGGCGCGACAGATTGAAAGACGATGGAAGACCGACAAACCGATGCGACCGCTGCGTCGCCACTTCCCACCGACCGCTCCCTGGTCCTCTATGACCAGCCAGCGCGCAAGGCCACCGGCTTTTTCTCCTGGCTAGGCCTCCTGTTTCGCCAGCAGACAGGACCGACGATCCGCGAAAACCTGCAGGATGCACTTGCAGCGTCCTCGTTCGGTGACCGCACGATCTCGGAAGAGGAGCGCGCGATGCTGCACAACATCCTGCGGCTCCGCGACCTGCGGGTTCTGGATGTCATGGTGCCGCGCGCGGAAATCGAGGCCGTCGATCTCGAGACCAGCCTTGGTGACCTGCTCAACCTGTTTGAATCGTCCGGCCACAGCCGCATGCCGGTCTATTCCGAAACTCTCGATGACCCTCGCGGCATGATCCACATCCGCGATGTCGTGGCTTACGTGACGCGCACCGGCCGCAAGCGGACACGCCGGCCGCGCACCGCCCCGCCGGCAGAGGCGCCCGCAACGCCGCCTGCCGGGCTGGATCTTTCCAAGGTGGATCTTGCCAAGACGATCGGCGAACTGAAGCTCACCCGCAACGTCCTCTTCGTGCCGCCGTCCATGCTGGCCTCGGACCTGATGGCCCGCATGCAGGCGCAGCGCATCCAGATGGCCTTGGTCATCGATGAATATGGCGGGACCGACGGCCTCGTCTCGCTGGAAGACATTGTCGAGATGGTTGTCGGCGACATCGAGGACGAGCACGACGAAACCGAAGTGCAGGTTGTCCAGAACGACGAACATACCTTTGTCGTCGATGCGCGCATCGAGCTCGGTGAACTCGGCCCCTATCTGGGTTCTGACTTTGTCGAAGCCGCGCGTGAAGAAGATGAAGACGTCGACACGGTCGGCGGCTTGATCTTCTCATTGCTCGGGCGGGTGCCGGTCAAGGGCGAAGTCATCCCCTCATTTGCCGGTTTCGAGTTCGAAGTGCTCGATGCCGACCCGCGCCGCATCAAGCGGTTGCGGATCATGCGCCTGCGCCATGGCACCAAGCGCGCCGGCGGCACACGCAAGGAAGCCGTCGAACCTGCCTCTGCAGGCGCCGCGCCGGCCGTAGTTGGAGACGGCTGACAACAGCGCGCGCCGTCGCAACCCGCCATCAAGCCTGATAAACCCGTAGGCCACTTGATTCGGGTTCAGGGCAGCAGGGAAACATCGCCGATGGAGGGTTTGTCCCGAACCATTCTGCTGTCGCATGGTTGGCGGCGCGTGGTGATCGCACTTGGCGCGGGTGCCGCTACGGCACTTGCGCTTGCACCGTTCCATCTGTTCGCTGTCGCCTTTGCCACATTTCCGGTTCTGGTCTGGCTGCTCGACGGCGCGACCGGGGTCAACACCGGAAGACGCACTGGCGCGATGCTCGAGGCGTTCACAGCCGGGTTCTGGTTCGGCTACGGTTATTTTCTCGCCGGCACCTGGTGGATCGCCAACGCACTGCTTGTGGAGGCGCCGGAATTTGCTTGGGCGGTCCCGCTCGCGGTGTTCGGCTTGCCCGTCGTTCTTGCAGTCTTCTGGGGCCTTGCAACCATGGTCGCGCGGCTTGCCTGGTCCGATGGCCCCGGCCGCCTGTTTGCATTGGCCGCCGCGTTCGGCCTTGCCGAATGGCTTCGTTCCTTTGCCCTGACCGGCTTTCCGTGGAATGCCATCGGCTATGGCCTCGCGCCGGAACCGGTGATGATGCAGGCGGTGCAGATCGCCGGCATTTTCGGGCTCTCGGCGTTTGCCGTGCTCGTTTTTTCTCTTCCCGCAACATTGGCATCAACCGGAAAGCTGCGGCTTGCCGGTCCGGTGCTTGCCGTGCTGCTGCTGGTCTCGCAGGCCGGGTTTGGCGCATGGCGTTTGTCTACGGCCGGACCTCTCGAAGCCAACCAGGACACGCCACTCATTCGCCTTGTGCAGCCGTCGTTTTTGCAGACCGTGAAAATGGACCCGCAAGCGCGGGCGCAAATCCTTGACACGCTGGTGGAGATGACGGTGATCGAACCCGCCGCCGGTTCCGAACCTGCCGGCGTCCCGTCCATCGTGATCTGGCCGGAAACAGCGGTTCCCTATTTGCTGACCCGCGATTCGGGAGCCTTGGCCGCCATCGCCGGGGCACTCGCGCCCGGCCAGATGCTATTGACCGGAGCCGTGCGGGAAGAGGCCGAGGGAGAAAACAGCCAGTCAACCGGTCGCTACTACAATTCCGTGATGCTGATTTCGCCGGAAGGCGAAATCGCTGCCGCCTCCGACAAGGTGCATCTGGTGCCGTTTGGCGAGTACCTGCCGTTTGCCGGGGTACTGTCGCGGCTCGGGCTGCGCCAGATTGCCGATGCGGACCGGGGTTATTCGCCGGCCGCCAGCCGGGCGTTGATCACCATGCCCGGCGGCACCGTCATTCTGCCGCTGATCTGCTACGAGGCGATCTTTCCGGCACTGTTACAAGACGCTGATGTCCAGCGCGCCGACATGATCCTGAACCTGACCAATGACAGCTGGTTCGGCCGCACGCCCGGTCCTTGGCAACATCTGCACCAGGCGCGCCTGCGGGCCGTTGAAACCGGCCTGCCGCTGGTCCGTGTGGCCAACAGCGGGATCACAGGCATTTACGATGGTCATGGTCGTGAGACCGCGCGCATGGCACTGGACCAGCGCGGAGTCGTCGACGAGCGGCCGCCAACGAAGATACAACCTCTATATGCTGCCCAAACCAGAAATAACAACTATTGGTTGTTAATTGCAGCCCTTGGCTGTATAGGCTTGGTTAGCCGCGTGCGACGATGACAAACTTACCAGATTTATCGCCGCGGAAGAATTGACATGCCGACCGCGCCTACCCCATACCTTGATTGTCGAGTCGGGGAAGCTGTGCATTTGGGGGCACAGAGACGAGGCATCTGGTCCTAACCGAAATAGGTCCGCTGCGGCGGCAAGGGCACAGAATGAGTGATGTAAAAAAACAGCCTAACCCCATTGATATCCATGTCGGTAGCCGCGTTCGTCTGAGGCGGACGATGCTCGGAATGAGCCAGGAAAAGCTCGGCGAGAGCCTGGGTATCACCTTTCAGCAAGTCCAGAAATACGAGAAGGGCACGAACCGTGTCGGTGCAAGCCGGCTGCAGAATATCGCGGCCATCTTGAACGTTCCGGTGTCGTTTTTCTTCGAGGATGCCCCTGGTGATGCTGCAACCGGCGGTTTGCAGGAAAATTCGTCGACTTATGTCGTAAATTTCCTGTCGAGCTCCGAAGGTCTGCAGCTCAACCGTGCATTCGTACGGATTGTCGATCCCAAGGTGCGTCGTCGTATCATTGATCTCGTCAAGTCGCTTGCCGATGACGAGGATACTGCGACCGAGTGAACCTCCTGGCTGAGGGCAGATATAAGGCCATCTTTATATCTTTCTGTCCTTGTGCCCTTGCTTGACGCGACCGCTTTTGTGACCTAACGACGGCGCGGAAACGGCGCGGTCGGGCGCTGCAGCAAACGGCGGGGAACGCGGTCATGGGACGCAGCAACTATCTTTTCACCAGCGAATCGGTTTCGGAAGGCCATCCGGACAAGGTCTGCGATCGCATCTCCGACGAAATCGTCGACATGGTGTACCGCGAAGCGCGCAAGCTTGGCGATGAAGCCCTCTGGAAGGTTCGAGTCGCCTGCGAAACCCTGACGACAACCAATCGCGTTGTGATTGCCGGCGAAGTGCGCGTTCCGGACATTTTCTTCAAGAAGGACAAGGACGGCAATGTCGTGGAAGACGCGGCAGGTCAGCCGGTGATCGCGCCTGGCCGTTTCCGCACCGCTGCCCGCAAGGCGATCCGCGACATCGGCTACGAGCAAGCCGGCTTCCACTGGAAGACCTGCAAGATCGACGTGCTGCTGCATGGCCAGTCGGCCCACATTGCGCAGGGCGTCGACAATGCTGCCGACAGCCAGGGTTCGGAAGGCGCGGGCGACCAGGGCATCATGTTCGGTTATGCCTGCACCGAGACACCCGACTACATGCCGGCGCCGATCTATTATGCCCACAAGATCCTTGAACGCCTCGCCACCGCCCGCAAGGCCGGTGAAGGCGAAGCCGCCCGACTTGGCCCCGACGCCAAGAGCCAGGTGACCGTTCGCTACATCGACGGCAAGCCGTCTGAAGTGGCGTCGATCGTCGTCTCGACGCAGCACATGGATGACACGTGGGACTCCAAGAAGGTCCGCTCCGTCGTCGAGCCCTATATCCGCGAAGCCCTCGGCGACTTGCCGATTGCCGACGATTGCGTCTGGTACATCAACCCGACCGGCAAGTTCGTCATCGGCGGTCCGGACGGCGACGCCGGTCTGACCGGTCGCAAGATCATTGTCGACACCTACGGCGGTGCGGCACCCCATGGTGGCGGCGCCTTCTCCGGCAAGGACACGACCAAGGTTGACCGTTCGGCTGCCTACGCTGCCCGTTATGTCGCAAAGAACATTGTCGCTGCCGGCCTTGCGGACCGCTGCGCCATCCAGATCGCCTACGCGATCGGCGTTGCACAGCCTCTGGCTGTCTATGTCGACACCTATGGTACAGGCACTGTCGCAGACGACGTGATCGAGGCAGCAATCGCCAAGGTCGTCGATCTGTCGCCTTCGGCCATCCGCCGTCATCTCGGCCTCAACAAGCCGATCTACGCGCGCACCTCCGCCTACGGCCATTTCGGTCGCAAGCCGGGTCGTGACGGCTCGTTCTCATGGGAGCGCGTTGATCTGGTCAAAGCGCTGCGCGACGCTGTCAAGCAGGTTGCCTGAACCATCCGGAGTTGGTCGTGACTGACGAGGCTGAACGCCGGTCACGCTCGACCGAAGCCTTCTGGGGCCGTCGCCGGGGCAAGTCCCTCAGCGACCTGCAAGTTGCGGCGCTGGCAGAAACCCTGCCGCGCCTTGCAGTCGATCTGGAAGCGCCGGCACCTGCCGATCTGCGCGACCTCTTCGCGCTCCCTGTCGAAAAGCTCTGGCTCGAAATCGGTTTCGGCGGCGGCGAGCACCTGTTGGTGCACGCCCGCAACCGGCCGGACACCGGCTTCTTCGGCGTCGAGCCCTTTGTCAACTCGTTGGCCAAGCTGCTGACGACGCTGGAAGTAGCCGACCCCGGCAACATCCGCCTCCATGACGATGATGCAACCGAACTGCTCGACTGGCTGCCGGAAGCCTGCCTTGATGGCATCGATCTGCTTTATCCGGACCCGTGGCCGAAGAAAAAACACTGGAAGCGCCGTTTCGTCTCGGACATCAACCTCGACCGTTTTGCCCGCGCCCTGAAGCCGGGCGGCGTGTTCCGCTTTGCCTCCGATATCGACACCTATGTGGATTGGACGCTGGACCATTGCGCCCGCCATGCAGCGTTCAAATGGACGAGAGCCTCCGTCGAGGATTGCCGTACTCCGTTTCCCGACTGGCCCGGCACCCGCTACGAAGCCAAGGCACGGCGCGAAGGGCGGGGCTCGGTGTACCTGGTGTTCGAACGGGTTTGACCGTCAGCGGGCGGAAGCGACGCAGCTGATCGCAGTCATTTTCGCGCCGCGAGCAAATCTTCTTGGCCGCGCGAAATTATTTTTTTCCCTATGTCGAAATCCGGGATTTGCCAGCGTCCTTGGGATATCGAAACCCAAACCCGAGGAGAAATCATGGTTTTCGCTGTTACCCCCCTCTACGCGCTGCCGGTGGCAGCAATCTATCTGGCACTCTGGTTCCGCGTCTCGTCGGTGCGTTCTTCTGCCGGCGTTTCCTTTGGCGATGGTGGCAATCCCGTGCTGCTCCAACGCATCCGCCAGCACGGCAATTGCTCGGAATGGTCAACCTTCGTGCTGATCCTGATGATGCTGGCTGAAGGCATGGGGACACCTGCCATGTGGCTGCACATTTCCGGCGCGTTGCTGGTGATCGGCCGGATCGCCCATCCGTTTGGCCTTCTGCCGGACAATGCCGGCCACCCGCTGCGCTATGTCGGCAACGGCACCAACCTGCTTGCCGCGCTGAACGCAATGGTCTGCATTGTCCTCCATCTGATCAACGCCTGATAAAAAGGAAAAATCCCATGCAGTACATGCTTTTGATCTACAACGATCCCGCACTCGAACCTGCCTATGGCACCCCTGAATTCAACGAGATGATGGGCGGGTTCTTCGCCGCCAACGAACGGATGAAGGCCGACGGTGTTCTGCGCGGTGGCGAAGGTCTCAAAGGGGTGGAAACCGCCACCTCACTGCGCATCAAGTCCGGCAAGGTCGAGACCATGGATGGCCCGTTTGCCGAAACCCGCGAACACCTCGGCGGCTACTACGTCATCGATGTCGCCGATCTGGATGCGGCACTCACCTACGCTGCCTTGATACCCTCGGCGAACTTCGGAACGATCGAGGTGCGCCCCCTCATGGACTACAATCCGGCAAGCTGAGCCATGAGCAATAAAACTGCCCCCGGTCCGGTCTCCGCCATTGCGGTCGCCAAGGAACTGGATCGCGTCATGCGATCGGACCGGGGGCGTCTCCTTGCCGCCTTGGCGGCAGGTTTGCGCGATCTGTCGCTTGCTGAAGAGGCTTTGCAGGAAGCTGCAATTTCCGCTCTCGCCCATTGGGGGCGGACCGGCCTGCCAAGTTCGCCGCAGGGCTGGCTGTTGCAGGTCGCACGGCGCAAGGCGATCGACCGGCTGCGGGGCAACGTGCGTGACAAGCAAAAGGCAAGAGCGCTTTCCATTCTGGCCGAGGACGAGGCTGCACCCGAGCCTGAAACAATCCCCGACGAACGTCTGCGCCTGATCTTTGCCTGTTGCCATCCGGCTCTGGAGTTGAAGTCACGCGTCGCCCTGACGCTGCGCAGCGTCTGCGGTCTGACCACGCCGGAAATCGCGAGCGCATTTCTGGATGCCGACACGACGATGGGCCAACGGCTGAGCCGGGCAAAATCCAAGATTGCGTCGGCAGGAATTCCGTTTTCGGTTCCCGATGCCGACCTATGGCCCGCAAGGCTCAATGCCGTCCTGGCAACGGTCTACCTGATCTTCACCACCGGCTATGTTGCCGGTGGCAATGAGCCACGCGACCTCTGCCGCGAGGCGGAATATCTCATGCGGCTTATCGACCGCCTGAGGCCCGACGATCCGGAGATCGAAGGCGCGCTCGCGATGATGCTGTTGACCGCGGCGCGCCGCTCCGCACGGGTCGGGCCGGACGGTGTTGCGCTGCCTCCTGCCGAACAGGACCGTAGCCTTTGGGATGCCGGGCGCATCGACGAGGGCCGCACGATCCTCGCGCGTGCCGTCACGCGGCGAAAACCGGGTCCCTACCAGATCAAGGCCGCCATAGCCGACTGCCAGATGGCTGCAGCCGGTCCGGACTGGCCTCAGATTGCCGCGCTTTATGGAACTCTTCTGCGCTTCGAGCCGACGCCGGTGGTCGCTCTCAATGCCGCCGTTACCATCGCTGAGGCCGGCGACCCCGTCCGTGGACTTGCTCTGGTGCAGGGTCTGTCGGGCGAATTGGCCGACTATCAGCCTTGGCATGCCGCCTGCGCGGCGCTTCTTGCAAAAACCGGCGACCATTCCGGGGCAATCAACGCCTATGACCTTGCGATTGCCGGGGCACCCACACCGGCCGAGGCGCTTTTTCTCAGGCGACGCCGGAACGCGCTGAGTGCATCAACCGGCTGACCCCCGGCCGCAGCGCTCACCGCCTCAGTTTGCCGCAGCGACGAACGGCCCGGCGCGCGAAGGCTGCAGCGCAACCACCTTGAAGCCTTCGCGTTCCAGCATGGCCAGAAGGCTCGGCACCATCGCGGCGGTACGCGCATGCAAGTCGTGCATCAGGACGATGCCGCGCCCGCGCGCGCGGACCTTGGCCATGGTCCGCTCCGCAATCGTTTGCGGGCTCAGCTTGAAATAGTCCTTGGAATCGATGTCCACATCGAGAACCACGATGCCGCGCCCCGCCAGATGACGGCGCAGCGCACTCGTGTCGGCGAGATAGGGGAACCGGAAGAACGGAATATCGCCGATGCCGGCGCTGCGGATCGCCTGCTCACCGCGCCGGATTTCCTTCACCGCCGTGTCGAAGCTGAGCTTGGCTAGATTGGGGTGATTGTAGGTGTGGCTGCCGACCGAATGGCCGCGCCGCACCACTTCGCGCGCCAGCGACGGGTTGGCACTGGCCATCGAACCGACCATCAGGAAGGTGGCTTTGACACCCTTCCGGTCGAGCGCCTCAAGGATGCGCCGCGTGTTGCCTCCAGCCGGACCGTCATCGAACGTAAGGATCACCTCCCGGTCGGCAAGCCGGATGTCGCCAATGGAATTGACCCGCAGCGTGCGACCGGACAGGCGGCCGCGGGCAGTCGCGGCCGGATTTTCCACCCGCGACGGGGCAAATGCGATCGGTTTTGCCGCAACAACCTCAGGACCCTCGGAAGGTTTTGGTGTCGTCGTGCAACCGGCGAGAGCCGAGGCTGCAAGGATCGTTGAGACAACGACGCCAAGGCGCCATCGGGAGGTGAAAAGCGACATGGGGTCCGTCCGCGCTGTTGCCGTTGGCGCGAAAGGTAAACGAGGATGGTAAATGAACCCTGACCGGCGAGGATGGCACAGGGCAACCGGCCACTTGCACGGAGCCCCCTTCCGGCGTATAGGCAAAGCACAATCAAATTCTCGCAAGAGGGTGGGTCCGGAAGGTCCCGCTCTTTTTTATTGCCTGTTGAAGGGTTGCCCATGCCGATGCCGCAAGCGCCGCATTTTGAACCCATCGTCAATGATGAACCCCGGATCGTGACCGAGACCGGTGTCGACGCACGCGTTGCAGCGATCATCGAGCCGGTGATGAAGTCCGAAGGCTTTCGGCTGGTTCGCGTGCGCCTTTCCGGCATGAACGGATTTACGCTGCAGATCATGGCCGAGCGCGCCGATGGCACGATGACGGTCGAGGATTGCGAAGCCTTGAGCCGCACGGTCTCGCCGCTGCTTGACGTGGAAGATCCGATCGACCGGGCCTATCATCTGGAAGTGTCGTCGCCCGGCATCGACCGGCCGCTGGTGCGCCGCTCCGATTTCGCCCGCTGGCGTGGCCATATCGCAAAGATCGACACATCGGTCCTGGTCGCCGGGCGCAAGCGTTTTCGCGGCACGATCACCGATGCTGGCGATACGACCGTGACGCTGTTTCGCGACCAGCCATCGATTGGCGACGAAAACGAAAGCGTCATCCCCTATGCGGCGATTTCCGAGGCGCGGTTGATCCTGACCGACGAACTGATCCGCGAATCGCTGAGGGCCGACAAGGCAGCACGCCTTGCCCGTGGCGGCCCGGACACGTTCGACGATCCGTTTGACGACGAAACCCTTGACGAACAGACCGGCGACACGCCGGAAACCGATACAAACTGAAGGAGGCCATCATGGCAGTCAGCGCAAACAAGCTTGAGCTTATCCAGATCGCCGACGCGGTTGCCCGCGAAAAGATGATCGACAAGGATATCGTGATCGGCGCCATGGCCGATGCGATCCAGAAGGCGGCGAAATCGCGCTATGGTCAGGAGACCAATGTGCGCGCCGACATCAACGCCAAGACCGGCGAGATCAAACTGCAGCGTCTGCTTGAAGTGGTCGAAGTTGCCGAGAACTACGACAACCAGATCGCGTTGGCCGATGCCCGCGCCCGCAGCCCTGAAGCGCGCATCGGTGATCACATCGCCGAACCGCTGCCGCCGCTGGATTTCGGCCGCATCGCCGCCCAGTCGGCCAAGCAGGTGATTGTCCAGAAGGTGCGCGAAGCCGAGCGTGACAAGCAGTTCGACGAGTTCAAGGACCGCGTCGGCGAGATCGTCAACGGCACCGTCAAGCGTGTCGAATACGGCAACGTGATCGTTGACCTGGGTCGCGGCGAAGGTATCATCCGCCGTGACGAGCTGATCCCGCGCGAACTCTATCGCTACGGCGACCGTGTCCGCGCCTATGTCTATGACGTGCGCCGTGAACAGCGCGGGCCGCAGATATTCCTGTCGCGCTCGCACCCGCAGTTCATGGCCAAGCTCTTCCAGATGGAAGTGCCGGAAATCTATGACGGCGTCATCGAGATCAAGGCGGTGGCCCGTGATCCGGGTTCGCGTGCCAAGATCGCCGTGGTCAGCCGCGATTCCTCGATCGATCCGGTCGGCGCTTGCGTGGGTATGCGCGGCAGCCGCGTTCAAGCGGTCGTTGCCGAACTGCAGGGTGAAAAGATCGACATCATTCCCTGGCAGCCCGATGCCGCCTCGTTCATCGTCAATGCGCTGCAGCCGGCTCAGGTTGCCAAGGTCGTTCTCGACGAAGATGCCGAGCGCATCGAAGTCGTGGTGCCCGACGAGCAGCTGTCGCTGGCCATCGGCCGTCGCGGCCAGAACGTGCGTCTCGCATCGCAGCTGACCGGCTGGGATATCGACATTCTGACCGAGGAAGAAGAATCTTCGCGCCGCCAGAAGGAATTCTCCGAACGCAGCAAGCTCTTCATGGAAGCCCTCGACGTCGACGAGATGGTCGGCCAGGTGCTTGCCTCGGAAGGCTTCTCGACGATCGAGGAAGTCGCTTACGTTGATGCTGAGGAAGTCGCTGCCATCGAAGGCTTTGACGAAGATACCGCTGCCGAAATCCAGACACGCGCCCGCGAGCATCTCGAGCGCATCGAGGCTGAACACGATGCCAAGCGCATCGAGCTCGGCGTGGAAGACGAAATCCGCGGCGTGCCCGGCATGACGACGGCGATGATGGTGGCCCTTGGCGGCGACGGCATCAAGACGCTCGAGGATTTCGCCGGTTGTGCGGTCGATGACCTGGTCGGCTGGCGCGAGCGCAAGGATGGCGAGACCAAGACCTTCGACGGCGTCTTCACCAAGTTCGGCACAACACGCGCCGAAGCCGAGGAAATGGTCATGGCGGCCCGCGTTGCCGTCGGCTGGGTCTCGGAAGAAGACGTCTACGGCCCGGCTGACGCCGATCTTGCCGACGATGCCGTCGATCCGGACGCAATGGCCTGAGCGAACGGCCAAGGCAACGGGGCGACCACGCGCACGTGACCAAGAGGGACACAGAGGACGCAGAGGCGATGAACGACCGCACCTGCATCGTGACCGGCAAGGCCGGCCCGAGCGAAGCGTTGATCCGCTTTGTTGCGGGGCCGGACGGGGATGTCGTCCCCGATCTTCGTGGCAATCTGCCCGGCCGCGGCTGTTGGGTCAGTGCAACGCGTGAGGCGGTTGAAAAGGCGGTCGCGCGGAACCATTTCAAGCGAGGCTTGAAGACGGATGTTCGCGCCGACGCCGGTTTGCCTGATCTGGTCGATGCATTGCTGATGCGTCAGGTGACTGGAGCACTGGCGATGGCCCGCAAGACCGGGGACCTGGTGTCCGGTCATGCGCAGGTCGACAAGGCAGTGCGATCCGGCAAGGCGCTGACGGTGCTGCATGCGCTCGAAGCCGCCGACGACGGGGTGCGCAAGATCGATCAGGCGCGCCGCGCCACCGTTCATCTGGGCGGTCCGGACATTGGCAACCATCGCATGCTGAGTGCCGAACAAATCGGTTTGGCATTCGGGGGCGGTCATGTCATACATGCCGCCGTGCTTGACGGACGGACCGGAGATGCCGCATTGCGCTGTTTACAGGCGCTGACGCATTACCGAGGGCCGTCGTAACACGGTCACAGCTAGCCCATAGGGGTCGGGGACAGTGGTCCCGGGCCCTTCAACCATTGACCGTGAAGGAAACGGATCAGGAATGAGCGATACGAATTCTGACGACAAGAAGCCAGGCGCAAGCACGCTTTCTTTCCGGCGTGGTGGCGATACCGGCACTGTGCGCCAGAAAATGGGCGGCGGTCGGACCAACACTGTTGTGGTCGAAACCCGCAAGCGCAAGTTTACAAAGCCCGGCGAAAAGCCGGCGGCTCCGCTCGCGCCGGCTGCAACGCCGACGCAGACAGCCGCACCGGCATCGCGTGGCACCACGCAGGCAACGCCGAACATGGCGCCAGCCGCTTCGCCACGTCCGGCTGGCCGCACCAACATGCCCGGCCATCCGAACCTGTCGCGGTCGGAAATGGATGCGCGCATGCGCGCTCTCGAGGGCGCAAAATCGCGTGAAGCCGATGACAGCCGCCGTCTGCAGGAAGACGAGAAGCGCCGCGCCGAAGAAGATGCGCGCCGCGAACTGGAACGCCTCGAACGTGAAAAGCGCGAGCGTGAAGAAGCTGCCGAACGTATCGTTGCTTTGCAGGCCGAAACTTCCAAGGCGCAGTCTGACGTTCCGCGCAAGGCTGCTGTCGTCGAACGCGTCGTTGAACGGGTCGTCGAGCCCGATGAAGAAGGTGCTCGTCGCGGTGGTGGGGGCGGCGCTGGTGCGCCGGCCCGTCGGCCGGTCAAGGCAGAAGTCGCGCCAAAGCCGGTCCGGACCCGCGAAGACGATCGCCGCCGTGGCAAGCTGACCCTCGCCACCGTTTCGGCGGAAGGTGAAGGCCGGTCGCGTTCGCTGTCGGCCATGCGCCGCCGCCAGGAAAAGATCCGCCGCGCCCAGATGGGCATTGGCGGTGAACGCGAGAAGATTTCGCGCGAAGTCCAGCTTCCCGAGACGATCACAGTACAGGAACTCGCCAGCCGCATGGCCGAGCGGGCTGTCGATGTCGTCAAGTTCATGATGAAGCAAGGCCAGATGCTGAAGCCCGGCGATCTGATCGATGCCGACACCGCAGAACTGATCGCGGAAGAATTCGGCCACACGGTTCGCCGTGTGTCGGATTCCGACGTGGAAGACGGCCTATTCGTCATCAAGGATGCCGCCGGCGAAATGAAGAGCCGTCCGCCGGTCGTCACGATCATGGGTCACGTCGACCACGGCAAAACCTCGCTGCTCGATGCGATCCGCAATGCCAATGTGGTTGCCGGCGAAGCAGGTGGCATCACGCAGCATATCGGCGCCTATCAGATCGAACGCCGTGGCCAGCTGATCACCTTCCTCGATACGCCCGGCCACGCAGCCTTCACGGCAATGCGTGCCCGCGGTGCGCAGGCGACCGATATCGCAATTCTCGTCGTGGCCGCTGACGATAGCGTCATGCCGCAGACGATCGAATCGATCGCCCACATCAAGGCCGCCGGCGTTCCGATGATTGTCGCCATCAACAAGGTCGACAAATACGACGCCGATCCGCAGAAGGTTCGCAGCGAGCTGCTGCAATACGAAGTCTTCGTGGAAAGCATGGGCGGCGAGACCCAGGAAGTGGAAGTCTCGGCGCTCAAGGGCACCAACATCGAAGGTCTGCTCGATGCGATCCTGTTGCAATCGGAAGTTCTTGAACTGAAGGCCAATCCGGACCGCAGTGCCGAAGGCGTCGTGGTTGAAGCCAAGCTCGACAAGGGTCGCGGCGCTGTGGCCACCATCCTGATCCAGGCTGGTACCTTGCGTCCCGGCGACATCGTCGTCGTCGGCAACGAATGGGGCAAGGTTCGCCTGATCCAGAACGATCGCGGCGAGACGCTCAAGGAAGCGGTTCCGTCCCTGCCGGTGGAAGTGCTCGGCCTCAGCGGTGCGCCGCAGGCCGGCGACAAGCTAGCCGTCGTCGACAGCGAGTCCCGTGCCCGCGAAATTTCCGAATACCGTCAGCGCAAGGCGCGCGACATTTCGGTGGCCCGTCAGGCCGGTGCCCGCGGATCGCTCGAACAGATGATGGCAGCCGCCAAGGATGCAGAAGCCGCCGAATTCCCGCTGGTCGTCAAGGGCGACGTGCAGGGGTCGGTGGAAGCCATTCTCGGCGCGCTGGAAAAGATCGGCACACCGGAAGTGCGCGCCCGCATCGTTCATTCGGCTGTCGGCGGGATCACCGAGACCGACATCTCGCTGGCCGA
This sequence comes from Roseitalea sp., assembly GCA_041752455.1. GTDB lineage: Bacteria > Pseudomonadota > Alphaproteobacteria > Rhizobiales > Rhizobiaceae > JBGSWL01. Next base: position 55,901 of record JBGSWL010000008.1, on the reverse strand, counting down.
AGCGTCAGGCGCTGCGATCATGGCGTTCAACGTGCGTGCCGGAAAGCAGGCGCGCGATGCGGCCGAACAGTCCGGCGTCGAAATCCGCTATTACAACATCATCTACAACCTGCTCGATGACGTCAAACTGGCCATGGAAGGCCTGCTGACGCCGGAACGCCGCGAAAGCTTCCTCGGCAATGCCGAGATCCTCGAAGTCTTCAACATCACCAAGACCGGCAAGGTCGCCGGTTGCCGTGTCACCGAAGGCAAGGTGGAACGTGGTGCCGGCGTGCGTCTGGTGCGTGACAATGTCGTCATCCATGAGGGCACGTTGAAGACGCTGAAGCGCTTCAAGGACGAAGTCTCCGAAGTGCCGGTCGGCCAGGAGTGCGGCATGGCCTTCACCAACTACGAAGACATTCGCGCTGGCGACATCATCGAGTGTTTCCGCGTCGAGCAGGTGGCGCGCAAGCTCGCCTGATTGGTCGCGGATTTGATCCCAAATTGCGCCGCGGCGGTCCGATCCCGCCCGGCGTGCAATGGTTTTTCCAAAAGGGTTTTCCATGAGCGGAAGTGAACAGTCCCAGCGCCAGCTTCGGGTCGGCGAACAGGTTCGCCACGCGATGACAGCGCTGCTGCAGCGCGGCGACATCACCGATCCGGAACTGGACGGCGTGGTGATCTCGGTCACCGAAGTGCGCATGTCGCCGGATCTCAAGATCGCCACCGTCTTCATCACCGCATTCGGGCGCGATGACATGGAAACCTTGGTCAAGGCGCTGGCGCGCAACCAGCGCTTCATTCGTGGCGAGCTGGCGCGCAACCTGCGCCAGATGCGCTACATGCCGGAATTCCGGTTCCGCGCCGACACCAGCTTCGACAATTTCGCCAAGATCGATGCGCTGCTGAAGTCGCCGGCGGTGACGCGCGATCTCGATGATGCTGATTCCGGCGAAGGCGACGACACATGACCCGGCAGCGCCAGAAGAAAGGCCGCGCGGTCTCCGGCTGGATTGTCCTCGACAAGCCGGCAGGGTTGGGGTCGACGCAGGCCGTCTCCAAGCTGCGCTGGCTGTTTGGCGCCCAGAAGGCCGGCCATGCCGGCACGCTCGATCCGCTCGCGACTGGCATCCTGCCGATTGCGCTCGGCGAAGCGACCAAGACCGTCCCCTATGTGGTCGATGGCACCAAGGTCTATCAATTTGCCGTCGGCTGGGGCCGCGAGACGACAACCGACGATCTGGAAGGCGAGACGGTCGCAACCAGCGACCTGCGCCCGGCGCGCAGCGCGATCGAAGCGCTTCTGCCGCAATTCATCGGCGTGATCAAGCAGGTGCCGCCGGCGTTCTCGGCAATCAAGGTCGATGGCGAGCGTGCCTACAATCTGGCCCGTGACGGCGAGACCGTGGAACTCGATGCACGTCCGGTCGAGATCGACCGCCTGGAGATCACCAGCCACAGCGATGATGACAGCGAAACGGTGTTCGAAGTCGAATGCGGCAAGGGCACCTATGTGCGGGCATTGGCGCGCGACATGGGCCGCCTGCTCGGTTGCCACGGCCATGTGGTGATGCTGCGGCGCACCGAGGTCGATCCGTTCGCCGAGGCTGACGCGGTCTCTCTGGGCGAACTTGTCGCTTGCGCCGAGGCTTGCGGCGAAGACCGCGATGCGCGCGACCGGGCACTCGATGCCCTGCTGCTCGATCCGGGTGAGGCGATGGCGGGGTTCCCGCGCGTCGATCTGACCGAAGATCAGGCAACGCGCATCCGGCTTGGTAATCCGGTGCTTTTGCGCGGCCGCGATGCGCCGATAGACGACACCGATGTCTGCGCCTTTTCGCGCGGCAAACTGCTGGCGATCGGCGATGTCGAGCGCGGCAGCTTTCAACCGAGGCGCGTCCTCAAGATTTGACGACATCCGATGGCGCGCCGCTGTTGCCCCACGGGTACGCGACCGGTTAGACCATCGTCACGTTTTCCAAAGGGAGCCTGCCATGACCATCGAAAAGCGCCAGTTCTACATCGACGGAGCATGGGTTGATCCTGTCATTGCCCGCAATTGCGATGTGGAAGATCCGGCGACCGAGGAAACCTGCGCCGTCATCTCGCTCGGCTCGGCCGCCGATGTTGACCGCGCGGTGGAAGCTGCGCGCCGCGCCTTTCCGGCCTGGGCGGCAACGCCGGTCGAAACCCGCCGCGCGCTGATGGAAAAGCTCGGCGTCATCATGGATCGGCGCCTTCCCGATCTCGCTGAGGCTACGTCCTTGGAAATGGGCTCGCCGATCGATCAGGCGAACAGCGATCAGGCTACCTGCGGACCCTGGCACCTTGAGGGTTTCCTGAAGGCGCTGGACAAGTTCGAGTGGGAAGCGCCGTTCACTGCGCGCGAAACCATCATCCGTGAGCCGATCGGCGTTTGCGGTCTGATCACCCCGTGGAACTGGCCGGTCAACCAGATCGCCCTGAAGGTATTTCCGGCGCTGCTCGCCGGTTGCACCGTGATCCTGAAACCATCGGAAATCGCGCCGCTCTCAGCGCTGGTCTTTGCCGAGATCGTGCACGAGGCAGGTTTCCCGAAGGGCGTGTTCAACCTCATCAACGGCGATGGTCCGGGCGTCGGCGAAGCCATGTCGAACCATCCCGGCATCGACATGATGAGCTTCACCGGTTCGACCCGTGGCGGTACCGCGGTGATGCGCGGCTCGGCTGCGACCGTCAAGCGCGTGACGCTGGAACTCGGCGGCAAATCGCCCAACATCATCTTTGCCGACGCTGATCTTGCCAAATCCGTGGCGCGCGGCGTTGCCCATGTGATGGACAACACCGGTCAGTCCTGCAACGCGCCGACACGCATGATTGTCGAGCGCTCGGTCTACGACGAAGTCGTGGCGCTTGCTGCAGACGCTGCAAACGCGATCAAGGTCGGCAGTCCGCGCGAGCATGGCAGCCACATCGGCCCGCTGTCTTCCGGCGTGCAGTTCGCCAAGGTTCAGGAACTGATCGAGGCCGGCATTGCCGAAGGCGCGCGCCTCGTTGCCGGTGGCCCCGGACGCCCGGAAGGCTTCAACCGTGGCTGGTATGTGCGCCCGACCGTGTTTGCCGATGTCAACAACCAGATGCGCATCGCCCGCGAAGAGGTCTTCGGGCCCGTACTCGTGGTGATCCCGTTCGAAGGTGAAGACGAAGCCGTCGCGATCGCCAACGACACGCCCTATGGCCTTGCCGCCTTCATCCAGACCGGCAGCCCGGAACGTGCCCATCGCGTCGGCCGTCAGCTGCGTGCCGGCATGGTCCGCGTCAATGGCATGGGCCTGTCCGTGGGCCATCCCTTCGGCGGTTACAAGCAGTCCGGCAACGGCCGCGAAGGCGGCATCTGGGGTCTGGACGACTTCACCGAAGTGAAGATTTTGGCGGTGAGGTAAAGCAATCCCAGCGAAAGTGGGCACCGGTTTCGCGTCCGGGATTGCGCAGAAAGAAAGCGAAGCATCTGGGTAGGGGTTGTTGGTGATCGACATCAGGCTCGACGATCTGACCGGACCGGAAATCGCGGCGCTGCTGCAGCGCCACCTCGACCTGATGCATTCGATCACGCCCGCCGAAAGTGTTTACGCGCTGGACATTGACCGCCTGCGTGTGCCGGAAATCAGTTTCTGGACCGCATGGGATGCCGGAATGCTGGTCGGCTGCATTGCGCTCAAGGATCACGGTGATGGTCTTGGCGAGATCAAGTCGATGCACACGCTGGCCGAGCGGCGCGGGGAGGGGATTGCCCGGCAGTTGCTGACACATCTGATCGCAGAAGCCCGCAAACGCGGACTGACGCGCCTGTCGCTTGAAACCGGCAAGACCGATCATTTCCGTCCGGCGCAGGAACTCTACCGGTCCTTCGGTTTTGCCGACGCCGGGCCGTTTGCCGACTATGGCCCGGACCCGCACTCGTATTTCATGTATCTGCCATTGGCCTGACCGGAAAAATCACCGTTTGCGCTTCTGCCGCTTTTGGCCTATAGGCCCGCCAGCACTCTTTGAGCGCAAGCGGCCCCTGCTGGACGACATCCCGGCCCGGGCTTCCCATCAACCTTCATGTCAAAAGAAAGGACATCCGATGTCGATTACTGCTGAGCGCAAGGCAGAACTCATTCAGAAATATGCGACCAAGGCAGGGGATACCGGTTCGCCGGAGGTCCAGGTGGCCATCCTCACCGAGCGCATCAACAATCTGACGGGTCACTTCAAGGATCACAAGAAGGACAACCACTCCCGCCGCGGCCTTTTGAAGATGGTCTCGGCACGTCGTGGCCTTCTCGACTATCTCAAGCGCAAGGATGAGGGCCGTTACACCAGAATCATTGGTGAACTGGGCATCCGTCGCTGATCGATTGACACGCCTTCCGGGCGGCCCTCGGGCCGCCCGTTCCCTTTCGGGCGAAGGGACAACAGCAATTCCAGCGAAAGCCGATACCGGTTTTGCATCCGGAATTGCGACAAGAAACGGAGCGTTGACGCACTTCGGAAGAATGCATCAAGGCCCCGGTCGCCCGGCCCCGCCGGTACGGATTTGCGTCCGCTACCGGCAACCTGAAACGAAGTTGGGTACCCGGGGCAGGATTGCCGGTTGCTTGGCACACGCAGCCAAGCACCCGGTCGTCTTGCCCGGGCTCAGGTTCAAGAACTGAAGCCAGGCGCGCGGCCATTCCGGCCGGCGGCGCCACGTCTGCAAACAAAGGACAAGACATGTTTGAACACCACAAGGTCGAGCTGGAATGGGGCGGCCGTCCGCTCATCCTCGAAACCGGCAAGATCGCACGCCAGGCTGATGCCGCCGTGCTGGTCACCTACGGCGAAACCGTCGTTCTGGCGACCGTCGTCTCGGCCAAATCCGCCAAGCCGGGCCAGGACTTCTTCCCGCTGACCGTCAACTACCAGGAAAAGGCGTTCGCCGCCGGCAAGATTCCGGGCGGCTTCTTCAAGCGCGAAGGCCGTCCGTCGGAAAAGGAAACGCTGGTCTGCCGCCTGATCGACCGCCCGATCCGCCCGCTGTTCGTCGAAGGCTACAAGAACGAGACGCAGGTCGTCATCACCGTGCTGCAGCACGACCTTGAAAACGATCCGGATATCGTCGCGATGATCGGCACTTCGGCTGCGCTCACCCTGTCGGGCGTACCGTTCATGGGCCCGATCGGCGCTGCCCGCGTCGGCCATATCAACGGCGAATACGTCCTCAACCCGCATGTTGACGAGATGGACGAAAGCGTCCTCGACCTCGTCGTCGCCGGCACGGACGAAGCCGTTCTGATGGTGGAATCGGAAGCCCAGGAACTTGACGAAGACACCATGCTCGGTGCTGTCATGTTCGGCCACCGCGCTTTCCAGCCGGTGATCAAGGCGATCATCTCGCTGGCAGAAGTTGCCGCCAAGGAGCCGCGCGACTTCCAGCCGGAAGACCTGTCGGAACTCGAAGCAACGATGTCCGGCCTGATTTCCGACGAACTCTCGGAAGCCTACAAGATCATCGACAAGCAGGCCCGTTATGGCGCCGTCGATGCCGCCAAGAAGAAGGTCTATGCGACCCTGATGCCGGAAGGCGCCGAAAACCCCGTCTGGTCTGCTGAAAAGATCGGCTCGGTGTTCAAGGAACTCCAGGCCAAGGTCGTTCGCGGCAACATCCTGAAGACCGGCACCCGTATCGACGGCCGCGACCTTTCGACGGTCCGCCAGATCGTTGCGGAAGTCGGCGTCCTGCCGCGCACCCACGGTTCGGCGATCTTCACCCGCGGCGAAACGCAGGCGCTGGTCGTTGCCACCCTCGGTACCGGCGAAGACGAGCAGTATGTCGACAGCCTGACCGGCACCTACAAGGAAAGCTTCATGCTGCACTACAACTTCCCGCCCTATTCGGTCGGTGAAGCTGGTCGCATGGGCTCGCCCGGTCGCCGCGAAATCGGCCATGGCAAGCTCGCATGGCGCGCTGTCCACCCGATGCTGCCGGCGCCGGAAGAGTTCCCCTACACGCTGCGCATCGTGTCGGAAATCACCGAGTCCAACGGCTCGTCGTCGATGGCAACCGTCTGCGGCACCTCGCTGGCGCTGATGGATGCCGGTGTACCGCTCAAGGCCTCGGTTGCCGGTATCGCCATGGGTCTGATCAAGGAAGGCGACGAATTCGCCGTCCTCTCCGACATTCTGGGCGATGAAGATCATCTCGGCGACATGGACTTCAAGGTTGCAGGCACTGCCAACGGCATCACCTCGCTGCAGATGGACATCAAGATCATGGGCATCACCGAGGAGATCATGAAGGTCGCCCTCGACCAGGCCAAGGGTGGGCGTATCCACATCCTCGGCGAGATGGCCAAGGCGCTTACCACCTCGCGCGACCAGCTCGGCGAGTTTGCGCCGCGCATCGAAGTGATGCACATCCCGGTTGACAAGATCCGCGATGTCATCGGTTCGGGCGGCAAGGTGATCCGCGAGATCGTCGAAAAGACCGGTGCCAAGATCAACATCGAAGACGATGGCACCGTGAAGATCGCCTCGTCGTCGGCCAAGGAGATCGAAGCGGCCCGCCATTGGATCCATACGATTGTTGCCGAGCCTGAAGTCGGCGCGATCTACCAGGGCACGGTCGTCAAGACCGCTGATTTCGGCGCCTTCGTCAACTTCTTCGGTCCCAAGGACGGCCTCGTGCACATCTCGCAGCTGGCCGGTGACCGCGTCGCCAAGACGTCGGATGTGGTGAAGGAAGGCCAGAAGGTCTGGGTCAAGCTGATGGGCTTTGACGAGCGCGGCAAGGTTCGCCTCTCGATGAAGGTTGTCGATCAGGAAACCGGCCAGGAACTGGCTGGCGGCGAAAAGGCTGACGCCTGATCAATTTTGTCCGGATCGAGCAAACGGTCCGGCGCACCATCACACGCCTGCTTGGATTGCAGCGCGTAGAGCAACGGGGCCTTCTGGCCCCGTTTGCCATTCGAGGAAACCGGAAAGACGACATGAAAGACGGATCGGTAGAGACACTCGCGCTGGCGCTTGCTGCCGAGGCACCAGATGCGATGGACAACGGGCGTGTGTTGTTTCTCAATGCACGCCCGCAGCGCGATCTGGCCGCGCTTGGCCCGAGGCTGACTTCTGTCCAGGAGTTCCGGCCAGACGTTCTCGATCTGGCTGCTGCTGGAATGTCGGCAGTTGCCGACCTCGCGGACATTCCCGCTGGCACGCCGCCCTTTGATGCCGTTCTCGTCCTCGCTGGCAAGCACCGCCGCCTGAACGAAGCCTATGCCGCCATCGCATGCCAGAAGGCAAAGGCCGGTGCGCCGGTGATCATCTCCGGTGAAAAGGACCTCGGCATCGCCTCGCTGCGCAAGCGGATCGCCGGTCACACCGAAATTCTGGGCAGCCACGCCAAGCACCACGCGACCGCCTTCACCTTTGCCGCATCGCCCGATCTTTTCTCGGCCTGGCACGAAATTGCGACAATGCCTGCGCCTGGTTTTAGCGCCGAGGCCGGCCTGTTCAGCGCCGATCATCCGGACCCTGCCTCGCTCATGCTGGCCGTTGTCATCGATGCAATGCCGGCGGCGCGCCTTGCCGGTCGCATTGCCGATTTCGGCTGCGGCTGGGGTTACCTGTCGGCGCGCTTGCTCGAGAAGCACCGTCCGGCAAGCCTCACGCTGATCGATGCATCGGCGAGGGCACTGGTACATGCGCACGCCAATGTCAGCCCGCTGTGCGCGGCGACAACCCAACTGGAAACGCTGTGGTGCGACATCACCCGCGAGCCGCAGGCGGGGCGTTTCGACACCATCATCATGAACCCGCCATTTCACCGTGGGCGCAAGGGCGAACCCGATATAGGCCTTGCCTTCATTGCTGCGGCGCGTCGTGCGCTCGTGGCGCGCGGGCGGCTGCTGCTGGTCGCAAACCGGCACCTGCCTTACGCGAGTGACCTTGGCGCAGGCTTTTCACAGGTCAACATGCTGGCGGAAGATACGGCCTACAAGGTGATCGAGGCGATTGCGCGCTAGGCCTCGTGTCAGGCGAAGGCTGCCACGGGCGACAACGCGTCCGCTCGCTCACCGTTGTCATAGTCGTCAAGGATGGTCGCCAGCAGCGCCGGCTTGCCGAAATAATAGCCCTGCATGATGTTGCAGCCGGCCGCTTGCAGCAGGATGACCTGCTCCTTGGTTTCGACGCCCTCGGCAACAACCTCGGCATTCAGCGAGCGCGCCATGCCGACAACGGTCGAAATCATCGTACCGGCCGCTGCGCGGCTTCCGAGGCGTTCAACGAACGAACGGTCGACCTTCAGCGTGTGGAACTCGATCTCTGCCAGCGTTGACAGGTTGGAATAACCGGTACCGAAGTCATCGATTGCCAAGAGAACGCCGAGCTTGCGGATATCGGCAAGGATCTTGCGGGTGCGGGCGCTGCGCTGGATCAGCAGGGATTCCGTGATTTCGATCTCCAGGCGTCCTGGCTGGACATCATGGTTCTGCAGAAGGATTTCGAGCTTCCTTGAAAAGTCGTCGCTGTCGATCTGCGCTGGCGAAACGTTCGCCGAAACCGGAACACTGACCGGCAGGCGGCTGAGGTCTTCGCAAACCTGGTTCAGCACCCAGTCTCCGATCTGGTGGATCAGGCCGCAGGATTCAGCGACCGGAATGAACTCGGCCGGCGGTATGATACCCTTGGCATGGTGCGTCCAGCGCAGCAGTGCCTCGAAGCCGACGATCTCGCCGGTGGTGGCGCGTACCTTCGGTTGATAGTTGAGGAACAACTCGTTGCGCTTGAGCGCCTGATGCAATTCGGTTTCGATCCAGCGACGATAGGCTGCAAGCTGGCTCATCTCCGGGTGGTAGATCGACCAGGTTCCGCGTCCGGCAGCGTTTGCGTTGGTGCGCGCGAGGTTTGCGGAGCGCATGACCTTGTCCAGCGCCAGTTCGCCATCATGGATTTCGGCAACCCCGGCATTCCAGAACACCGAGTGCGAAGCTGCCCCGATGCGGACCGGCAGTGCCATGACGCCGAGAAGCGCTTCGACCGCAGCGCGAAGCTCCCGCTGATTGTCTTCGACATTAACGACAACGACAAACTCGCCGCCGCTGCTGCGTCCGATCGGACCGGCATTGCCGACGATCCGGCGCAACCGGTCGGCAAAAACGCGCAGCAATGCGTCGCCAGTGTCTTCGCCATAGGTCTCGTTGATTTCCTTGAGCGAACCGAAGTCGAGGCTGACGAGGAAGCGCTTTTGTCCCGGGCCCGGGCGGTGTTCGGCGAGCGGCGTGTTGACCGCATCAATCAGGCCGGCTTTCGACAAGAGGCCTGTGACCTCGTCAATCCGGAACTGCGCATCATAGGCGCTGACGGTGTCGTCGGTTCCGGCAAAATAGGCGTGGGCGGAGCCGGCGCCGGCAAGTGCGGCAAGGCCAAGCACGACTGAACCGAAGATTGCGCTGTCGGACACGCTGCCGACCGTGACGCCCATCAGATCAAGTGCCCAGAGCGCAAGCATGGCAGCGCCGAAACCACTTGCGACAATGGTCATTGCGCGAAATAGCTGCGTACGCTGAACTGTATTGGCCGCTGTCATGTCGCCCTCTTGGAGACAGACACTAGCGCACAAATCACAAAAAAACCGTGAACCCGGTTTTTCAGCCGTTGTCAGTACGTTGCAACTCTTCCAGCCGCGGCATCGAAATGATGTTGTAGCCGCTGTCGACGTAGTGGATTTCACCGGTCACGCCGCCCGACAGGTCTGACAACAAATACAGCGCTGAGCCGCCCACCTCGTCGAGCGTCACGGTCCGGCGCAGCGGCGCATTGCGCTGCTGGTAGCTGAACATCGCGCGTGCATCGCCGATCCCGGCACCGGCCAGCGTCCGCATGGGGCCAGCGGAAATCGCATTGACGCGAATGCCGTCCTCACCGAGATCGGCCGCAAGATAGCGCGTGATCGCTTCGAGCGCGGCCTTTGCAACGCCCATGACATTGTAGTTCGGCATCACGCGCGTCGACCCGCCATAGGTCAGCGTCAGCAGGGACCCGCCCGCATTCATCATCGGCGCCGCATGCTGGGCGACCTCCGTAAAGGAGTGTGCAGAGATGACCATGGTCCGCACGAAATTGGCGCGTGTCGTCTTGTCGATGAAGCGGCCCTTGAGTTCGTTCTTGTCCGAGAATCCGATCGCATGCACCACGAAGTCCAGCGTTCCCCACTTCTCTTTCAGGACCTCGAACACGGCAGCAACTGAATCGGCATCCTCCACGTCGCAGGGCAGGACAATGTCAGACCCGACCTCGGCAGCGAGCGGCGTCACGCGCTTTCCGAGCGCCTCGCCCTGATAGGTGAACGCCATCTGTGCGCCGTGGGCCGCGAGCGTGCGCGCAATGCCCCAGGCGATCGAGTGGTCATTTGCCACGCCCATGATGAGGCCGCGCTTGCCGTGCATGACTGGGTTCATCGCCAGTTCCTTGTTGTCTTGCGGATTGTCAGCCGCGATAGCGCTGGAATGCCAGCGTTGCATTGGTTCCGCCAAAGCCGAACGAGTTCGACAGCGCAATGTCGAATTCGACGCCATCGATGCGCTCGCGCGCGATCGGCATGCCTTCGAAGGCCGGGTCCAGTTCTTCGATATGCGCGCTTTCGCAGATGAAGTTGTTCTCCATCATCAGCAGCGAATAGATCGCTTCCTGGACGCCGGTCGCGCCCAGCGAATGGCCGGTCAGCGACTTGGTCGAGGAAATTGTCGGGATGTCGTCGCCGAAGACGGTGCGGATCGCATCCATTTCGCGTTGGTCGCCAACCGGCGTCGAGGTGCCGTGCGTGTTGATGTAGGTGATCGTCCCGTTGGTGGTGGCCAGTGCCATGCGCATGCAGCGCACCGCGCCTTCGCCGGACGGGGCGACCATGTCATAGCCATCCGAAGTCGCGCCATAGCCGACGATCTCGCCATAGATCTTGGCGCCGCGCGCCTTGGCATGATCGAGTTCTTCCAGCACCAGCACACCGGCGCCACCGGCAATGACGAACCCGTCGCGGTTGACGTCATAGGCGCGCGAAGCGACCTGCGGCGTTGCATTGAACTTGCTCGACATCGCGCCCATCGCATCGAACAGGTTCGACATCGTCCAGTCCAGATCTTCCGATCCGCCGGCAAACATCATGTCCTGCTTTCCCCACTGGATCAGCTCGTAAGCATTGCCGATGCAGTGGTTCGATGTCGCGCAGGCCGACGAAATCGAATAATTGACGCCCTTGATGTGGAACGGCGTTGCGAGTGTGGCCGATGCGGTCGACGACATCGCTTTTGGCACCGCAAACGGTCCGATGCGCTTGGGGCTCTTGTTTGCTTGCGTCAGGACCGCAGCGTCGAACACAGTGCGGGTCGACGGGCCACCCGAGCCCATGACGATGCCGGTGCGTTCGTTGCTGATCTCGTCCTCGCTCAAACCGGCGTCGGCAATGGCCTGACGCATGGCAACGAAGTTCCAGGCCGATCCGCGCGCCAGAAACCGCGATTCGCGCCGGTCCAGCACGGTGAACGGGTCAAGCTTCGGTTCGCCGAACACCTGGCAACGGAAGCCGAGATCGACATAGTCCTGCGCCACCGTGATCCCCGATTTCGCCTCGCGCAGCGATGTCAGCACCTCGCCGACATCGTCGCCGATTGACGATACGATACCCATTCCGGTCACGACGACACGTCTCATGGTTTCATCCTTGTCTGAAATTCCGGGCGGCGTTTCAGGACGCCTTTTCCTTCGATAGGCCGACCTTCAGGTCTGTCGCCTGGTAAATGGTGTTTCCGTCGGCTTTCAACCAGCCATCGGCAATACCAAGAACAAGGCGCCCGCGCATCACGCGCTTGAAGTCGATGCCATATTCGACGAGGCCGGTGCGCGGTGTCACCATGCCCTTGAACTTCACCTCGCCGGTCGACAGCGCCATGCCGTAGCCCGGCTCGCCAAGCCATCCGAGGTAAAAGCCCGTCAACTGCCACATCGCATCAAGACCAAGGCACCCGGGCATGATCTCGTTGCCGATGAAGTGGCAGGGGAAGAACCAGAGGTCCGGCTTGATGTCGAGTTCGGCGCGGATGAAGCCCTTGTCGAAGGCACCGCCGGTTTCAGACACCTGCGTGATCCGATCAAACATCAGCATCGGCGGCGCAGGGAGCTGTGCATTGCCCGGGCCGAACAATTCCCCGCGCCCGCAGGCGAGCAGGTCCTCGTAGGTGTAGCTGGTCTTGCGCTCGGTCATTGTCGGCTTCCCCCGATCGTCGGCCGGTTTCCGTCCTCGTTGCTGACGGTACCTGCTTGTCTGCTTGGGCAGGCAATGCCGCTCGCTTGGCCCCGCGTCAAGGGCCGCTATTGATTAGCTTTGGGAGGGTCAATATATCTTGTGACGGAAATGGGGGCAGGATGAGCCCCGGCGGAGGCACGCAATGGACACAGCTTGTCCTTCAACAGGCATCGAGAAAGCGGCAAAGCCGGATGTTCGCAGCATCCTGCGCAATGTCGGCCTGCGCCCGACACGCCAGCGCATTGCGCTCGCCGAATTGCTGTTCATTGGCGAAGATCGCCACGTGGCCGCTGAAGACCTGCACCGGCAGGCGTGCGACAGGGGCGCCGGCGTTTCACTCGCCACCGTGTACAATACCCTTCACCAGTTCACCGAAGCCGGCCTTTTGCGCATTCTCTCGGTCGAAGGCCAGAAAACCTATTTCGACACCAACATCACCGATCACCACCACTTCTTCGTCCAGTCGACCAATGAAGTGCTTGACGTGCCCGATGGCATGATCACGGTATCAAACCTGCCGGAGCCGCCGGAAGGCATGGAAATCGCCCATGTGGATGTGGTGGTTCGCCTGCGCCCCGTGACGCGGAAGTAGCGCTGATCCTACTCGAAGGTTTCGTCCGGATAGGCTCCCCAGAGGTCAGCTTGGACGGCAAAGCCCTTCAGCGTGCGCCCGGCATGGTCGACCTGCATTTCGCACCAGGCCCCATCGCATTTGGCGATCCTGCCCATGACGCCCGGTTCCAAAAGGGCGACAGGCTCGGCGCCCGAACGCGCTTCGGAATAAAGCGTCGTGCGGCTTTCGCGGGCTTCCTGCCCGAGCCACGGCGACACGATGGCCGTGCGCGAGCCCGACAGAAGCGAGCCATGCACCCAACCCGTATCGCCTTGCGCATCGCGCACCCGGCGCCAGGTATCGAATTCCTGGATGATTTCGAGCGGCACACCAGCCTTCATGTAGCGCCATGTGACCGCATATTCCTTGCCGGGGCCGACGCGCAAATTGACCCGCTCGGCCTTCAGGCTGACAAAGCGCGGCAAAGGCAGGCCGCTGGGGCCGCGCTGGATCGAGCCGGTGGTCTGGGCATGGGCCGGCGCCGGGGCGGTCAATGCGCTCAAGGTCACGGCAACGGCCAGAAGCAGGGCCGGCATCAGGGCAGGGCGTGCGCTTTGCATGGTCAAACTCCCTCTTCGAACGGCTCGGCAGCCCCTCGGCAATGACCGGATTGACGGATCAAGGGGCCTTTGCACGTGGCGGCTCGCTTGCTAGACAAGGGCCGTTACGGAAGCTTACCGTGGCAGACCTTGGTTAACGCCCTGTCAACGAATGGGCGTTCGTGCCAGTGTTATCAGCCGATCAAGGACCCACAGGGACGCGCAGAAACCTTGGATAAAAAGCCTTTTGTCATCGTCACCCGTCGGTTGCCAGATCCGGTCGAAGCGCGGATGCGCGAACTGTTCGATGTCCAGTTCAACGCCTCCGACATGCCGTTTGATCGCAAGGCGCTGGCCGACGCCCTCGGCAAGGCCGATGCCCTCGTGCCGACCGTCACCGACCGGATCGACCGAGAGTTGATCGCCGCTGCCGGGCCTCGCCTCAAACTGATCGCCAACTTCGGCAATGGCGTCGACAACATCGATGTGAAAGCTGCCCACGAGGCCGGGATCACCGTCACCAACACACCCGATGTCCTGTCCGAAGACACCGCCGACATGACCATGGCGCTGATCCTCGCCGCGCCGCGCCGCATCGTCGAGGGCGCAGGCTACCTTGTCGGCGAAGACAACTGGCATGGCTGGTCGCCGACCTGGATGCTCGGACGCCGCATCCACGGCAAGCGGCTCGGCATTGTCGGCATGGGCCGGATCGGGACGGCTGTCGCCCGGCGCGCCCGCGCCTTCGGCCTGTCGATCCACTATCACAACCGGACCCGTGCGCCCGCGTCGATCGAAGCCGAACTCGGCGCTACTTTTTGGGAAAGCCTCGACCAGATGCTGGCGCGAATGGACATCGTGTCGGTCAATTGTCCCTACACGCCGGCCACATACCATCTCCTGTCGGCACGCCGGCTCGAATTGCTCCAGCCGACGGCCTTCATCGTCAACACGGCCCGCGGCGAGATCATCGACGAAGAGGCGCTGGTCCGACTGCTGGAAGACGGGCGTCTTGCTGGAGCCGGTCTGGATGTGTTCGAGCATGAGCCCGTGGTCAACGACCGGCTTTGCAAGCTGGCAGCCGCCGGCAAGGTGGTGCTGACGCCTCACATGAGTTCGGCAACCATCGAAGGCCGGATCGAGATGGGCGAAAAGGTCATCATCAACATCCGCATGATGGCCGGCGGTGACCGGCCACCCAATCGCATCCTGCCATCCATGGTGTGAAAACCGCTGCCGCTTTTCGCGTTCGGCAGCAGTTCGGGCCCGCGGAAGATGTTGCTTTGGTCAGGCCTTGGACTTTTCAGGCCTTGGGCTTGCGGGCGCGCGGCGCAGCCTTGGGCTTGACAGCCGGGGCCACCGGTGCCGGTTCTGTCATGGCCATGACGGCGGGGGCCGTTGCGGGCATTTCGATCGGATCGAGCACGCCACCATCATACATTGCGCGCGCCGGCTCAGCTTTGGCGACGGGGCGACGGACCGGAACAATTGCCGGCCAGATCGTGCGCGTGGGTGACAGCGACTTTTCAAGCGCGCGCTGGCAAAGCCAGAGATAGGCGACAGCAAGATTGACGGCGGCCAGCAACGTCAGAAAAAAGGCCATGGCGAACATGAACGAACCCCTTGTGAAGTGGATGCTGCGCCTTGTCCCGGGCGCCTGTGGATGCTTTGAACCTAAGTCCCTGTGCCTGTCCGTCAAGGTCGGCGGCGGTAGCCAATGGTCCTGAAACGCATGGAAAATGCATCGATGGCGAGCAGTCGCCCGATCAGCGGTTCGCCCGCGCCGGTGATCAGCTTGATCGCTTCGATCGCCTGCAGCGAGCCGACGACACCCGCCAGCGCACCAAGGACGCCCGCCTGTGCGCAGGTCGGGATTGCGCCATCATCCGGCAGCTGCGGAAAGAGATCTCGGTAGCGCGGACCGGGCTGGCCATCATGGATCGATGCCGGATGGATCACCGTCACTGATCCGTCAAAACGCCCCAAGGCGCCGGTGACGAGCGGAATGGCCAGCGCTTCGGCAGCATCGGCGACCGCAAGGCGCGTCGCGAAATTGTCCGACCCGTCAACCACGACATCGGCGCCAGTCAGCATCCTGATCGCGTTTCCTGTTGTGATGCGTTCGGCGATGGCTTCGACCTTGACATGCGGATTGAGCGCGACAATCGCCTCGCGCGCGCTCTCGGTCTTTGCGCGGCCGATATCCTCGGTGCGGTGCAGGATTTGCCGCTGCAGGTTCGACCGGGAGACGGTGTCATCGTCGACGATCCGCAAGCGCCCGACGCCCGCTGCAGCAAGATAGGCGAGCACGGGAGAACCAAGACCGCCCGCGCCGATGACCGCGACACACGACCGTTTGAGCGCTTGCTGCCCGGCGCCACCGATCTCCGGCATGATGATGTGGCGGCCATAGCGCTCGATCTCGGCCGATGAGAGCGCGGCGTCAGTGTCCATCAGACGGGTCCATTTCGGTGACGGTGGCATTCTCGACATGAAAGTATTGGGCCCTGTCACCGAGTGCGTCAAACAACGACCGGTCGGTTCCGGTCATGAAGGACTGGCCGCCCAGCGCATGGATGCGGTCGAACAGCGCCGCGCGACGGACGGGATCGAGATGCGCGGCAATCTCATCCAGCAGCAGGATCGGTGCCATGCCGCTGATCGCCCGAGTCAGGCTGGCATGGGCAAGCACCAGGCCGGTCAGCAACGCCTTCTGCTCGCCGGTCGAGCACAGCGCCGCATCGATGTCTTTCTCCATATGAGCGACCGTCAGGTCTGCCCGGTGAGGTCCTGAAAGGGTGCGCCCCGCCGAACGGTCGCGGTGGCGCATGTCGCGCAGTTGCCGCGCCAGTTCGGTTTCCAGATCGCCGGCCGGCGTACCGGTGCGCGCCATCGCTTCCAGTTCGCCATCGATGCGCAGGATCGCGGTCGGAAACGCACTGGTCGGCCTGGCCGCCTCGATCAGGGCTGCCAATAGTCCGATCAGTTCCTGGCGTGCTGAAAGGATCGCCGAGCCGAGCGCCGCGATCTGGATCTCGATACCGTCCAGCCACCGGTCGGTCCGGCTGTCGGGTCGCTGTTCCAGAAGGCGATTTCGTTGACGGATGGCTTTTTCATAGTCTGCGGCGCGGCGCGCATGGGCCGGATCGATCGCCAGAACCATGCGGTCGAGAAACCGGCGACGGTCACCGGCGGCCCCGGTGAACAGCCCGTCCATCGACGGGGTCAGCCACATGATGCGGGCAAGGTCGAGCAGTTCGTCGGCGGTGCGCGCATTGGTGCCGTCGATGCGGATGCGGCGCTGCGCGGCACCATCCTCGCTTGTGGTCGATCCGGCCGTGCCGGTGCCGACCGCATGGGTTTCGCCATCCTGGACAAGGCTTGCGAAAACCGAAAACCCGGTGGCGCCGACGCGGCCCATGTCGGAGAGCGCCGCACGCCGCAGGCCCCTGCCGGGCGAGAGCAGCGATACCGCTTCCATGAGATTGGTCTTGCCGGACCCGTTCGGTCCGGTCAGCACCACATGCCGGCCGTCAAGGGCCAGCCGTGCCGAGGTGTAGTTGCGAAAATCGGTCAGTTGCACGCCGCTGAGAAAAATCGCGACCGCGTAGCTGTTTGCTTCCGTGTGCATGTCCATGGCCGTTCACCGCTGCCGGCCGGTCAGCGCCTCATACGCGCATCGGCATCAGGACATAGAGTGCATCGCGATCGTCCGGATCCTCGATCAATGTCGGCGATCCGGCATCGGCAAACGAGAACTTCACGTTGGCGCAATCGAGCTGATTGGCGATGTCGAGAAGATACCGGGCGTTGAAACCGATTTCCAGCGCGTCACTGCCGTAGTCGACCGCCAGTTCGTCGCTCGCCGAGCCGCTGTCGGGATTGTTGACGGTCAAAACGAGTTGGCCATCGTTGATCGCGAGCTTCACAGCGCGTCCACGCTCCGACGAGACGGTCGACACCCGATCCACCGCATCGGTGAACAGGCGGCGATCGACCATCATGTCCTTGTCGTTGCCGGTCGGGATCACCCGCTGGTAATCCGGGAACGTGCCGTCGATCAGCTTGGATGTCAGGACAACCGAGCCGATCGTCATGCGGATCTTGGTGTCCGACAATTCGACAAGCACCACGACATCGGGATCGTCGACGAGCTTCTGCAGTTCTCCGACCGTCTTTCGCGGAATGATGATGCCCGGCATGTTTTCGGCGCCGTCCGGCGCTTCGGTTTCGGCGCGCGCCAACCGGTGACCGTCGGTTGCAACGGCGCGCAGCATGATGCGGCCTTCGCGCTCTGCTGTGTGGATATAGATGCCGTTGAGATAGTAGCGGGTCTCTTCGGTCGAGATGGCAAACTGCGTCGCTTCGATCAGCCGCTTCAGCGTCGTGCTTTCCAGCCGGAACGTATGCGTGAAGGTCCCGGCTGACAGTTCCGGGAAATCCGACTGCGGCAGGCACTGCAGCTTGAAGTTCGAACGGCCCGACATGACGGTCATTGTGGTGCCATCGGCATCGGTGGTCAGCATGACTTCGGCGCCATCGGGAAGCTTGCGCACGATGTCGTAGAGCAGGTGGGCAGGAACGGTCGTCGCCCCGGCCTGATCGACCTGCGCCGTGGCGGCTTCGTTGATTTCGAGATCGAGATCCGTCGCCTTCATCTCGAGGCTCGCACCACCAGCTTTCAACAGCACGTTGGACAGGATCGGGATCGTGTTGCGCCGCTCGACCACACGGTGAACGTGGTTGAGGGATCTGAGAAGATTGGCTCGCTCAAGGGTCACGCGCATGGGTGTCGATCCGGTCAGCTGTCCGGCGGCCACAACGAGAGAAGAAGGCCGCCGAAGAGAAAAATGAAGAAGGAGGGGGGGTCCGCTACAGTCCCGGCACCCGCCCCCGGGGCCGCGAAATTGGCGGTTCGACCGATGAAAAGCAAGAGCGGCCGCAAAGGTTTGCCGCCGCTCTGTCCATTCGGTTGGGGAAAAGGGAGCGCGGTTGTCACTGCACTCCGTTTCTGTCTTATTCTTCGATCAGCCTGCGCAGCAGTTCCAGCTCTTTGGAGAGCTTGCTGTCTTCCGCCATCAGCGATTCCACCTTGCGGACCGCATGCAGCACCGTCGTGTGATCTTTGCCGCCGAACCGGCGTCCGATTTCCGGAAGCGAACGCGGCGTCATGGTCTTGGACAGATACATGGCGATCTGGCGCGGACGCACGATCGTGCGGGTGCGCCGGCTTGAGAGCAGTTCGGTGCGGGGCACATTGTAGTGCTGCGCCACGATCCGCTGGATGTCTTCGATCCGCACCTTCTTTCGATCATCAACACGCACCAGATGGCCAAGAATGTCATCAACACGGTCGATCGAGATGTTCGGCTCGAAGGAATGCCGGAAAACCAGCTGGTTGAACGCCCCTTCCAACTCGCGGAACGAACTCGACACCGTGCGGGCCACATGGCGCAGGATGTCGTCGCTGATGGCGAGCGACGCATCATCGCGCCGTGCTTCGGCCAGGCGCTTTTCCAGCATGGCGAGGCGCATGTCGTAGTCGGGCGTCTCAATCTCGAGTGCGACCCCGCCCTGCAGACGCGAGCGGACGCGCGGATCGAGCGATTCCAGTTCCGACGGCGGACGGTCGGCGGCAACCACGATCTGCCGGGCGCTGTCGAGCAGCATGTTGATCAGGTGGCAGAACTCCGATTGGATCTTCTCGCCCTGCAGGAACTGCATGTCATCGATGATCAGGAGATCGATCTCGTGCAGCGTTTCCTTCAGCAAGAGGGCATTGTGATCGCGGATCGCGCTTGCAAACCGCCACATGAAGTACTCGGCGGTCAGATAAACAACGCGCTTTGTCGGATCATTGGCTTTTGCGGCATTGGCAATCGCCTGCAGCAGGTGCGTCTTGCCGAGGCCGACATTGGAGTGGAAAAACAATGGGTTGAAGCGGGCAGCATTCGGCCCCTTCTCGACGGCAGCCCGTGCCGCAGCAAGACAGACCCGGTTCGAGGCGCCTTCGACAAAGTTCTCGAACGTGTAACGGCTGTCGACGGGCGAGCCGAGCGCAGCGGTCTGCTTTTGAACCGGCGATGTCCCGGTCTGGGTTGTTGGTACCTTGGCGGTGTGGAGCCCTGCAACAGCGCGAGCGCGCTGGGCCGCGGCACTTGCCACTTCGCCGGCCCGCGTTGCGGGTGTCTCGCCCGGGTGCCCGCGCATGGCGCTGCGAACGATGACTTCGATGCGCAGAAGTGCCGGTTCCTCGACGGTCCAGAGTTCCTGGATCAGCGCAAGGTAATGATGGTTGATCCAGTTGCGCAGGAACGGTGTCGGCACCGATAGGCGAACGACGCTACGCGCCGATTCATCCAGCTTGAGCCGGCCAAACCAGCTTTGGTAGACTTCGGCGCCAAGGCGAATGCGTAACTGCGTACAGACCTTTTCGAAGATCGCCGTACCGTCGCTGCCCTTGTTGCCCTTGCCCATCTCGCCGTCGCCCAAGTCCGAAATGTCGCCGACAGCTGCGCAGTCGACAAGTTTGCTGTTCTTCGCGCCAAGAATGCCCGATATCAAACCATCGGTGCCGTGGTGCAACTTGCGCATTCCCGCCGCTGCCGTGCGGCCGGATGCGTCTTCTGTCCACCGGTTGGGTTCCCCATGCATGTTTGTCTGCTCTCGCCTTTTGCTGCCGGTCCCGCGCGCCCTCGCGGTTGTCCGGCGTTGAAGTTCTGGTCTTCGTGTCTTCGGTAGCTCACCTGCTCCGTAAACCGTTCCCGACGGCTGACGCCGTACCTGATAATGCCTTCTCCGGTGCTCGATCCCTCCAGCCAAAGACTCGCCCTTGCCACAACGCATGTTGCAGCCCGGCTGAATCCGAATTTTGTCTGTTTTCACTGCCATCGCGCAGGATACACGGCTCCCGTGGCTGCAACGCGGGGCTGCAACTTGAGGTCGTCTTCCGACTGCGATGGAGTGAGGTCGTCCCCGTCCGATGCCGTAAACTATCCGTATTGGATGGGTGCTGACAAGCCCGTTAAGGGAATTTTAGGGGCTTGAAAGGTCCCGAAACAGCCCCAAAAACCGCACTGATTCGCAGCAAAAAAGATAACTGACTGGGATTCCACAGCTTCTTTCGCCGGCGCACGCTTTGACCGTCTGGTGAAATATTTTTGATAATTTCGCTTGACGCGAATGGTCAGTTGGTCGTTGAACTCGCCGCCTGTGGATTGCGACAAAAAAGAGGGTTAAGTTATTGTTTATATTATACAAATTGAAAAAAGAAGGCGTTTTGTGACATTGGGAAGACAGATGTAACACGCACGTAACCGATCGTTATCGGGCTAAATCATTGGCATAAAAGCAGGAATCTCGAATTTGCGTCAGGGCAACAAAAAACCCGGCCGAAGCCGGGTTGATCGCGGTGAGCCGACAAATGAATGTCAGGCCTGTATGGCTTTGACCCGGGCGGCGAGGCGCGAGACCTTGCGAGACATCGTGTTCTTGTGCAGCACGCCGCGGGTGACGGCACGCATCATCTCCGGCTGTGCAACCCTGAGTGCTTCCGCTGCCGCAGCCTGGTCGCCGGAAGCAATCGCTTCCTCGACGCCGCGAACGAATGTGCGCACGCGTGAACGGCGTGCCTTGTTGACCTCGGTGCGCGCTTCGATCTTGCGCGTCGCCTTCTTGGCCGACTTTGTATTGGCCATGCTTGCCTCTCTTCAGTGGTTCCGCGAACCGGTTGGCGTCTGCGCCATGACCGGGCATGCGCATACAAAACATAAAGGCGGCCAAGCGCCGCCAATCGCCGGGTGCTATAGTCTCAAAGGCCGGTGCCGTCAACGCCTTGGCGCTGCAATTCTCGGCCGAGTTACCGGTTGCGAAAGCTCGCGCTGCGCTTTTCGGAAAATGCGGCCATGCCTTCCTTCTGATCCTCGGTCGCAAACATCGCATGGAACAGGCGCTTCTCGTGCCGCACGCCCGCGTCCAGCCCGCATTCGAAAGCGGTCAGCACCGCCTCCTTGGTCGCCATGGTGGCTACTTGCGAAAAGCCTGCGACCTTCTGGGCTGCAGCAATCGCAACCTCGATCAGGTCGTGATCGGGCACGACGCGCGACACCAGCCCGCAACGTTCCGCTTCGGCTGCATCCATCATCCGGCCGGTGAGACATAGATCCATCGTCTTGGCCTTGCCGATCGACCGGGCGAGGCGTTGGGTTCCACCCATGCCGGGAAGAATGCCGAGCGTGATCTCCGGTTGGCCGAACTTGGCGCTTTCGGCCGCAATGATGAAGTCGCACATCGCTGCGAGTTCGCAGCCGCCGCCAAGCGCATAGCCCGCAACCGCTGCAATCAGCGGCTTGCGAAAGCCTGCAACCCGCTCCCAATCCGTGAGCGCATCGCGCGAGAAGCTGTCGGCGAAGGTCCAGTCCTGCATCTCCTTGACATCGGCGCCTGCGGCAAATGCCTTTTCCGATCCGGTGATGACGACAGCGCCGATCCGGCCGTCGGCTTCGGCCGCTTTCAGCGCGTCGATCAGTTCGGCGAGCACCTGCGCGTTCAGCGCATTGAGAGCCTTGGGCCGGTTCAGGGTGATGAGCAGGGCTTCGCCACGCTTGTCGACGAGAATGGTGTCATAGGCCATGGAAGGTCTCCGAGGATGACTGCAACGGAAGTCGGTCTGGGCGGCTCATCTCTGGCATGAGGTGCAATGGAAAGTCGAGCGCCCCGATTGGACGGTGCGGTGAATCTGCCCCTTGCAACCCGGTCGCAGGCAGGGCTCGCCCTCACGGCCATAGGCCTGGAACGTGTGCTGGAAATAGCCGAGCGTTCCGTCGGTGCGGATGTGATCGCGCAGCGACGACCCCCCCGCTTCGATGGCCGAAGCGATGACCTCGCGAATGGCAACCGCCAACGCCTCACATCGCGGCGTCGGCCCGCCATCGGTCCTGACAATCGAGCCGGCGCTTCGTTTGGGGGAGAGGCCCGCCCGCCACAGCGCCTCGCAGACATAGATGTTGCCAAGGCCGGCAATCAGCCGCTGGTCAAGCAGGGCGGACTTCAGCGGCGTTGCCTTGCCCGCCAGAAGCCCGGCGAGGCTTGCGCCATCCAGCGTGTTGCCGGTCGGTTCGATGCCGAGGCTGGCGAGATACGGATTGGTGTCCAGCCCGGCCATGTCGGTAAGGTCGACAAAGCCGAACCGGCGCGGGTCATTGTAGACCGCCCGGACCGCATCGCCGGACCGGGACAGATGCATGACCATGTGATCGTGAACGCCATCCTTGCCGCGCGGGTAGTAAAACTGGCCGAGCGGCTCGGCAGGCTCGGACATGGTCTCGAACCGCCAGGATCCTGACATGCCCAGATGGCTGATCATCACGCTGGCATCATCGAAGTGGATCAGCAGATACTTGGCCCGCCGGCCCAGCGCCGTGATCGTTCGACCTGAAAGCCGTTCGGCGATCCCTTCCGGAAACGGAAAGCGCAGGTCGGCCCGGCGCAGCTCCAGCCGGTCCAGCCGTGCGCCTTCGAGCGCCGGCGCAAGGCCGCGCCGGACTGTTTCCACTTCGGGCAGTTCAGGCACGAGACGCGACCTCGTCCAGAAAAGACGTTCCATGCGGGCCGGCTTCACGTCCGAGATGGGC
Source organism: Roseitalea sp. (assembly GCA_041752455.1). Lineage (GTDB taxonomy): Bacteria > Pseudomonadota > Alphaproteobacteria > Rhizobiales > Rhizobiaceae > JBGSWL01. Next base: position 32,837 of record JBGSWL010000008.1, on the reverse strand, counting down.
GGCGATGGTTTCACCGATATCGGCGAAGGTTGCGCGAAGACCGATCGACTGGCCGGATGCGCCCTTGCACCAACCGATCACCGGAACCCGCTCGCGGGTATGGTCGGTGCCCGGCCAGGTCGGATCGCAGCCATGGTCGGCGGTGATGACGAGCAGGTCGCCGTCGCGCAGCCTGGCGACCAGATCCGGCAGGCGCCGGTCGAAGGCTTCCAGTGCTGCCGCATACCCCGCAACATCGCGCCGGTGTCCATAGAGCATGTCGAAGTCGACGAAATTGGCAAAGACGATGTCGCCGTCGGTGGCATCGTCCATCGCTTTCATGGTCGCGTCGGCAATGGCTTGGTTGCCGGAAGCCTTGCGCACTTCGGAAATGCCCTGATGGGCGAAGATGTCGCCGATCTTTCCCACGGCCAGCACACGTCCGCCCACTGCCACGTTGCGATCAAGCAGGGTCGGCTCGGGCGGCAGCACGGAAAAATCGCGCCGGTTGCCGGTGCGCTCGAAATCGGCGGCTGACGTTCCGACAAACGGACGGGCGATGACCCGGCCGATGTTGAGATCATCGACCAGCGACCGCACGATCATGCACAGGTCGAGCAATCGCTCCAGACCGAACGCTTCCTCATGCGCAGCGATCTGGAGGACCGAATCGGCCGACGTGTAGAAGATCGGCATGCCGGTCCGCAGATGCTCTTCACCGAAGTCGCGGATGATGTCGGTGCCCGAGCCATGGCAATTGGCGAGCGAGCCGGAAAGGCCTGCTTTTTCATAGATGGCGTTCAACAGGTTTTCCGGAAACGCCGGAACCTCGTGCGGGAAATAGCCCCAGTCGAACCGGACAGGCACACCGGCGATTTCCCAGTGGCCGCTTGGCGTATCCTTGCCATGCGACACTTCCTGCGCTGCACCCCAGAAGCCCTCCAAATTGTGAGCCTTGTGAGATGCCGCAAGCGGATGGCCGCTGGCCAGATCAAGCGCGTGGAAAAAGCCGAACGATGCAAGGTTGGGGCAGTTCAGCGGTCCGCTGCGCCGGTCATCGTCGGCCTTTCCTGAATCTGTGCGCTCGAGAATGTGGCCAAGCGTATTGGCACCGGTGTCGCCGAATGCGGCGGCATCTGCCGCGCCGCCGATCCCGACCGAATCGAGGACAAAAAGAAAGGCTCTCGCCATGGCGGCAAACTCCGCATTGAGGACCCCGGTCTTGCAGTGATAAGGCTGCAGGCCGAGCGCGGCAATCGCCGCCGCCAAGATATAGGTGGCCATCACGGACAGGTCCATGACGCAAGCACCGTCGCAGCGACGATGCAATGGCAAGTCAACGCGGCGAATGGCAGTCCGGCTGATAGCGGGCGGCCTGCTTGCGTCCTTTGTTGCCGGCGCATGGCCCGCAGCGGCGCAAACCGGCGACAATGTTGCCGATTGGCGCAAGCGAACCGGCGTGTACCGCTTCGGAATGATTGCGCCGGCTGGCGCTGCGGCGCGGGTCGGGCTGGATGCATTTGCCAGTCATCTGTCCGGACGGCTCGGCATGCCTGCAGAAGCTTTCGTTTTTCCCGATGCGGCATCCTTGATTGATGCCCTGATCAGCGGGCGGCTCGAACATGCAGCCCTTCCTGCGCTTGGTTTTGCGGCTGCCGAAGTGCGGTGCCAGTGCCTCATCCCGGTCGCAGCTCCGCTTGCTGACAACGGCGCCAATGGCATCCGCGGCGTGCTGCTCGCCAACAGTGACCGCGTGAAGGGGTTTTCCGATCTGGCCGGACGCCCGATCGGGATTGGCCCCGACGGCTCGATGACAGGTGACGTGATCCCGTCCGTCGCCTTTCGATTTCTCGGAAAGCCGCTGTCAGACGCCGGTTTCGATCTTCGCAAGAGCGAGACGGTCGAAGCTGCAATCGCCGCATTCGTCGACGGCAAGATCGAGGCCCTCTACACTTGGGAATACGAGGGTGGCGATGCTGTTGCCGCGCGCGCGCAATCTGTCGCCGGCCGCATATCGGCCTTGCCCGGCAGCCCGCCGGTCACTGTACTGTGGCGATCTGACGTGATCCCGTTCGGGCCTCACGCGGTGCGAGCCGACATGCCGGTTGCGATACGCACGCTGCTCGCCACGACGCTGGAAGCCTTGCCCGACGATTCACCGGAAGCGTTCGATGCCGTATCGCCGTCGCTTGGCGGCGGGATGCGTGCGGTCAACGCGGGCGACTATGCCTTTGTTGTAACGCTTGCGCAGGCGCTTGCCGCAAGGCGGCTGACCCGCTGACCGGTCAGCAATTGCTGCAGGTGACTTCGTCGGTCAGGCGCGGATGCAGCCAGTATTGTTCGGAAATGTTGATCCCGAGCGGATTTCCACTGCCGTCCTTGCCGGTGACCCAGGTGACGACAGGGAGGTACTTGACCTCACCACGCACCAGGATGACGAACGTGTCGTCGATGCGCAGGCGATTTGGCACATTGATATCGCTGCCGGCGACCATTCCGGCAACATTGGTCCCGTCCTTCTTCTGCTGACGCGACCACAGGACCTTGCCCCATTGCGGATGGTCCTTGTCAACCTCGACGCCAACCACGGTGATCTGCGGCTTGTCGCCGGTGTAGGGGTAGAGGATCGCCTCGCCGATCTTCATGATCGCATCGAGGTCTGCCTTGGCAACCTCTTCCTGCTGGGCGACAAGGTCGGCAACGGCGGACGCCATGCGCGCCACGCGCTTGTTCAGGGCAACGCCGTTGGAAACCTCCATCGTGCCGAGATACATCGCCAGCAACAGCGGCACGATCAGGGCGAACTCGACGGCAGCGACCCCTTTTGTGTCGCGGCGAAAGCGCTTCAGCGGCAGGAAAAAGCCGGTCATGCGGTTGGCATCGGTGTTGTGCGCTTCAGACATGGTCGTGCCTCGCCTCGGCTCTGGAAATCAGAACGGTTCGTTTTGCCAGGTGGTGGACGTGTAGAGGAGGATCTTGCCGTCTTTCAGGCCTGCCATCTTCGACTTCATGATGTCGGTGATGACCGGCCATTCGTAGATGACGCGCAGGTTGTTGATCGTGCCGGCGCCGCCCGGCGTGTACTTGAAACCGGATACGTCGATGACGCCCGGTTCCGAAAACGGGATCGCTTTGGGCACGTCGGTAAATTTGGCGTAGTTCTGCAGGTCAAAGTGCAGGTTCGGACAACCTGCGGGCACGAAGATCTCTATGTCCTTGCAGATCAGGGCACGGAACGCCGCCTTGTCCGTGCCGGAGGGCTTGATTTCGCCGGTGCGGATCTTTCGGGCGAGTTTGTCTGTCGCATTGGCCATGACCTGCTCGGCGGTGAAGGAAACCGATGTTTCCAGCACGGCGAACACGAGCAGGATGAAGGGAATGGCCAGAATGCCGAACTCGATCGCGGTTGCACCACGACGGTCTGCGGCCATTTCCTGTGCAAGTCTGGCGCCTGCCATACGGCGGCGCATCCGCCCTATTGGACCCGTCACACCTGATCTCCTGTCGGTTTTCCGTCCGGCAGGATAGCAAGCAAGTGTTGACAAGCCGTTTTCAGGCGCTCGCAAAATGCAACTGATATGGATCGCGCGCGAAGCGCCGGACTATCTCATTCGGAGAGTTGGTTGACCCGCAGCCGCTCCCGCGTCGAGGCGATTTCGGCCTCCGTCTGATAGGCGCGTTCGCACGAGGGTTCGCACGACAATGTCTCGATATTGGCGCGGCGATAGATGCGCATGGTCGTGAGCTGTTCGCGCGTCACGGCAAGACGCTCGTCAAAGATCGGAATGCCGGCATCATCCAGCACGACGATGTTGGTCTGGCCGAAATCCCTGCCGGTCAGGACAATCGTACTGGCGTCCTGAACCGTTGCGTCGGCGATGGCCGGGTTTCCGATGATGATTGTGGCGGCCGGGCGCGACAGCTTGAGCACTTTGGCATGGTTCAGAACCAGGCTGATGCCGCCGTCTTCCGTTGCGTTGGCCGCAAGAGGGCTGGCAACCAGCGCTGCGGCGAATGCTGCTGCCACAAATGGCGCGATGCGGATCTTCATGGAGGTGCTCCGGTATGTGAGACGTGTCCAAACCATTGCAGCCAAGGGTGAAGGAAGCATTAACCATGCGCACAGTCCGGCAGGCCATCCGGCCCCGGATTCCGGCAATGCGACAGCAAATCGCGATATTTACGTTTCAACAACCCTGACGATTAAGCAGGTGGCAATTGGTGGGCGCTAGGTTCGTGTTGCTGATCACGGAAACATACCGCGACGGCCTGTGCTGGAAAAACGAGTAAGGAGCTCACACTATGTTTGCACGTTTCATGAAAGACGAATCGGGCGCGACCGCCATCGAATACGGCCTCATCGCTGCTCTCATCGCTGTTGCCATCATCACTGGCGCAACGACCCTCGGCTCGACCCTGAACGCCAAGTTCGACGGCATCGCAACCACCGTTGGTTGATTGACGCCTCGCCGCAAGGCGAAACGGTAGCACATACCGGGCGGCCCGTACGCAGTTTGCGTCGGGCCGTTTGGCGTTCAAAAGCACAGATTGCGGGCCGGCAGGTTGCGACCACGCGATTTGCGCTGAGGGTTTCTTAACGGCCCTCCCGTAGTCTGGATTGGAACAACGACCTTTCGGAAAGGGCCAACGACCATGCTCGCAGCGGCAATCTTCGTCATCTTCCCGTTCGCCATGATCTATGCGGCGCTCTCCGACATTTTCACGATGACGATCGCCAACCGGGTTTCGTTGTTGCTGATCGCCAGCTTTCTGGCCGTCGCCCCGTTCATCGGGCTGAGCTGGTACGAGTTCGGCCTCCATGTCGCTGCCTTTGCCATTGTCCTATCAGTTACCTTCGCCCTGTTTGCGCTCGGCACGATGGGCGGCGGCGATGCAAAGCTTCTCGCCTCGACAGCGCTGTGGATGGGGCTCGGGCCTGCGCTGCTGCACTATCTGCTGATGGCGACGGTCGCAGGCGGCATCCTGACAATCTTCCTCCTGATTTTCCGCAACTCCGCGCTGGCAACGCTTGCCGGCGAAGTGCGGGTCCTGCGCCGGATCATCGACGAACGCGATGTTCCCTATGGTGTGGCGCTGGCCTATGGCGGCCTAGCCGCCTTTCCGCAGTCTGCAGCGTTTCTTTGGGCGGTCCAGCAGGCAGTCTGACCGTCCCTTCACCAGCAATTAACCATGGCTGGTCGCAACACGTTAACCATAATTACACCAATGCCCGACGATGATGACACCTGAGGGGCGAAGTGTTCGCCGAACAATCGGGTGTGCTCATGTCGACGCGTATGATCATTCTTGGCGTTGCCGTTCTGGCTGCAGGCGGCGCCGGCTATCTGGCCATGAACATGACAAGCCAGCCCGCACCGGAACCGGTTGTGGCTGCGCCCCAGCAACCGCAGATCCAGCTCGATGAAGTGCTGGTCGCCGTTGAAAACCTGAACACCGGCGCCAGGGTCGAGGAACGCATTCGCTGGCAGAAGTGGCCGACCGAAGCCGTTTCACCGGACTTCATCACACGGTCCGCACGCCCCGATGCAGTCGAGGAACTGAGCGCCGCTGTCGTGCGCTCGACCATTGCCCAGGGTGAGCCGATCCGGTTGATCAAGCTTCTCGGCGCCGATCAGAGCTTCATGTCGTCGATCCTTCCGTCGGGCAAACGCGCGGTCGCCACGATGATTGCCGCCGACACTTCGGCTGGCGGCTTCATTCTTCCGGACGATTATGTCGACGTTATCATGACAAGCCGCCCACGCAATGGCGGCGCTGATTTCGTGACCGAGACAATTCTCAACAACATTCGCGTTCTGGCGATCGACCAGACCATCCGTGAAGACGAGGAAGGCCGTCTGGTCCAGGTCGGCCAGACAGCGACGCTCGAACTGACCCCGCGCCAGGCGGAAATCATCACCGTCGCCCAGCAGATGGCCGACCGCCTGACGCTGGCGCTTCGTTCGGTCAAGGATGTTGACCCCAATGCCAATGACGAGAGCGCCGAGCACCTCCTCGGCGGCGGCCCCGGTGGCGTGATCACGACCATCAAGGCCGGCCAGAAAGCCGTGGTGGGACAATGATGACCGCAAACGGAAAACCCATGCGTGAAAACGGACAGATGACGATGACCGCTTCCCTGCTCAAGACAACGATGTCAGCACTCGCCTTCTGCGCGGTCTCGTCCTTTGCCCCAGGCATCGGAGCCATCGGCCTTGGGATCACCATGGCAGCCGCTCAGGGGATCATCGAGGTCGGTCGCAATACCGGACAGTCCGAGCGGATCACGCTCGGCCTCAACAAGTCGCTGGTCCTCGACCTGCCGGCCGACGCCCACGACATCCTCGTCGCCAACCCGGAAGTGGCCGATGCCGTGTCGCGCAGCGCGCGCCGCATCTACCTGTTCGGCAAGAAGGTTGGCGAAACCAACATTTTCGTCTTCGACCGCGAAGGTCGCCAACTGGTCAGCCTTGACCTGCAGGTCGAGCGCGATGTCGCCGGCCTCGATCGTTACATCGAGCGCTTCATTCCCGGCTCGCAGATCAAGACCGAAATCATCAACGACAACATCGTCCTGACCGGGATCGTCCAGACGCCGCAGGACGCCAGCAAGGCCGTCAAGCTTGCCGAAATCTTCGTCAAGGGTGGCGATGCCACCGAGTCGCAGCGCGGCTTCTTCTTCGGCGGGAACGGCAGCAGCCAGATCGTCAACATGCTTGAAATCGTCGGTGGCGACCAGGTGACACTCAAGGTCACCGTCGCCGAAGTGCAGCGTTCGGTGATGAAGCAACTGGGCGTCAATTTTTCAGCCAGCCGCTCGGGCGGAAACGGCATTACCTTCGATGCCGCGTCAGCAGGCGCGTTTGCCGTCAATGGCCCGCTCAGTGGAAACGCTGTCAGCCTTGGCGGAACCATCGGGGGGCTCAGCCTCGAGGCGACGTTGCAGGCGGCTGAACAGGCGGGCGTGTCGCGCACATTGGCCGCACCGATGCTGACCGCTGTTTCCGGCCAGGAAGCCGACTTTCGGGTTGGCGGTGAATTCCAGGTTCCGTCGGGGGTCACGGTCGTTGACGGGGTTGCCCAGTCGTCGTTCCGTGAAGTCGAATACGGCATTTCCCTCAAGTTCAAGCCGGTTGTTCTTTCCGCAGGGCGCATCAGCCTGAACATCGAAACCGAAGTCTCCGAGCCGACCGTGGCCGGTGGCGGTGTCTCCGGCGGCGGCGACGCCATCGGTGGCGCGATCATTTCGCTGCGCCGGCGTGAAGCCAAGTCCACCGTCGAATTGCCATCGGGCGGCTCGATGGTGATCGCAGGGCTTATCCAGGACGAGTATCGCCAGACCATGTCCGGCTTTCCGGGCATTTCCAAGATCCCGGTCATCGGCAGCTTGTTCCGCAGCCGCGACTTCGTGCGCAACGAGTCCGAACTGGTCATCATCGTGACGCCCTACCTGGTGCGACCGGTGGCAGCCAGCGCGCTCGCCCAGCCGACCGACAATCTCACACCGCCGAGCGACGGCGCGTCCAACGTACTCGGGCGCCTCAACCGCATCTACGGTTCCGTCAATCAGGACTTGCCGGCCGGCCGTTACCACGGCGCCGTCGGGTTCATTTACAAGTAACCGGAGTATCTGCGCGATGAATGCCCAAGCAATCAGAAGGACCGCAGGCCTCGCCATCGCCGCAGCGCTGATGGCCGGATGCAGTTCGCTTCCCCGCGACTCGATAAATGTCGGTTCGGTGCCGGATGACTACCGCACCAAGCACCCGATTGTCCTGACCGAGGCAGAGCAGTCGCTCGACATTCCTGTGGCGTCCGGCGCGACATCGCTGAACATCGCGGTGCGCTCCAACATCACCGCTTTTGCAAGCGCCTACGCTCAGTCGGGCACCGGCATCCTCCACATGCTGGTTCCGACAGGTTCGGCCAACGCTGCCGCTGTCGATCACGTCACCAAGGACATTTACAGCGCGATCGAGGAAGGCGGCGGCCATCGCGACCGTGTCGCGGTGCAATCCTATGATGCCCGTGCCCATGGTGCCGCAGCGCCGGTGCGCCTGTCCTATGCGGCGGTGACCGCCCAGACCGGCAATTGCGGCGCCTGGCCGGAAGATCTGGGGCGGGCCTCCAAGAACAATACGCATCCGGACTTCGGATGCTCGCAGCAGAAGAACCTCGCCGCCATCGTGGCCAATCCCGGCGACCTTTTGGGACCACGCCAGATGAGTCCGATCGATGCCGCACAGCGTGAATCCGTGATCAAGACCTACCAGGGCCTCTAAGGCACCCGGGACCGGCAACAGGAGCAGGAACAGGACCATGTCGGGAAATCCGTTGGAACAGAGTTACGAACAGCCCCGGCCGTCGCAGTTGTCGCCTGATGAAATCATGGCGATCACCGACGTTCGGCCGATCCCGCGCATCTCGGTGCAGGCGTTCTGCGAAACCCAGGCCGTCGCAGGCCCGATCGAACGCATGGGCGAAGATCGTCGCATGGCCAAGGCGCAGACCCGAGTCTACATGGGTGGCTTGCCGGCCGCGGTCGAGTTCTACCAGACCGCCCCGACGCCCAACCTGATCATGATCGAGATCACCTGCGGCCCCGAGGAACTGATGTCGCGGCTCGCCGACCTTGCCGAAGTCTGCGATCCGACCTCGCGCGTCGTGGTCATCGGTCACCACAACGACGTGGCGCTCTACCGCGACCTGATCCGTTCGGGCATCTCCGAGTATCTCGTCGCCCCGGTTGCCATCGCCGACATGATGGCCGTCATTTCCACGCTTTTTGTCGATCCGACCGCCGAACCGCTCGGGCGCACCATTGCCTTTGTCGGGGCAAAGGGTGGCGTTGGCGCTTCGACGATCGCCCACAACGTGTCCTGGGCCATGTCGACCCTGTTCCAGACCGAAGTGATCGTCGCGGACATGGACTTGCCGTTTGGCACCGCCAACATCAATTTCGACCAGGACCCGGCGCAGGGCATTGCCGAAGCCGTGTTTTCGCCCGAGCGCATCGACGAGGTCTATCTCGACCGCCTGCTTGCCACCTGCGCCGAGAAGCTCTCGCTGCTGGCTGCGCCGTCAATGCTCGACAAGGTCTACGATTTCGAGCCGGATTCCTTTACCCAGTTGATCGACGTCGCACAGCGCTCCGCGCCCCTCGTCACGCTCGACGTGCCGCATCTGTGGAACGGCTGGACCAAGAACACGCTGGCGCGTGCCGACGAAGTGGTGATTGTCGCCGCGCCGGAACTCGCCAATCTGCGCAACGCCAAGAACCTCGTCGACACGCTGCGCAAGCTGCGTCCGAACGACTTCTCGCCGCGCTTGGTGCTCAACCAGGTTGGCATGCCCAAGCGTCCTGAAATTTCGCCGGCAGACTTTGCCGATCCGCTGGACCTGGAGCCTTCGGCCATCATCCCGTTCGATGCCCAGCTCTTCGGCAATGCCGCAAACAGCGGGCGGATGCTCGGCGAAACCGACGCCGCCAGCCCGATTGTCGCGACTTTGGCCGATCTGGCGCATCTGGTGACCGGCAGAGGTGTGATCGCAAACAAGCCCAAAGGTGGGCTCAAGGGCATTCTGTCCCGCCTGCAGAAGAAAAAGTGACGGCCAGAAACAACAAACGGCAGGGTGATTGACGATGTTCGGCAAACGAGGACCAGGCGGGCAGGGGGCAGGCTCCTTCGGCGGTGGCGCAATGCGCCCGATCCAGGACGCTGCACCTGAAGCAGCACCGATTGCGCGGGCCGAACCAGTTGCAGCCGGCACAACTGCCATGCCAAACAAAGTTGAACCGGCAGCACCCAAGGCTGCGTCATCTGCAGCTCCGGAAGCAAAGCAGCGCATCCCGCAACCGCAGCCGGCACCGGTTGCACGCCAGAAGACAGCGCGCAACGAGAGCTACTACGACACCAAGACCCAGGTCTTCTCGGCGCTGATCGAAACCATCGACCTGTCGCAGCTTGCCAAGCTTGATGCCGAAAGCGCGCGCGAGGAAATCCGCGACATCGTCAACGACATCATCGCCATCAAGAACTATGCGATGTCGATCGCCGAGCAGGAAGAGCTGCTCGAGGACATCTGCAACGACGTGCTCGGCTATGGTCCACTCGAGCCGCTGCTGGCTCGTGACGACATTGCCGATATCATGGTCAATGGTGCCGGCGCGACCTTCATCGAAGTCGGCGGCAAGGTGCTCAAGACCAACGTGCGCTTTGCCGACAATGCGCAGTTGATGAACATCTGCCAGCGAATCGTCAGCCAGGTCGGACGCCGCGTCGACGAATCGAGCCCGATTTGCGACGCCCGCCTCCCCGATGGCTCTCGCGTCAACGTCATCGCGCCGCCACTGGCGATCGATGGCCCGGCACTCACCATTCGTAAATTCAAAAAAGACCGGCTGCGGCTCGAGCAGCTGGTCAAGTTCGGTTCGATCTCGCCGGCCGGCAAGACGTTGCTCGAGATCATCGGGCGGGTCCGCTGCAACATCATCGTTTCGGGCGGTACCGGTTCGGGCAAGACGACGCTGCTCAATTGCATGTCGTCGACCATCGACAACGACGAGCGCATCGTCACGTGCGAAGACTCGGCCGAACTCCAGCTGCAGCAGCCGCACGTGGTTCGTCTCGAAACCCGCCCGCCCAACCTCGAGGGCGAAGGTCAGATCACCATGCGTGACCTGGTCAAGAACTGCCTGCGTATGCGCCCCGAGCGGATCATCGTCGGCGAAGTCCGCGGCCCCGAGGCCTTCGATCTGTTGCAGGCGATGAATACGGGTCACGACGGCTCGATGGGCACGCTGCACGCCAACAGCCCACGCGAAGCCATCAGTCGTATGGAATCGATGATCATGATGGGCGGCTTCACGTTGCCCACCAAGACCATCCGCGAAATGATCACCGGCTCTGTCGACATCATCGTGCAGGCCGCTCGCTTGCGCGACGGCTCGCGCAGGATCACCCATGTCACCGAGGTGATCGGCATGGAAGGCGAGGTCGTGACGCTGCAGAACATCCTCGTCTACGACATCATCGGCGAGGACCAGGCGACCGGCAAAATCATCGGCCGCCATCGCTCGACCGGCATCGCGCGCCCGCGCTTCTGGGAGCGCGCCGAATATTACGGCGAGCATAACCGTCTCGCGGAAGCGCTCGCTTCGGCCGAAGTTCAAGACGCTCACGGCAACATCCTCGGAGAGACCAATGCTTGACGCAGATTTCGTCCAGCTGCTCGTCATGCTGACGGGTGGTCTTGCGGTCGCAGCGCTGGCTTATACTCTCGCCTATCCGTACATTTCGGGCGAGCGGCAGGCCGAGAAGCGCGTTGCCGGCGTCACAGAAAGCAAGCGGCGCTCGTCGCGGCGTTCTACGGCCGGCGACCAGAACAACAATCGCAAGAAGGCCGTCGCCGATACACTGAAGGAGATCGAGAGCCGTCAGAAATCCAAGGAGAAGGTGTCGCTGAGGCTGCGTCTCGAGCGGGCCGGCCTCGACGTCTCCATCAACAGCTTCTGGATCGGTTCTGCGATTACCGGCGTATTTACGGCGATCGCTGTTTTCATCTCGATGCCTTCGCTGCCGTCTATCGCGCTTGCCGCTGCTGCCTTCATCGGCGCCTTCGGACTGCCGCGCTGGGTCGTCTCGTTCCTGACCAAGCGCCGCCAGAGTAAGTTCATCAACGAATTCGCCAACGCAATCGACGTGATCGTACGTGGCGTCAAATCGGGTTTGCCGCTCAACGAGTGCCTCGGTATCATCGCGCGTGAAAGCCCACAGCCGATCCGAGGCGAGTTCCAGGAATTGGTCGAGCAACAGCGCGTCGGCGTGCCATTGGCTGATTGTTTCGACCGCATGATGCAGCGCGTACCGCTCGCCGAAGTGAAGTTCTTCGCTATCGTGATCGCCATCCAACAGCAGGCCGGCGGTAACCTCTCGGAAGCGCTCGGCAACCTTTCGCAGGTGCTGCGCGATCGTAAGATGATGGCCGCCAAGGTTCAGGCGCTTTCGGCTGAAGCGAAGGCTTCGGCGATGGTGCTCGGTGCGCTACCGTTTACTGTCATGGGCATGGTCTACGCGACGGCACCACACTACATCTCGCTGCTTTGGACGACGAAAACGGGGCAATTCATGATGGCCTGCGCGGCGATCTGGATGTCTGCCGGCATCTTCGTCATGAAGAAAATGATCAACTTCAAGTTCTAGAATGATCGCATGGGCTGGCACGTCGGGTGCCGGTCCCCGCCGAGAGTGATTGCAAGGATCGAGGTGCTTCCATGATGGACTTCATCGATATGGTGATGAAGCCGCAGCTGTTCGTAATGGCGGCTGCAGCCATCGCGGCGTTTGCGACGGTGCTGACCATCGCAATGCCGATCCTCAATCGCGATCAGATGCACAAGCGCGTTCGTGTGATGGCGACCGAGCGCGACAAGATGCGCTCGGCGCGCGTCGCCGAGATGAAGTCGAAGGACCAGCCTGGAAAGCTGCGCCACGGCTCTGCCGGGTTCATGCAACAGTTGGTCGACCAGTTCGATCTCAAGTCAAAATTCGAGACGGAAGAGGTCCGCAACCGATTGCGCATGGCCGGTCTAAGAAGCCAAGCGCACGTCTATACCTACGTATTCTTCCGCCTCGCCGCGCCGGTCATCGTGACGCTGCTCGCACTGCTCTACCTGTTCGTGATCAAGTCCAGTCTGCCTTATCCGCCGATCATCAAGTTCATGATGGCGTTGGGTGGCGGCTTTGTCGGTTTCTACCTGCCGAACGTCTTCATCGAGAACCGGGTGCAGAAGCGGCAGCACGCCATCAAGGCGGCATTTCCCGACAGCCTCGATATGCTGTTGATCTGCGTTCAGTCCGGCATGTCGGTCGAGGCGTCGTTTGGCCGTGTCGCGCGTGAGGTGGCAAGCCAGTCGATCGAACTCGCCGAGGAGTACAGCTTGACCACGGCCGAGTTGTCTTACTTGCAGGATCGTCGCATGGCGTTCGAGAATCTCGGCAAGCGGACCGGACTGCCAGGTATCAAGTCGGTAGCGACGGCGCTCGTTCAGTCGGAGCGCTATGGTACGCCGGTCGGTCAGGCGCTACGCGTCATGGCCAAGGAAAACCGCGACATGCGCATGATGGACGCCGAGAAGAAGGCGGCCGCCTTGCCGCCGAAGTTGACGGTGCCGATGATCCTGTTCTTCCTGCCGGTTCTATTCGTGGTCATTCTCGGGCCGGCCGCGATCCAGGTCATGAAGCTCGGATAGTCGCGCCTGTTTTTTTCTCTGCGCGATGCGCACGAAGGCCTCTACAACTCGGATGGCCTGTTCAGGATGACGCGGTGTCGCCGGTCGAACCCGGCGGCACGTCCGTTGTCCGACGGCGGCGACTGACCAAGATCTAAATAGTTAATTTTATTAATGATATCGGTGCGAGGCCGGCCCCTCCAATTGTTCGCCGCGCTCGCGAAAATCGTCACCTGCTTCTTGACATCCGCGCACCGGGGGCCTATCTCCCGGCCAGCCTGTTAGCACTCGTTTAAGGCGAGTGCCAACAACGGGCTCCAAATCTCATTCCACAGTCAAACCGACATCAAGACAGGGCAAGACCCATGAAATTCCGTCCCCTTCATGACCGCGTGGTCGTCAAGCGCGTCGAAAGCGAGACCAAGACGACCGGTGGCATCATCATCCCCGACACCGCTGCCGAGAAGCCGCAGCAGGGCGAGATTCTCGCCGTTGGCCCGGGCGCTCGCGACGAGTCCGGCAAGATCGTCGCCCTCGATGTGAAGAAGGGCGATCGCGTCCTGTTCGGCAAGTGGTCCGGCACCGAGGTCAAGATCGACGGTCAGGACCTGCTGATCATGAAGGAGAGCGACATCATGGGCGTGCTCGCGAAGTAAGCCATCCGTCGCTTCGATATCCGTTCCATATCCCCTCATCAGGAGTTGAGCCACCATGGCTGCCAAGGACGTAAAATTTGCCGCCGATGCCCGCGATCGCATGATGCGCGGCGTCGACACCCTCGCCAACGCCGTTAAGGTCACGCTGGGCCCCAAGGGTCGCAACGTCATCATCGAGAAGAGCTTCGGCGCACCGCGCACCACCAAGGACGGCGTCACCGTCGCCAAGGAAATCGAACTCGAGGACAAGTTCGAGAACATGGGCGCGCAGATGCTGCGCGAGGTCGCTTCGAAGACCAACGACGTCGCTGGTGACGGCACCACGACCGCGACCGTGCTCGCTCAGTCGATCGTCAAGGAAGGCCTCAAGGCGGTTGCCGCCGGCATGAACCCGATGGACCTGAAGCGCGGCATCGACAAGGCCGTTACGCAGGTGCTCGAGGACATCAAGAAGAAGGCAAAGAAGGTCAAGAACTCCGACGAGATCGCTCAGGTCGGCACCATCTCGGCCAATGGCGAGCGTGAAATCGGCGAAATGATCGCCAAGGCGATGCAGAAGGTCGGCAACGAGGGTGTCATCACCGTCGAGGAAGCCAAGACCGCCGAGACCGAGCTGAATGTCGTCGAGGGTATGCAGTTCGACCGCGGCTACCTGTCGCCCTACTTCATCACCAATGCCGAGAAGATGATCGCTGAACTCGAGGATCCCTATATCCTCATTCACGAGAAGAAGCTGTCGGGTCTCCAGGCGATGCTGCCAGTGCTTGAGGCCGTCGTCCAGACCGGCAAGCCGCTGCTGATCATCGCCGAGGACGTCGAGGGCGAGGCGCTCGCGACACTCGTCGTCAACAAGCTGCGCGGTGGCCTCAAGGTCGCTGCCGTCAAGGCGCCGGGCTTCGGTGACCGCCGCAAGGCGATGCTGGAAGATCTCGCCGTCCTTACGAATGGCCAGACGATCTCGGAAGACCTCGGCATCAAGCTCGAGAACGTCACCATGGAGATGCTCGGCCGCGCCAAGCGCGTCACCATCACCAAGGATGACACCACGATCGTCGACGGCTCGGGCAAGAAGAAGGACATCGAAGCTCGCGTCGCGCAGATCAAGGCACAGATCGAAGAGACCTCGTCCGACTACGATCGCGAGAAGCTGCAGGAGCGTTTGGCGAAGCTCGCTGGCGGCGTCGCGGTGATCAAGGTCGGCGGCGCTACCGAAGTCGAAGTCAAGGAGCGCAAGGATCGCGTCGACGACGCACTGAACGCGACCCGTGCGGCGGTTGAAGAAGGCGTGGTTCCGGGCGGCGGCGTTGCGCTGCTCAAGGCGACGGCTTCGATCACCGTCAAGGGTGACAACGCCGATCAGGACGCCGGCATCCAGATCGTGCGTCGCGCGATCCAGGCGCCGATCCGCCAGATCGCCGAGAACGCTGGTGTCGAAGGCTCCATCGTCGTTGGCAAGGTGCTCGAGTCGAAGTCGGCGAACTTCGGCTACGACGCTCAGAACAACGAGTACGTCGACATGATCGAAAAGGGCATCATCGACCCGGCTAAGGTAGTTCGCACGGCTCTGCAGGACGCGGCGTCGATCGCCGGCCTGCTGATCACCACCGAGGCAGGTGTTGCCGAGGCGTCCAAGAAGAAGGACGGCGGCGGCATGCCGGGTGGCATGGGCGGAATGGGCGGCATGGGCGGTATGGACATGATGTAAGGCTGGCCCAACGGCTTGTCTTCAGGAAGGGCGGCCCGCAAGGGTCGCCCTTTTTTTGCATCAGCCCCGATCAGACCGGCGCACTTTGTCGACGCTCGAAGCGGGATTGAGCAGGATGATGGAGTGCAAATGCCATCGAGGTTGGATGCATGACGACAACGGCTCGTTTTCTGCTGCAATGCAGCACGACCGAAAGCTTCTGCTTGGAATGCGTTGGGCCCGCTTGAATCGACTGCGGCAATGCGTCTAACTGCTTTCCTGTGTCGACTCGATCGTGCGAAAGACGCTCACTCGACAACTCTGAACTACGATCCGGAATACCGGGCGCGGGCGGGACGCCGAGACAGGTGGAACTGATGCAGCAAGGTGACGCGGCGACGCGATCGGAGGCGAAATTGCGCGCAGGAGCTGGCACGCCGCCCACTAATCTGTCCGATCCGCAGTACTTCCACAAAGTAGTCGACTGCCAATGGGCCTGCCCGGCGCATACGCCGGTGCCGGAGTACATCCGCCTCATCGCTCAGAAGCGCTACGCCGACGCCTATATGCTGAATTGGGAAAGCAACGTCTTTCCCGGCATTCTCGGGCGCGTTTGCGACCGCCCGTGCGAACCGGCGTGCCGGCGTGGTCGCGTCGAGGAGAAGCCGGTCGCGATCTGCCGCCTGAAGCGCGTCGCCGCCGACTACAAGGGCGACATCTCTGATCGCTTGCCGCAGCCCGGCACGGCACGCAACGGCAAGCGCGTCGCCTTGATCGGAGGTGGGCCGGCATCACTCACTGTCGCGCGCGATCTCTCGACCATCGGCTATCAGTGCGTCGTGCTCGAGAAGGACCCGAAGGCCGGTGGCCTGATGCGCACCAACATTCCATCGTTCCGGCTGCCGGCGAGCGTGCTCGACGCGGAGGTCGATCAGATCGTCGCACTCGATGTCGAGACGCGCTTTGGTCACGAGGTTAAAAGCCTCGCGGGCCTGCTCGGCGAAGGCTACGACGCGGTGTTCGTCGGCACCGGCGCCCCCAAGGGCAAGGACCTTTCTGTCCCTGGTCGTGTCGAGGCCGACAAATCGATCCAGATCGGCATCGATTTCCTGACCTCGGTCGCCTTCGCTCACGTCGAGCGGGTCGAGCCGCGCGTCGTCGTCATCGGTGGCGGCAATACCGCGATGGATTGTTGCCGCACGGCCCTGCGGCTCGGCGCTACGGCGGTCACCGTCACGGTGCGCTCTCCGCGGCAGGACATGAAAGCCTCGGCATGGGAGATCGAGGAAGCCGAACATGAGGGCGTGCCGATCCTCGACAACCACAATCCCAAGGAATTCATCGTCGAGAATGGTCGTCTGACCGGCGTGCGCTTCGAGAAGATGCGCGCCGAGTATGGCGCCGATGGCCGCCGCTCATTGATCGCGACAGGCGAAGAAGTATTCATCCCGTGCGATCAGGTGTTGATGGCGATCGGCCAGGACAACGCCTTCCCTTGGATCGAGCGCGACATCGGCATCGACTTCGGCAAATGGGACATGCCGGAAGTCGACAAGACGACCTTCATGTCGACGCGGCCCGGTGTGTTCTTTGGTGGCGACGCGGCGTGGGGGCCTGCGAATATCATCTGGGCGGTGGCGCACGGCCATCAGGCGGCGATCTCGATCGACAGCTTCTGCCAGGGACGTCCGGTAACCGAGCGGCCGCGACCCGGCACCAATCTCGTCAGCCAGAAGATGGGCATTCACGAGTGGTCGTATTCCAACGATTACAGCGCGGGGAAGCGCGTGGCGGTGCCGCATGCCGACCTCGCCAAGTCGCTCAGGAACCTCAAGGTAGAGGTCGAGCTCGGCTACGACGACATGCTGGCCGCAAAAGAAGCCGAACGTTGTTTGAACTGCGACGTTCAGACGGTATTCGCCCGCGATCTCTGCATCGAGTGCGATGCCTGCGTCGACATCTGCCCGGTCGATTGCATCAACTTCACCGACAACAAGCCCGAGACGGATTTGCGCGCGAGCCTGCGCCAGCCAGCCGAGCGCACCGCGCAGTCGATCTATGTATCGGATGCGCTGAAGACGGGCCGGATCATGGCCAAGGACGAGGATGTCTGCCTGCACTGCGGACTATGCGCCGAGCGCTGCCCGACCGGTGCCTGGGACATGCAGAAGTACTTCTACGTCGAGCGCCAGGCGTCGTCCGCCTGCCAGCGCCATCTCGACGCCTATATCGCATGAGCGGAGGCTCTGAAAGCGCATGAGCGGCATCAACGATTTCGTGGTCCGTTTCGCGACCGTCAATGGCTCGGGCTCCGCCTCGGCCAATACGATGTTCGCCAAGACGCTGTTTCGTATGGGCATACCGATCGCGCCGAAGAACATCTTCCCGTCGAACATCCAGGGCCTCGCGACCTGGTATGAAGTGCGGGTGTCCGAGAAGGGCTATGTCGGCCGCCGCGCTGGTGTGGACCTGATGGTGGCGATGAACCCGCAGTCGTTCGCCGAGGATCTCGCCAGCATCGTGCCAGGTGGCTATCTGGTCTACGACAGTTCGATGCCGCGGCTGTGGAATCGCGAGGACATCGCGGTGCTCCCGATCCCGATCGCCGCCATCTGCGCCAAGAAGTGGAGCGATCCACGCCAGCGCCAGCTGTTCAAGAACATGGTCTACGTCGGCGCACTAACTGCGCTGTTGTCGATCGACATGGCGGTGCTCGAAGGTGTGGTTCGCGATCAGCTCGACGGCAAAGACAAGTTGATTGCGCCGAACCTCGAGGCGGTGGAGCTTGGTCGCGCCTACGCGTTCGAGCACTTCGCCTGCCCGCTGGCGATTAGCGTGCGCGCCGCGACAGGTACACGCGGCAAGATCATGATCACCGGCAACGAGGCGGGTGGCCTCGGTGCGGTATTCGCCGGAGCCACAGTGTGCGCCTGGTACCCGATCACGCCATCGACCTCGCTGGCTGAATCCTACGAGCGCTATGCCAGACGCTACCTCGTCAATGCCAAGGGCGAGAAGAACTTCGGCATCGTACAGGCCGAGGACGAATTGGCGGCGATCGGCATCGCAATCGGTGCCGGCTGGAACGGTTCGCGGTCGTTTACGGCGACATCGGGTCCGGGCATCTCGCTGATGAGCGAGTTCCTCGGGCTCGCGTATTTCGCCGAGATCCCCGTGGTGCTGTTCAACGTGCAGCGTGGCGGCCCTTCGACCGGCATGCCGACCCGAACCCAGCAATCCGATATTCTCTCGTGTGCCTACGCCTCGCACGGCGACACCAAACACGTGCTGCTGTTCCCCGCCGACCCGAACGAGTGCTTCACGTTTGGAGCGGAAGCATTCGACTTCGCCGAGCGGTTGCAGACGCCGGTCATCGTCATGAGCGATCTCGATATCGGTATGAACGACTGGGTCGTGGACCGGCTTGCCTGGGACGATGCCAAGGTGTTCGATCGCGGCAAGGTGCTCGACGCAGCGGGTCTCGATGCGCTGGAAAGCTACGGCCGTTACCGCGACGTCGATGGCGACGGCATACCTTATCGCACGCTACCCGGCACGCATCCGACCAAGGGGGCGTTCTTCACGCGCGGCACGTCGCACGACGAGAACGCCCGCTATACCGAGGATGGTACCATTCACCGGCGTGTCATCGATCGCATCGCCGAAAAGTTCGATACGGCAGCCGCGATCCTGCCGAAGCCCGAGCGGGTCTACCGCGACGCCAACAGCCCGATCGGTGTGATCTGTTTCGGCGGCACCCGACCGGCGGTCGTGGAAGCGCTCGACCGGCTTGCGGAAGACGGCGTCAAGATCAACATGCTGCGGATCAAGGCGTTTCCGTTCTCCTCCCAGATCGCCGAATTCTGTGCCGAGCACGAGCGCGTGCTGGTGATCGAGCAGAACCGCGACGCGCAAATGAAGAAGCTGATCATGATCGAGGCCGGGGTGCCGATGGCGAAGCTCGGTTCGATCCTCTGCTATGACGGTACGCCGCTCGCCGCAGAAGAAGTGCTCGATGGCATCCGCAGGGAAATTCTCACGCCAGCCAAGCAGGCGGCGGAATAAAACTTCGGTAGCGAGCTTAACGGAGGCGATTATGGCTGCAAAGTTCCTTCTTGGTGCTTGCGTGCTAATGGCTATAGCTAGCCAAGTGTTTCAATGGCTATCCGTGAGACTGGAAGCGGAGCATTTTTCTCCTTCGCCTATCGTAATTGAATCGCACCCCACGATTCATATTCTTGGATCACCCATTCCAGATTTCGCGAGCATATTGTTGGGGCAATGGCAAGTTTTGCAGGATCGCAAATGGAAACTTTCTTCGGCGATAAAAAAACAAGAAAGTTACGAGGCAGCATTGGAGTTCATGGTTTGCCTTTTGCCATTTGTATCAAGTGTGCTTCGGCACGCGACGGAAGCGGTTGGAGATTCGGGCGGTCGGTTGCCAGGATCCAATGTTGAAGCCCAAAGATCAAGGTTATACGGCCTCACTTCATTAGAGAAATTTGAAGCCGCTGTTGATGCGAAGATCGCGGAAATTAAAGTATTCAGTAAAGTCGAGGCGTATCGGTGGGTGCGGAGCATTGAATCGTTTGCAAGTATTGAAGAAAAGCTGGAGGATTTGATGTTTATGTGCTGGGTTGTAGCGCTCGTAGGGTTCTTGTATCTTCGTCTGCGGAAGGGGTTTGAAAAATTTCAATCCTCACGACACTCTGATGCGCGTGGTTAGATGGGAATCCACCATGACCTACATCTCCAAGCCGTCCGCCCACCATCCTTCGCTCAAGCGCAACGCGCTGGGGTTGACGCGTCGCGACTATGAAGGCTCGATGTCGACGCTGTGCGCGGGATGTGGCCACGACAGCATTACTGCTGCGATCATCGAGTCTTGCTATCAGCTCGAGCTGCCGCCGCACCGCATCGCCAAGATCTCCGGTATCGGCTGTTCGTCCAAGTCACCGACCTATTTCATTTCGCAGGCGCACGGGTTCAATTCGGTGCACGGCCGTATGCCGTCGGTTGCGACCGGTGCTAACCTGGCCAATCGTGACCTCGTCTATATCGGTGTCTCGGGTGACGGCGATACCGCATCGATTGGCCTCGGCCAATTCGCGCACGCAGTGCGGCGCAAGCTCGACATGATCTATATCGTCATGAACAACGGTTGTTACGGTCTGACCAAGGGGCAGTTCTCTGCGACCAACGACAAGAACTCGCCGTCCAAGAAAGGAGCGCCGAATCCGTTCGACCCGATCGATCTGTGTCAGATGGCGATTCAGCTTGGTGCCGGCTTCGTTGCGCGCTCGTTTTCCGGCGACAAGGATCAATTGGTGCCTCTGATCAAGGCCGGCATCAACTATCGCGGCTTCGCGCTGATCGATGTGATGAGCCCGTGCGTGACGTTCAACAATCACTCGTCGTCGACCAAGAGCTACGACTACGTGCGCGCTCACAACGATTCCATCGGTAAGCTCGATCTGGTACCGCCAAAGCACGAGATCGTCGCCGAATACGGCGAGGGCGAGACGGTTGGCGTCGAGATGCACGACGGCTCGATGCTGCGCCTGCACAAGCTCGACGCGGCGCACGATCCGTCCGATCCCGACAGCGCGCTCAACATGATCCGCTCGCGCGCCTCCAGTGGTGAGGTCGCGACGGGCTTGCTCTACATCGATCCGGCCGAGACCGACCTGCATCAGGTTCTGGGTACAGCGAACGCGCCGCTGAATTCGCTCGACGTGAAATCGCTGTGTCCCGGTGCCAAGAAGCTCGACGAGATCAACGCGCGGTTCGCCTGAGAACTTGGATGCGGTCTGAATTTATAAGGGCAGCGACGGCGTAAGCCATCGCTGCCCATTTTGTCGCCGGCAGAACTCGGCAGTCGCCGGGGTTTACGCGCCCTTCTGCGGGCGCATGTCCTTGGGATCGATGCCGGCAACGACGACCGGCTTCTTCATCGCGTCGCGGCGGAACGGCTCGCCGAGTTCCTGATTGAGGATCACCTCGATGAAGGTGGTCTTGCCCTTCTTCTGGGCTTCGCACGACTCCTTGATCGCGGCGGTCAATTCAGCCTGCGTGCGCACCGCGACTCCCTTGAGACCGCAGCCTTCGGCGACCTTGGCATAGGATAGGTCCGGATCGAGTTCGGTGCCGACGAAGTTGTCATCGTACCACAGCGTCGTGTTCCGCTTTTCGGCGCCCCACTGGTAGTTGCGGAACACCACCATCGTGATGCCCGGCCATTCCTTGCGACCGATCGCGGTCATCTCGTTCATCGAGATGCCGAATGCGCCGTCGCCGGCAAACCCGACCACGGGCACGTCGGGGCAGCCGATCTTGGCGCCGACGATGGACGGGAAGCCGTAGCCGCAGGGGCCGAACAATCCCGGTGCGAGGTATTTGCGGCCCTGCTCGAAGGTCGGATAGGCATTGCCGATGGCGCAGTTGTTGCCGATGTCGGACGAAATGATCGCATCCTTGGGCAGGCCGGCCTGGATCGCACGCCACGCCTGACGTGGTGACAGGCGCTCGGGCTGGCGGGTGCGAGCCCGCTCGTTCCACGTCGTGCCCGGATCGTCATCCTCGTGGTCCATGCCGGAAAGCGCCTGCAGCCACGCACTCTTGGTGCGGTGGATCAGCGCCTTGCGCTCCTCACGGCCAGCGTTGCCGGCTTGCGGCGTGAGCTTCGCGAGGATTTGCTTTGCCACCTGCTTGGCATCGCCGCAGATGCCGACCGCGACCGGCTTGGTGAGACCGATGCGGTCCGGGTTGATGTCGACCTGGATCAGCTTGGCATTCTTCGGCCAGTAGTCGATGCCGTAGCCGGGCAACGTCGAAAACGGGTTGAGGCGCGTGCCGAGTGCCAGCACGACATCGGCCTGGGCAATCAATTCCATGCCAGCCTTGGAACCGTTGTAGCCGAGCGGTCCGCAGGCGAGCGGATGGCTGCCGGGGAAGCTGTCGTTGTGCTGGTAGTTGTTGCAGACTGGGCTGTCGAGCCGCTCGGCCAGTGCAACGGTTTCGGGGATCGCGTTGCCGATCACCACGCCGGCGCCGGACAGGATCACCGGGAACTTGGCTTCAGACAACAGCTTTGCAGCCGCTTCTATCGCCTCGGTGCCACCCGAGGGGCGCTCGAAGTCGATGATCGCCGGTAGCGTGATGTCGACGACCTGGGTCCAGTAGTCGCGCGGCACGTTGATCTGGGCCGGCGCCGAGCGGCGCCGCGCATTGGTGATGACGCGGTTGAGGACCTCGGCGATGCGATTAGGATCGCGGACTTCCTCCTGATAGCAGACCATGTCGCGGAACAGCGCCATCTGCTCGACTTCCTGAAACCCGCCCTGACCAATCGTGCGATTGGCGGCCTGCGGGGTCACCAGCAGCATCGGCGTGTGGTTCCAGTAGGCGGTTTTGATGGCGGTCACGAAGTTCGTGATGCCGGGGCCGTTCTGCGCGATGCACATGCCCATTTTTCCCGAGGCACGCGTGTAACCGTCACAGATGTAGCCGCCGTTGCATTCGTGTGCGACATCCCAGAAGCGGATGCCTGCCTTCGGGAACAGATCTGAAATCGGCATGAACGCAGAGCCGATAATGCCGAAGGCTTCCTCGATGCCATGCATCTGGAGGACCTTCACGAATGCCTCTTCAGTCGTCATTTTCATTTTTTGTTCCCCTTTCGATTGGGTCTGGTTGTAGCGAGATTCAGACGCCGAAGAGCCCGATGGCCGGGGCTCTCGGTACGTATCGGGTTGCAGCAGAAGCAGGTTCGCAAACCATCGTCGTCGTCACCTGTACTTCTTTGTGCATCAGCGCCTCCGTCGCGCTGAAGGTGTGGTCGTCTCGTGGCCGTCGAGTTGCCAGGCCTCTGCGAGGCGCTTGGCGGCCAGCTGCAATTTCGGCACGATCTGACGCGCTCGCGCCACTGACAAGCGCGGCGATGGTCCGTGCACGGCGAGAGCCGCCATCGCTCGCCCTTCGGCGTCGAGGATCGGAACGGCGGCGCCGACCACGCCGATGGTGAACTCTTCGTTATTGAGCGCGAAGCCCTTCTCTGCGATTCGGTCGAGCTCATTGGCGAGCTTCGCCGGATCGGTCGTCGTGCCCGGTGTATGGCGTGCGAGTACCGTGCTCGCGATGAGTGTCCGCCGCAGAGCGGGTTCGAGATGGGCGAGCAGCACTTTACCACCGCTCGTGCAGTGCGCAGGCACACGGCTGCCAGCGGTGAGATGAACCCTCAGCGACCACGAGCATTCGACACGGTCGAGATAGACGAACTGCAGTCCGTCGAGCACGCCGACATTGCAGGTCTCGCCAATCTCGCCGACGATGTCGGTCAGGATGGCACGGATCGGCGCGTCATGATTGGCCGAGCGCAGCGCGGCCATCGAAAGTCGCGACAGTCTCGGTCCGATCGCATAGCGATCGCGTGAGGGATCACAGATCAGCAGGCCACGCTCGGCAAGCTGACGCAGGATGCGGTGCATCGTCTGGCGCGGCAGGCCGATCTCGGTCGTCAGGTCGGGTAACCCGACCGGGCGGGGATGACCAACCACGGCTTCGAGTACCAGCATCGCCTTGTCGAGCGCGGAGAGCGACGTGTCGTCTTCCTCCGGCTGGGACCTGGTTTTCACCAGCTGCGGCGCGCTTCGTTTGGCCGAAGTTCGGCGTTCGCTACTCGCGGCTTTCGGCTTTGCTATTCGAGGCGCTGGCATACGGCGGCGATCCCGGTTGGGGCTGCTAGGCGACGGCACTTTAGATTGACAGCGCTCAGGCAGCAACTAAAGTGAGACGTAGCGTCTCATAAAAATTCGGGCCGTTGGTCGCATTGGTCAAAGAACACGGCGGACCCGGATACGACGCACAGGCTAGCGGGAGCAAGCGCGATGTCGGAGCCGAGGTAGTGATCCCGGAAATCCGGCACGGTCCAATGGAGGAATACAGCCATGGCGACAGGTAGCAGCATTCTGGCAACCGCGCGGGCGGCGCTCGGTATGCTTGTGGTGAGTGGATTGGCATCCGGGTTTGCCGCCGCACAGGACAAGTATCCGTCGCGGCCGGTCGAATTCATCGTGCCGTGGGGGCCGGGTGGCGGCGCCGACCAACTTGCACGCCTCGTCGGCAAGCTTGGCGAGCCGAAGCTTGGTCAGGCGATGCCCGTGGTCAACGTGCCCGGTGCGACAGGTGGCACCGGCATGGCGAAGTTGCTCGCAGCACCCGCCGACGGATATTCGATGGCCGTCTACATCGCCGATAGTCACGCACTACTCGCCGGCAAAAATCCGCGCTGGAAACTTTCCGATGTGACGCCGGTCGCCGTCATGATCCAAGGCCCATCGTTCATCTTCGTGGCGGAGAACAGCCGGTTCAAGACCTGGGCCGACTTCGAGAAGGAAGCCAAGGCGAAGCCCGGTACGCTGAAAGTCGCGACACTCGGCTTCGGCAGCGTCGACGACTACACGCTGAGGAGCTTCGAGGCCAAGGGCGTCAAGATCATCCAGGTGCCGTTTGCCAAGCCGAGCGAGCGCTACGTGTCGATCCTCGGCGGGCACGCCGACGCGCTCTACGAGCAAGGCGGCGACGTCGCCCAGTTCATCAAGGGCAAGCAGATGCGGCCGCTGATGATCTTCGGTAAGCAGCGTCACCCGTCGTTCAAGGACACGCCGACCTCGTATGAGCTCGGCTATCAGGTGGCGTTGCCGCAGTTCCGCTCGATCGTCGTCCGCTCCGGCACGCCGAAGGAGCGGATCGACGCTCTGTCTGGCCTGTTCGCCAAGATCGCCGCGACCGACGACTTCAAGAAGTTCCTCGCTGACCAGTTTGCGGCGAGCGACAGCTTCATCGACGCAAGCAAGGCCGGTGCCTACCTCGCCGCCCAGCTCGACGACATGAAGGCATTGGCGGGCAAGAAGTAATGCGCGCCAGTCGTGCGGCCGCGTGCCTTCCTTATGTGATCTGCCTCGCCGTTGCAGCCGTGCTGTGGGGATTGACGGGGCAGATCACGTTCGACCAGCGGCCGGGCCAGCTCGGGCCGGCGTTCTGGCCACGCGTGGCCATCGTCCTCATGATTGTGGCTGCGGCGATCGAGATCGTTCGCAAGCTGTTCTCTCCGGCGCCGGAACACGAGATCAGCGGCGTCGGTGAAGTGCTCGAAGCTAGCGCCGAGGATGGCGACGATGCTCCGCGCGTGCCGCCGCTGCTGTTCGGCGCGATGGCGCTGACGCTGGGCTATGGGCTGGTGGTCACGACGCTCGGTTTCGTGACCACCACGTTCCTGTTCCTGGTCGCGTTCATGTACCTGGGACGCTACCGCAACACTGTCGTCATCTGGCTTTCGGCGCTGTTTGGAACGCTGGTGTTCGCGGTCGTCTTCCTCAAGATCGTCTATGTCTCGCTGCCGCGTGGCACGGCGCCATTCGATAGCATCACGCAAGGCGTGCTCGATCTGTTCGGTTGGCTCTAACAGCGAAGAGGCAGGCGCTTGCTCGAACTGATGACCAATCTCGCTAGCGGCTTTGCCGGCTGTCTCGCACCGATGAACATGCTGGCGCTCGTGGTCGGCATCGTCGTCGGCCTGCTCGTCGGCGTGCTGCCCGGTCTGACGCTGGTCATGGGCGTGATCCTGGTGCTGCCGTTCACCTACAAGATGGATGTCACTGCTTCGATCGTGCTGCTGACGGCGATGTATGTGTCGGGCACCTATGGCGGCGCGTTCACGTCGATTCTTTTTCGCATTCCGGGTGAGCCGATCCATGTCCCGTTGCTGTGGGACGGTTATGCCATGGCGCGTGCCGGCAAGCCGGCCAAGGCACTGGGATGGACGCTTGTCGCGGCGCTCGTCGGCGGCGTGCTGTCGTGGTTCGTCATGGTGCTGTTGACGCAGCCCGTCGCCCGCTTTGCGCTCAGCTTCTCGACGCCTGAATATTTCGCGATCGTGTTGTTCGGTCTGGTCAGCGTCATCGCGCTCGGACGCGGCGGGCTTGCCAATGCTTTCATCAGCCTCGCGATCGGACTGCTGGTCGCGACGGTCGGCACCGATTCCATATTCGGCAGTCATCGGTTCACGTTCGGGCTGCCATTGCTGGCCGACGGCATCGAGTTTCTCGTCGTGATGGTCGGCGCTTACGGCGTCGGCGAGGTGTTGAGCCGCATCGAGCGTGGCTTCGCCTCCAAGCCGATTGCTGCAATCTCCGACACCAAGACGGAGCTGCCTACTCTTGCCGAGATCGGTGCGATCAAGGGCATGCTGATCCGCTCGTCGCTCCTCGGCAACATCATCGGTATCGTGCCAGGAGCCGGCGCGACGATTGCGTCGTTCGTCAGCTACGGCGTGGAATCGCAGTTCGGGCGGCGCAAGCGCGACATGGGTTCGGGCATCGCGGAAGGCATCGTTGCGCCGCAGAGTGCCGCTACGGCCTCGGTCGGCGGTGCGCTGGTGCCGCTGCTTGCGCTCGGCGTCCCCGGCAGCGGTGCGACCGCCGTCATCCTTGGCGCCTTCATGCTGCATGGCATCCAGCCGGGTCCGCAGATTCTCGCGACTTCGGCAGGCATGGTCTATACGATCTATGCGTCGCTGCTGCTCGGCATTCTTCTGATGTGCGTGATCGGCTATTTCGCGATACGCCCGCTGGTGCGTGTGCTCGACTTCCCCGAAGCGGTTGTCTCCGCGTTCGTCATGATCCTGTGCTTTGTCGGCGCGCTGTCGATCCGAAGCAATGTCGCCGATCTTTGGCTGATGATCGGCTTTGGCCTGATCGGGTATCTGTTCGAACGGTTCCGCTTTCCGATTGCGCCGCTGGTGCTCGGCGTCATTCTCGGGCCGATCGCCGAGGAGAGCTTCATGAATGCGATGATCAGTTTCGGCAACGACTGGACGATTTTCTTCACGCGGCCGATCTCCGGCGTGATCATGGCCTGTTCGCTGGCGACGCTGGCGTTGCCGGTACTGGCCGCCGCGCGTTCTCGCAAGCCGAAGAGATGAAGCGGCTAGTGCGTTGGGGCTGTGCGGTTTGTCATCGACCGCCGGGCGGCGGTGGCACCATAAAACTCGAGAATCGACACAAGGCAGGAGAACCCGGATGGGCGAGGCAGTGAGGGCGAGCACGAAGCAGGAGCAGGCCGCCGAAGCCAGCGCGGTCGTCGGTCCACTCGTCGCCAGGGCGCGCGAGGCGATGAAGGTCTACGCGGGTGAGATCGCCAGCGGCGGGCAGGCACGCATCGACGAGGCTGTAACGGGCCTCGCGTGGTCGATCTACAAACCGGACAACGCGAAGCGGTTGGCAGAAATCGCGGTCGAAGTCACAGGCATCGGCCGTGTCGACAGCAAGATCATCAAGAACACGCGCAAGACGTTCGGCACGTTGCGCGACCTGTTGCGCGTAAAGTCGACCGGCATCATCGAGGAGATCCCGGAAAAGGGCATCGTCAAATGGGCGAAGCCGGTCGGTGTCGTCGCTGCGATCACGCCGTCCACCAACCCGAGCGCGACGCCGGTCAACAAGGCGATGATGGCGTTGAAAGGCGGCAATGCGATCATCATCGCCCCACCACCGACTGCGTGGGCGGCGACCAAGCCGACTGTCGATGTCATGCGCGCCGAACTTGCTAAGATCGGCCTGCCCGAGGATCTCGTGCAGATCCTCCCCGCACCCGTCACGCGCGAAGCGACGCAGCGTCTCATGGAGGCCTGCGATCTGGTTGCGGCCACCGGTAGCCAGGCAAACGTCAAGTCGGCCTACAAGTCGGGCAAGCCGGCGCTCGGCGTCGGCCTCGGCAATTCGCCGGTGATCGTCGATGCATCAGCCGATCTCGACGACGCCGCTCGCAAGATCATGCTGTCGAAGACATTCGATCATGCGACGAGCTGCTCGTCGGAGAACGCCATCGTGGTGGTCGACGCGGTCTATGACGCCACGATCGCGGCGCTTGAGCGTCAGGGCGGCTACATGGCGAACACCGCTGAGCGCCAGCGCATCGTCGATCGGCTCTGGCTCGACGGCAAGCTCAACCGCGCCGTCATCGCGCAGGGACCGGACGCGCTCGTCGAAGTCTTCGAACTCGGACCGAAGTCGAAAGGCTGTACGTTCGTGATGGCCGAGGAAACCGGAATCGGTAAGGCGCATCCACTGTCGGGCGAGAAGTTGTCGCTGGTGCTCACGGTCTATCGGGCACGCGATTTCAAGGACGCCAAGCGTCTCGTCAAGGAGATCCTCGACTATCAGGGACGCGGCCACTCATGCGGTATCCACACTACGACACCAGAGCATGCCCGAGAGCTTGCCGCCGATACCGACGTGGTCCGGGTGCTGGTCAATCAAGCCCACACGTTCGGCAATGGCGGCGGGTTCGACAATGGCTTGCCGTTCACGCTGACGATGGGTTGCGGCACGTGGCAGGCCAACTCGTTCTCGGATAATCTCAACTGGTCGCACTTCGTCAACATCACCCATCTGGTGACGACGATACCAGAGGATAAGCCCTCGGAAGAGGCGCTGTTCGGGGCCTATTGGACCAAGTTCGGCAAGTGATCGTCGATCTGACGGTCACGATGCGATACAGCAAGGACGCGACGCCATGAACTTCGAGGAACACGCCGCCAAGCCGCTGTTGCGTGCGGTCGGCATCGAGACGCCCAAGGGGCGGCTGGTCACGACGGCCGAGGAAGCGGTCGCCGCCGCAGCGGCGATCGGACCATGTGTGGTCAAGGCGCAGGTCGCAACCGGCAAGCGTGGCAAGGCCGGCGGTATCAAGCTCGCCGCGACGCCAGCAGAAGCGAAGGTGCACGCCCAGGCGATCCTCGGGATGACGATCGGCGAACACACGGTCGAGCGCTTGCTGGTCGAGGAGCAAGTTGCGATCCAGCACGAGATGTATGCTGCCATCGTTACTGATCCCGAGAGCAAGGGTCCGCTGCTGCTGTTCTCGACGGAAGGCGGCATGGACATCGAAGAGATCGCTGCCGAAAAGCCCGACAGCCTGCTGCGGCTGCCGATCGATATTCGCAAAGGGCCAGGGCCGGCGCGTCTCAGAGCGGCGCTATCGGCCATGATCCCGACCGCCGAGTCGGCTGTTGCCGACGTTCTTGAAAAGCTCTACCGCGCCTGGATCGACAACGACGGCGAACTCATCGAGATCAATCCGCTAGTGATGACGCGCAATGGCCACCTCGTGGC
The DNA here is from genome assembly GCA_041752455.1 of Roseitalea sp. Classification (GTDB taxonomy): domain Bacteria; phylum Pseudomonadota; class Alphaproteobacteria; order Rhizobiales; family Rhizobiaceae; genus JBGSWL01. The sequence goes on along the minus strand of JBGSWL010000008.1, from coordinate 3,116 downwards.
GCTCGACTGCAAGTTCGTGCTCGATGATAGCGCGATCCCGCGCCGCAATGCGATCGCCGCTGTCGGGTCGCCTGACCCGACCACTGCGATCGAGGCACGCGCCAAGGTGCTCGAGCTGAAGTACATCGAACTCGACGGCGAGGTCGGTGTGCTGGCCAACGGTGCCGGTTTGACCATGACAACGATGGATGCGGTGCGCCACTTCGGCGGCCGGCCGGCTAATTTCCTTGAGATCGGTGGCGAGAGCTACACGAAGGCGACCCCCGCACTCGAACTCGTGTTGTCCAATCCGCGCGTCAAATGCCTGCTGGTCAACTTCTGTGGCGCCTTCGCACGGACCGACGTGATGGCAGAGGGCGTCATCAATGCCTGGCAGACGCTGAAGCCGACCATTCCGATCGTGTTCACGATTCACGGCACCGGCGAGGACGAAGCGATAGCGATGGTCAAGGATCGGCTCGGCATTACGCCATATGATCTGATGGACGATGCGGTGAAGGCCGCCGTGGAGGCAGCGCGATGATCATTCGCGGTAACGAGACGGTCCTCGTGATGGGGATCACCGGCAAGCAGGGCACGTTCTGGGCCGAGCATATGCGCGGCTACGGCACGAAGATCATCGGCGGCACCAATCCGAAGCGAGCCGGCGAAAGCCATCTGGCAAGCCCGGTTTGGGCAACGGCGCGCGATGCAGCGAAGGATACCTGGATCGATGCGGCGGTGATGTTCATTCCACCGTTCGGCGTCAAGGAGGCGCTACTCGACGCGATCGGCGCCGGCATTTCCAAGATCGTATGCCTCACCGAGCACGTGCCCGTGCAGGACACCATGTATGCGCTCGCGGCAGCGCGTGAAGCCGGTTGCAAAGTGATCGGACCGAACACCGCAGGTCTGGTCACCACCGGGGAATGTTTCGTCGGCTTCATGCCGGCGTTCAACCCGCGCGTGTTCGCCAAGGGAAACGTCGGCGTCGTCTCGCGTTCGGGCTCACTCGGCACGTTGCTCTGCCTCAATCTCGTGCAGGCTGGTCTCGGCATTTCCTCCTTCGTCGGTATCGGTGGCGATCCGATCATCGGCACCACCACGCGTGACGCGTTGGTGGCTCTCGATGAGGATCCGCGCACTGAGATGATCGCGCTCGTCGGCGAGATCGGTGGCGGCATGGAGGAGGAGGCAGCCGAATACGCCAGTACGATGAAGAAGCCGGTCGCGGCCTTCATCGCCGGCGCAGCCTCGCCGCCCGGCAAGAAGATGGGGCATGCCGGCGCCATCGTGATGGGCGACAAGGGCTCTTATGCCGGCAAGAAGGCCGCGCTCGAGGCTGCTGGTGTCACAGTGGCGGCGACGCCGAACGAGGTCGCCGAGATTCTGCGGTCGCGAGCGCGCGCCTGAGTGATCGGCGACTATAGTCGGACCCGGTCGCGTGTGCTGTCGATGCCGCGGTTTCAGTCCTGCTGGGGCGGCCTTCGCGTGACCGGCTCTGGCCGGTCCTTGGCCAGCGCGCCGACCACGATGGCGACGATCACCAGTGTCGCGCCGGCGAACTGTGCCGCGCTGACCGGTTCGCCGAGAAAAGCTGCTGCAACCGCTATCGCCGTCACCGGCAGCGCCGCCGTGGCGAGGCCCGCGAGCCAGGTCGGAACGAGCGCCGCGCCGCGATACCAAAGCACCGTGCAGAACACACTCGACGACAGCGCGTACCAGAGCGCCAGCAGCCAGATTTCCGGCCGCACCGCGAATGGATCAAATCCATCGAGCGCGAAGGCTGCGAGCGGCAGGCAAAAAGCAAGGCTCATCACCGAAACCGCCAGCGATAGGCGGATCGGGCGAACCAGGGCACTCATACGCTGCGAGACGACGACGAAGGTCGCCTCGCACAGCACCGCAGCACCAACCAGGGCATTGCCCTGCCAACTGCCGCCTGCCCCGGCAGCGTTGCCGCCGAGTTGGATGGCGATAAGGCCGGCGACGGCCAAGGTGATCAGCAGGGTCTGCGCCGTTGTCGGCCAGCGCTGTGACACGGCGGCGCCGATCAGCGCCACGACAGCCGGAATAGTCGCCGTGATGATGCCGGCGTCGACGGCGGCGGTGCGTTTCGTGCCTTCGAGCATGAACAGCGTGAACAATACCGAGCCTATAGCCGCCAGAATGGCGATATCGAGCCAGCGCCAGGTTGGCAGCGCGGTCAGCGTTGGTCCGGGCTCGCGATGTGCGACGGCGAGAAGAGCGATGCTTGCCACCGCAAAGCGAAAGGCGAGGAACACGAGAACGGGCACTTCGAGCACGATCGCCTTGCCGAACGGCACATTCGCCCCGGTAAAGCTCATCGCGGCGATGAGGGACAGGATGGCTGCGCGACGCATCGTTGGGCTTTCGTGAGCGACGAGGGTGGTGGCGGTGTTCAGCATTCGCTCATCTCGTGACCGCTATGGCGAATTGACGCTGTTCTGGACCGCCCAAGATGGGCTGGCAATCGATCGGTGGATGACGCGGGTGGATAGCGGCCAATGCCTCGTTGTGGCCGTGGTTGCGACGCAATAGATTGCGACGGGCGGGGTCGGCCCGTTTGGGAGAGCCCAGATGTCGAGAACTGTATTCAAAGTAATTCTGAATCGGCTGCCAGCGGTGTTGTTGGCTCTAAATCTGGCGGGTGGCCTGATCGTGGGATCGGCTGTGCCCGTCGCGGCGCAGGGCAGCGGTGATCGCCTCGATGTGGTCGAGCGGAGAGCCCTGATCAATCAGATTCAGCGCGAACTGATCAGGCTCGGCTGCTACGAGGGCAATATCCGAGGCCGAATTGACCAGGCAACTCTCGCAGCGATCAGCCGCTTGCGCAAAGCCGTTGGCCGGAATGGGGCCAGTGCTCGTCTCGTAGCACTCAGTCGGCCTGTCAATTCGATCACCGGCGCGCAGTTCGGCGACTGGGTCGATTACCTGCGCAGTGTGAAGGGGAAGCCTTGCGGCGGCTCCATCGAAGCGCGAGCTACCGGGGGCGACAGCAAGGCCCGGCGCGCGGAACAGCAGCGCGAGCGCGAAGCAAAGGTGCGGGCCGAGGAGGCCGAGCGCCAGCGTGAACATTCGCTTCGCATGCGATCTGCCGAGCAGGAGCGCGCCGC
>JBGSWL010000007.1:0-8336 GCA_041752455.1 Roseitalea sp. | reverse complement strand
AGGCCGGTGTCGCGATCCGATATGGACGGTGCAGGGCGTGCCATGGGTGCCCGTGCTGCCGGTTGCGGTTGCGGTTGTGGTTGCGGCGCCGCGCGGCGCGGGCCACCGGTGTTGAACGCCTTGCCGGATTCCTCGACAATCCGCGACAGGTCTTTCAGCGCGTTGATTTGTTCGGCAACGGCTCGGCGCATCGCGTTTGCGCTTTCACGGGTTTCTTCCGGCAGTTCGAGAACACCACGGCGCACTTCATCGCGTGTGGCTTCCAGTTCGTTGCGGATTTCCGCAGAGACGCGGCGCATTTCGACCGTCGCCTCGTCGAACCGGCCGATGGCCTCGTCGGCCGTTTGGCGAATGCTGGTGGCCAGTGTGTCGGTTGATGACAGCGCCCGCGACTCGACATTGCGCAAGGTGCCGGAAACCACATCCTCGAAGCCGCGCATGATCGACTGGATCTGCTCGGATTTCTCCACAAGACCGAGCGAGAGGGTTTGCAGGGCTTCCTGCCGGTCTTCGAGCGTCAGGTTCAACGTGTCCTGTGCCTTGCCGAGGAGATCGGAGGCGGAGGCAAGCACGTTGGAATGCTCCTCGAAGCGCCGCGCAATCGCCGAGATGTCGCCAAGCGTGCGGTCGCTGACGGTTTCAAGCCGCTCGGCGTTGGTGCCAAGCATCGAGACCGAATTGCGCAGGTTCTCGGCGATGTGCCCGACGCGGGTCTCGAAGCCGTGCGTGGCATCGCCAACGCCGACTTCCAGTGCGCCAAGGTTCCGGGTCGCCAGATCGACGATTTCCCCGAGGCGCGCATTGGAATTGGCCAGGCGTTCGAGGAGATCGCCGACATTGTCGCTGAGCGATGCCTGGATCGATTCGACGGCGGTCAACGTTTCGGCGGTGCGGCTTGCCATCATCTGGACAAGCGTCTGGTTTTCCACGCGCAGCCGTTCCGTTGCAGCGCGGGTTGCCTCTTCCAGCTGGTTGGCCAGTTCCTGGCCGTCGCGGCCAAGCCGTTCGATCAGCGGTGCCGCGGTGCGGTCCAGCGTTTCGTGCAGGGCGCTTGCACGGTCGTTGATCGCCTGGTCATAGCGGGAGATGTCGTCGCTCAGCGCCTGCTGGTGGGCCGCAAGCACTTCCGACAGGCGGGCCGTCAGGCTGCCGCTCGCGTCGCTGCCAAGCGCGGCCACACGTGCGGTTTCTTCCTCGATAGCCGCGCGGGTCTCGATGACGCGGTCGCGCAGGGTGCCGGCAAGTTGTCCGGCGCTTTCCTCCAGCGCACGACGCACATTGTCGACACCGATCGACAGGGCGCGCTGCATGGTAGCCGTGCGCTCGTCGACAACGCCGGTCTGGGCCACGAATGTGTCATCCAGCATGGAGGTGGCGCTGCGGAGTGCTTCCACGGCTGCATTGGTGCGTGTTTCCACCGAGGCCGAGACTTCCTCCGCCATCGCTGCAAGCCGGTCGGCAAGCAGGCGCGCGCGCAGTTCGAGATCGCCGGTCGGGGCGTCGAGCGCCGTGCGCAAGACTTCGGCCGACTTGTCGACCGACCCGAACAGCGCAGCAGTGCGTTCTTCCAGACGCCGCAGGAAGGCATCGGCATTTTCCGACACGCGGCGTTCGGTTTCTTCGCCAGCCTGGCGGAGGCGCTCTGCCATTTCGGCTGCGCGGCGTTCCATGGCGGCTGTCTGTTCTTCGAGCGCAGACGAGAGGCGGCGAGCGGACTGTTCGGATGCATCGCCCGCAGCGGCAAAGCGCTGATCGACAGCCTTCGCTTGCTCTTCGAGCGCGCTTGCAACCCGCTGTGCCGACTGTTCGGCGGATGTTGCGGCGGCGGCAAAGCGGTCGTCGACGCGTGCTGCTGTCTCGTCGAGTGCGACCATCAGGCGCGTGGCGGTGCCCTCGACTGTGCCGGTGGCGGCGGCAAAGCGCTGGTCAAGTGCATTGGCCTGTTCAGCAAGCCGTGCAGCTACCTGCCCGGCGGCCGTTTCGGCCGTGCCTGCAGCAGCGGCAAAGCGCGCATCGACAATGTTTGCCTGCGCATCAATCGCAGCGGCAAGCTTTTCGGTGACGTGAGCCACCGAGCCATACACCGCCTGGGTGCGCTCGTCGGCGCGAGCGGCAAAGGCGCCGGCCCGTTCGTCGATGCGCCCGGCCATCTTCTCGGCCATTTCGTCGAGAGCCTGCGCAAGCGCGTCGGTGCGCTCGGCGATGACCTGGCTCAGCGATGCCTGCAGCGTGGTGGTCTGCTCGGCAATGGCATTGCGCGCTGTTTCCGTCGTGCCGGTGATGGCTTCGGTGCCGCCGGTCAGGGTTTCGGCAATCGCACGTGTCCGCTCCAGCAATGTCTCGTTCAACTGGCGGGCGCGCTGGTCCAGCGCTGCATTCAGGCGTTCGGTGCCGGTATTGACGGCGCTGACACGGGTCTCGAACTCGTCCAGCAGGCGTTGACCGCGCGTCGACATGGTCTCTTCGAAGCCCGACAGGCGGGCATCGAACTCGCCGGTCATCGAGCGTGTGGCGTCTCCGAGGAGCGTCACCATCGACAGAGTGCGGGTTTCGAGTGCTTCCGCGAGGCGCTGGCTGGCGCCTTCGCTTTCCTGGTTGAGGTTGGCAATCCGGGTGTCGAGAAGGCTGGCAAATGCTTCGCCGGTCGAGGCCACACGTCCCGACAACTCCTCGATCTGGCTGGCAAGCGTCTGGTTGAGCGCGCTGCCGGATTCGCGAACCCTTCCGACAAAATCATCGCCGGTCTGGTTGAGCGCCGCCGACAACTGGGTCGATGCATTGACGACGTTTTCGCGGATCACCTCGGTGGCTGCGCCAAGTTCCTCGCGCAATTGCTGGTGGGCACCGGAGATCGACGCGCGAAGGCGCTCGGCGTGGGTGACGATGCCTTCCCGTTCGTTGCCAAGGTCGGTCAGCAGCGAGCGCACCCGCACTTCATTGTCCGAATAGGCGCGCTCGAGTTCCGAGACCTCGCCCTGCATCATCGATTCCAGTTCGCTGGCGCGGGCAATGGTGCGCTCTATGCCTTCGCCCATGGCGGCAATTTCACGGCGCACAGCCTGGCCGACCGTGGCGACGCGGTCGCCGGCCAGGGTTTCCGGGGCGGCGAGGCGAAAGGCGATTTCGCTCATGGAGCGGGCCGTAGCGCGCATTTCGTTGGCGCGGCGGAGCATCACGGCAAAGCCGTAGAAGAAGAAGACCGGAATGATCACGCCGACGGCGACAGCGACGACACCGGGCAGGGCGCGCAGTTCGGCGAAGGACGAGATCTGCCACATGGCGGGCGCATAGAGGACATGGGCCAGCGCCAGACCGAGCAGCGCCCAGACCACGCTGGTGATCCCGGCCCAAAGCATGGGCCGCCCCGACGAGCGTACCGACATGCGCTCGAGAAGCTGCGCATATTCGCGTTCGGAACTGTCATCGTTGGCCGGCTTGAACGGCGTTGAGCGCGGTGCTGTGGCCGCAGACGCCGATGTTGGCGCGGTTGTCACGGCAGCTGTTGCCGCGACTGCAGCGCCAGCCACCGCAGTCACCACGTCATCGTTGGAAAATCGTGCCTGATCCTGTTTGGTCGCCATGCTGTCGACAAGGGCATCAAAGTCGTCGAACGCAACGTTCGGCTTGGAGGAAAGCTCGCTCGCGGCGCGCCCGACCTGATCCTCGAAGTCATCAAGTGACAGCGCATCGTCCAGATCGAACATCTCGACATCGACCGTCTTGGCGGTTTCGTTGTCTCCGACGAGGTCGGATTCCAATGCCTCTTGAAGCGCAAGCTCCATGTCCAGATCGAAATCTGACGCGTTCTTATTGACAGCCATGACAGCCTCTTTCTACTCGCCCCCCGGGGGATGGAGCCCGGTACACACTCACCGTTTGTAGACCATGCGCGGCCGGTTGCCGACAAAACGGGCAAACAAACCACATGGTTGTATCGTATAGGTACAACTGCCTAATTCATACACGCGAATTGGCGCGATGGTAAAAGTTTAAACACAAGGTTAACAGGAAACTGATCGTGCAGAAATTTCATGGCTTGTCGCAGCCAATCCGGCGGTACGGTTAACGGGGCGATTAACCGGTTGGCGACCATTGGCGCACTAACATGCGTCATCGGTCAGATCGCCACATCCGCAACGGATTTCGCTCAAAGGTTCTGTCATGCTGTCGGTCAAAACACCGCGCTTCCCTGTTTTTGAAACGCCTGAATCGCGTGGCCACAAGGCCGGGCAGCGTCCGGTTGACCTTGATCGCCTCGCCGAACAGACCGGCGGTGACCGCCTGCTTGGCGAAGAGGTGCTCCAGCTGTTTCTGCGCCAGGCCAAACAGATTTCACTCGCTGTCGGCTCGCTTGACGACACTGAAGGGCGTCGTCGTCACGCACACACCCTGAAAGGTGCTGCCCGGGCAATCGGCGCCGAACCGCTCGCGGCGCGTGCCGATGCTGTGGAAAACGATCCTGACCAACCGCGCCATGTGACCGCCCTGGTGCGCGAGATCGACCGGACCTGCGACTATATCAATTCGCTTTTGCGCTGACTGAAGCGGGCGGTCTTGCTTGACAGGGACCGCCAAGCGGTTAATTCCGGCACGCGGGCTGTCCGCCCCGTTTTTCCCGGAGTTCGAGATGCCCAAGCTGACGATTGTTGCCCATGACGGTACCCGTTTTGATCTGGATGCGGCCGATGGATCAACCGTGATGGAAAACGCCATCCGCAACTCGGTGCCGGGCATCGAGGCCGAGTGCGGCGGTGCCTGCGCCTGCGCGACCTGCCATGTCTATGTCGATGACGCGTGGACAGCCAAGGCCGGATCGCCGCAGGTCATGGAAGAAGACATGCTGGACTTTGCCTACGACACGCGCCCGATGTCGCGCCTGTCGTGCCAGATCAAGATGAGCGCAGAGCTCGACGGTCTGGTCGTGCATGTTCCGGAGCGTCAGGCCTGAGCACGCCCGCCTTTTTGCCGGGCGCATTTGCCGAACGCGTCTGGCCGCTTGCCCATGGACGTGTGCTGACGCTTGGTCCGCGCGGCCTGCTGATGGGCATAGTCAACGTGACGCCTGACAGTTTCTCCGATGGCGGCCTTGCCGGCGATGCAAGGTCAGCACAGGCTCATGCGGTGTCGCTGGCGCGCGCTGGTGCCGACATCCTCGACCTTGGTGCCGAGAGCACGCGGCCTGGTGCAGATCCGGTCGATGCCGCGACCGAGCAGGCGCGGCTGTTGCCAGCGCTGGCCTCCGTGATGGAAGCCCTCTCCGGCATGGTGATCTCGGTCGATACCTACCGGGCCTCGACCGCCGAACGGGCGGTCGGTGCCGGGGCGCACATCATCAATGACGTCTGGGGGTTCCAGCGTGATCCGGACATTGCCCGCGTTGCGGCGCAAACCGGCGCCGGTGTCGTTCTCATGCACACCGGGCGCGACCGCACCATTGATGCCGATGTCATCGAAGACCAGAAGCGGTTTCTCGGCCGGTCGATCGAGATCGCACTGGCAGCCGGTGTCAGCGAGGCCGCGATCGTGCTCGATCCGGGGTTCGGTTTTGCCAAGGATCCGGCGCAGAACATGCAACTGATGGCGCGTTTTGGCGAACTGCATGCGCTCGGCTTTCCCTTGCTTGCAGGCACCAGCCGCAAACGGTTCATCGGCCACGTGACCGGCCGCGACACCGACCAACGCGATGTCGGCACGGCCGCGACGACGGCTTTGCTCCGGATGGCGGGCGCGGCGGTTTTCCGGGTGCATGATGTCGCAATGAACAAGGACGCGCTCGCCATTGCCGATGCTATGGTTGCCGCGACCCTGGCCACGGTGGAGTGAGCGCCCGTGTATGAAATCCGCATGACCAATTGCGCGTTCTTTGCGCGCCACGGCGTCTTCGAGCAGGAAGAGTTTCTCGGCCAGCGCTTTTATGTCGATGTGGTCCTGAGCGTCGATCCGGGCGATGCGCTGGAACGCGACGATATCGCCGGGACGGTCGACTACGGCATTGCCTTCAAGGAAATCGAGCGGATCGTCACCGGCAAGCGCCGTTATCTGATCGAGGCTCTGGCGCTGGATATCGCCCGTTCGCTTTGCGCACGGTTCGCGCAGATCCGCCGCGCTGACATCACCATTCGCAAGCCCAACGCGCCGGTTCCCGGCGTGCTCGACCATGTCGAGGTCCGTGTTGTCCACGAGGCCTGACCGCGTGCTGGTCCATGTCGGCCTCGGCGGCAATATCGGCGATGTTGTGCCGGCGATGCGCCATGCGCTTGCGACCATCGATACCGACAGCGACTGCAAGGTCGTTTCCGTCTCGCCGGTCTATTCGACACCGCCGTGGGGGATTGTCCTGCAGGCCCGGTTCTTCAATGCATGTGCGGCGATTGAAACGCGGCTCATGCCGCACGCCTTTCTGGCCCGGATGCTGGATGCCGAGCGCGAGCGGGGCCGGGTGCGCAACCTGCGCTGGGGGCCGCGAACGCTTGACATTGATGTGCTGACCTATGGCGACCAGACGATCTCGACCTTCGACCTGTCCGTGCCACATCCGCGCATGTTCGAGCGGGCCTTTGTGATGGTGCCGCTCGCCGATATCGCCGGCGACATGGAAATCGAAGGGCAGACGATTCGTGAATGGGCGAGGCGGACCGACGCCGCCGGCATCGTGCGCGCCGATGAGCAGATTGCGCTGACCGATTGATCGACTACTGGATCGAGCCGACCGCCGTCGCATCGATGCGATCAAGGCTCATGCCGATCACCGGAACGAGGTCGTCGCCGACCCGCACGGAGACGGTCACATTGAGCTTGTTGTCCGAGGCGAGCCTTGCGAGCATCGCACCGTTCAGCTGCTTGCGGTTCAGTGTCAGGACAACCCGGTCATCCGAGACGTTGCCGGAAACCACATCGAGGCCTTCGCCGACGGCACCATCAAGGAAAGTGCCCTTGTAGCCACGGCCCTTGCGTTCGACCGAAGCGGACATCTTCTGGGTGAAGACGCCGACCCGGCATTGACCGTCCAGCGCCATGCCGAGTGACGACTTCGGCGTCGTGCCGTCGAGGTCGCAGGTGAACTTGGTGCCTTTGTATTTGCCGGCGACGATTTCACCGGGGCCGCGCCATTTGCCTTCGATCTTGGTGAAGAACTTGGCATCGCGGGTATCGTTGGCCAGCGCGGGCGCTGTGGTGGCAAGGCCGACAACGCCGAATGCAACGAGAGACAGGGCAAGGCGAGCAAGCATTGGGGCACATCCTGACAGGGCACAAACGAGACTGTCCGGAGAATGCCCGCGATTGGTTAATGCAATCTTCCCGGAGCGGAATGTCAGCCGGTCTTTGGCAGCTTTTCTTGTGTCTTCTCGTTTGTCATGCTGATCAGCCGTCCGGCCATGTCGGCCATGCGCGGGCGGGGCAGGGCTGAAAACGGTGCCGGCCGACAGACATCGATCGCCGCAAGACCGACGCGCGCGGTCATCAACCCGTTGACGACACCCTCGCCAAGCCGGGCGGAAAGCCGCGCCGCAAGGCCATGGCCCAAAAACTGCTGGATCAGCGTGTCACCAAGCGCCAACGTTCCGGTCACAGCCAGATGCGCAATGACCCGGCGGGCAAGCGCCAGCGTTCCCAGTGCACCGGTGCGCCCGCCATAGTGCTCGGCCATCTTGCGGATCAGCCGGATATTTTCAAACAGCACATAGCCGATATCGACGAGGGCGCGCGGCGAGACCGCCGTGACGACCGACACCCGCCGTGCGGCACCGAGCACCATGGCGCGTGCCTCACGGTCAAGACCTGCCAGGAGTTCGCGCTCGGTGATGTCGAGACGGTCGGCCGCATCGATCACCATGGAGCGGGTTTCGTCCAGCCGCGCGCGCCCGGCGGCGGTCTTCGGATGGCCCGCCAGATGCCGCTCCAGCGCCTTGGTTGCTTCGGTGATCTCGCGCGCATTGTTGGCGGCACGCGCTGCGATGATCCGCGCCTGCAGTGCGGCGACCGAGCGCAACCGCCCAAGGGCGATCAGTTCGCGCGCAACCAGGACCACAACCGCAACGACAAAAATCGCGATCAGCGCCAGCCCGATTTGCCCGAGGATCGGGTTGCGGGAAGCAAGTTCGCGCACCAGCGCATCGGCCCACAGGCCGAATGCCAGCGACAGGATCAGGCCCAAGACGGTTGCTGCAATGGAAGCCGCGCTTGGAAACTTGCGGGCAGGGGCCGGCGTTATGCCTGCCTCCAGCTCCAGTTCGCCCATGGTTTCCTGCTCGAAGAAGTCCTCGGTCTCATAGGTCAGGCCGTCGCCGGCCTTGACAGCGCGCGGCGTACGGGACGGGCGCGGCGCGTCGGCGGGC
>JBGSWL010000006.1:0-12648 GCA_041752455.1 Roseitalea sp. | reverse complement strand
GATTCCTGGTCGCCACGCTCTCGAAGCACCGAAATCGCTGCAGTCTTGTCCGCCTCCGAAGCATCGTCCTTATAGAGAATGATGGCCGCTCGGGCCTCGGTGAGCACGCGCCGGACCCGAGGGTCGGTTTCCTTGGCGATTGCAGTATCGAGCGCGGGAAGCGAATTCACGTCGCGCGACCGGACCACCGATTGGGCCGCCGACAGCCGGGTGCCCGGATCCGGCGACATCAGGGTCAGCGTTCCGATCGCAGCTTCGATGGCGCGGCGAAGCCGGTTGTTGATCCGGACCGGCTTCAGGTCAGCGGGCGGCGCAGCCACCGCGTTGCCAGTGGCAGCATCGACAAGGCGGCTGCCATCGCGGATGAAGATCTTCTTGCTCTCGGGATCGAAGACGAGATTGCCGCCCTGAAGCGCCTCGATGATGGCGCGCGCGCGCGGCGAACCGGTTGCCGTCACCGCCGTGATGCCCTCCTCCGTCCGGTTGAAGGAATCCGCGGCGAATTTGGTCATTGCGTCATCGAGCGACTGGCTGAACGCCGGCGGCGCGATCACGAGAAACACCAGCGCCAGGACATACGCGACCACGCGGCCGCAGAATGGTGTCATTGCCAATTTTCCCGGCACCAAAGCGAGGTGAGGATCGAAGTGAGGATCGTTGGATGGAGGCGGCGTGAACCGCCGCCTCCGGTATGGTCAGCGTCCGGAGATCAGTATCCGGATGTCACGAACCTTGCCCGCCGCACTTCTTGGTGACCGTGTTGTAGTTGCCGCACTTGAGCTTGACCCAGTCGGCTTCGAGGTCCTTGGAGCCCGGCAATTCATCGGACCAGGCGTCGCCGGCGACAAGGCCGGGGGTCTTCCACACCACGTCGAATTGACCGTCACCGCGCACTTCGCCGATGAAGACCGGCTTGGTGATGTGATGGTTCGACAGCATTTCGGAAACACCGCCGGTCAGATTCGGCGCTTTGGTGCCCGGCAGCGCATCGATCACCTTGTCCGGATCAGTGGTGCCGGCCTTCTTCACGGCATCGACCCACATGGCGAAGCCGATAACATGGGCTTCCATCGGATCGTTGGTGACGCGCTTCGGATTCTTGGTGAAGGCCTTCCACTTGGCGATGAATTCCTTGTTCGCCGGCGTATCGATCGACTCAAAGTAGTTCCAGGCGGCGAGATGGCCGACCAGCGGCTTGGTGTCGATGCCGGCGAGTTCTTCTTCACCGACGGAGAAGGCGACGACCGGGATGTCTTTCGCCTTCACGCCGCGATTGCCAAGCTCCTTGTAGAACGGAACGTTGGCGTCGCCGTTGATGGTGGAGACCACGGCGGTCTTCTTGCCGGCGGAGCCGAACTTGACGATATCGGCGACGCGGGTCTGCCAGTCGCTGTGACCGAACGGCGTGTAGTTGATCGAGATGTCTTCGTCCTTGACGCCCTTGGACTTCAGATAGGCTTCGAGGATCTTGTTGGTGGTGCGCGGATAGACGTAATCCGTGCCTTCCAGCACCCAGCGCTTCACGCCTTCTTCCTTCATCAAATAGTCGACGGCCGGGATCGCCTGCTGGTTGGGAGCCGCACCGGTGTAGAACACGTTGCGCTCGCTCTCCTCACCCTCATACTGCACCGGGTAGAACAGGATCGAATTCAACTCCTTGAAGACCGGGAGTACGGACTTGCGCGACACCGAGGTCCAGCAGCCGAACATCACGTCGACATTGGAGACGGTCATCAATTCGCGGGCCTTTTCCGCAAACAGCGGCCAGTCCGATGCGGGATCGACGACAACGGCTTCGAGCTGCTTGCCGAGCAGGCCGCCCTTGGCGTTCTGCTGCTCGATGAGCATCAGCATTGTGTCTTTCAGGGTGGTTTCGGAAATCGCCATCGTGCCGGACAGCGAATGCAGGATGCCGACCTTGATGGTTTCTTCTTGCGCTTGTGCGCCGATGAGGGCGGTCGAGCTCGCCAGAATGGCCGCAGCAGCGGTCAGGACGAGGCGGCGGGTAATCAGGTGCATGGGAGGATCTCCAGTTGACTTCGGCAAGGCGCCGCATTCTTGGAGAGCAACCGCTGTGCCAACTGATTACCGCGGCGTTAACATCTTCTATTTAGTCCATGTATTTCAATGTCTTGCGATCTTTCGTTCGAATGGCGCCGCGGCTTTTGCCGGGTTGCGGAGTTCGCAAGCTGTCAGCGTTGCGACAAAAGACGCACAAAATTTGTGCGGCGCAACAGAAGCGATTAAATTTGCGGCAGACGGGTTCGGGGTGATGCCGAAACGCGCAGTTGCGCCTTGCCCGTCGGTGACGGGATGCCAACTGAACCTGATTGAAAAGAATGGTGGGCGATACTGGGATTGAACCAGTGACCCCTCCCGTGTGAAGGGAGTGCTCTCCCGCTGAGCTAATCGCCCGGACCGGCGCATGATGCACCGGAGCAGGGCCGCGATATAGTCGCGGCTTGGCCGGTTCGTCAATCGCTGCGTTGTCCTGCAGCCATGGCATGGTGAAGCGCATCGACCAGCGACGGCGTCAGTTCGTCGAAGTGGGAAATGACCTTCTCCGGCGCAAAAGTTGCGACCGGCGCATGGGTGTAGCCGAAATCGACTGCGACGACCGGGATGCCGGCCGCCTTGGCCGTGCGAATGTCGGTCTCGCTGTCTCCGATCATCACGGCGCGCGCCGGGTCGCCGCCCGCCTGCGCAATCGTTGCGGTCAGATGGCCGGGATCGGGTTTTCGCACGGCAAACGTGTCGGCACCGCAGATCGCCTCGAACAGGTGGGCAAGGCCGAGCGACGTGATCAGCCGCACCGCGAGGCGCTCGGTCTTGTTGGTGCAGATCGCAACGCGCCAGCCGGCGGCGCGGAAACGCTCGATGCTACCCACGGCGCCGGGGAAGGGATGCGATTGGCCGGGCATGTCGCGGGCATAGTCTTCGAGGAACTCGGCAATGATGGCATCGACTTCGGCATCGTCCGGCGCGCGGCGGTTTTTCTCGTAGACCTTGGCCAGCATGGCCCGGCCGCCGTGACCGACGAGATGACTGAGATCATCCCGGGTCACCGGCATCAGGCCGCGTTTTGCGACAACGGCATTGAGGCTCGACATTAGGTTTGGTGCCGTATCGACGAGGGTTCCGTCGAGATCGTAGACGATGATTGGCTCTGGCATTTGGTCTTCGGGCTTCCGGGAAATTTGCCGAGGGAACCGGCGCCGAGGCGGTTGGCGCGCGGATGATTTCCGTGTTAACGCATCGCCGCGACGTGGAGAAGGGGTACTGACATGTCCATCGAGGCCATGAAGGAACAGGCCGCCCGTGCGGCCTTGGCCCATGTGCGTGATGGCATGAAGCTGGGCATCGGCACCGGCTCGACCGCCGAACACTTCGTGCGCGCCCTGGCCGAAGCCGTCACCAACGGCCTTTCGATCATCGGTATTCCGACTTCCGAACGAACCGCGGGGCTTTGCGTCGAACTGGGTGTTCCGCTTGCGTCCCTTGATGATGAACCGGTGCTCGATCTGGTGATCGACGGTGCCGACGAAATCGATCCGTCGCTGAACCTCGTCAAGGGTGGCGGCGGCGCGCTGCTTCGCGAGAAGATCGTCGCGCATGCCGCAGCGCGGATGATCGTGATTGCCGATGACAGCAAGCTGGTTGCCAATTTCGGGCGCTTCCCGTTGCCGATCGAAGTCAACAAGTTCGGTCTCAAGGCCACGGTCGGTTCGATCGAGGCGGCAGCGTCGGAACTCGGTCTTTCCGGAACCTTGGCGCTGCGCACGGATCGCGACGACAACTGGTTCGTCACGGATGGCGGCCATCATATCGTTGACGCATCATTCGGCCACATTTCCGACCCAGAGGCCCTCTCGGTCGCCCTTCACGCCATTCCCGGCGTCGTCGAACATGGGCTGTTTCTCGGGATGGCCGACCTTGCCATCATCGCCGGTCTCGAAGGCGTCCGTGAGATCAAGGTCAAACCCCGATGACGGGTACCGAGGACCGAACCGGATTTGTCCGGACAACACGACAGGAAAGTTTGAACATGCATAAACTGTTGAAATCCTCCCTCGCGACGATGATGGTCTGTGCGGCCCTTGCCTCGCCGGCATCTGCCCAGGAACTGAGCGAGAGCCATCTTGCTGCGGCGCGGGCTGCGATCAATGGCATCTCGGCAACCGCGCCCTACGACCAGATCCTGCCAAGCCTGGCCGGGAGCCTTCAGGAGCGCCTGATCCAGAACAATCCGGATCTGGAAGCCCAGATCACGCAGTTTGTCGAAGAAGAAACCTTGAAGATTGCCGCGCGTCGCGCCGATCTGGAAACCGAGGCAGCACGGGCCTACGCCAAGGCTTTTTCCGAGGCGGACCTTCAGGCCATCGCCGACTTCTATGCGACCGATGCGGGCCAGGCCCTGCTTCGCAACGCGCCGGTCGTCACGCGTGAAGTGGCGGAAGCGGCAAATGTCTGGCGCCGCGGCATCGAGCGCGATCTCGTCGAGGCCGTAGGCACGCGCCTGCGCGAGGCCAACATCCGCGCCGAGGTGCCGGCTGATGCCCTTGCGCCTGCCACCGGTGAGGTTGCGCCGGCGCCTGCCCAGTAATCCAGACGAACCAGCCGGAGTTTTCCCTTGTCCACCTTCGATTATGATTTCTTCGTCATCGGGGGTGGCTCGGGTGGCGTCCGCGCTGCACGCCTCGCCGGCGCCATGGGAAAGCGCGTCGCGCTTGCCGAGGAATACCGGATGGGCGGCACTTGCGTCATCCGTGGCTGTGTTCCCAAAAAGCTCTTCGTCTACGCCTCGCAATATTCCGAGCATTTCGAAGATGCGGAGGGCTACGGCTGGCATGTCGGCGAGACCCGGTTCGACTGGCAAAAACTGATCGCCAACAAGGACCGCGAAATTGCCCGACTGGAGGGGCTCTATCGCAAGGGCCTCGAAAACAACGGCGTCACCATCCATGATACCCGCGCCAGCCTGGCCGGTCCCAATTCCGTGCTGCTGGAAGCATCCGGTGAGGTCGTCACGGCCGAGCATATCCTGATTGCCACGGGCGGGCGCCCGTTCCTGCATGATGATCTGCCCGGCCACAATCTTTGCATCACGTCAAACGGCGCGTTTCATCTGCCGGAACTGCCGAAGGCGATCGTGATCGCCGGAGGCGGCTACATCGCGGTCGAGTTCGCCAACATCTTCCATGGCCTCGGCGTGGAGACGACGTTGATCTATCGCGGCGCCAAGATCCTTGGCGGTTTCGACGAGGACCTGCGCGACCATCTGCAGGACACCATGATTGCCAAGGGCATCCGGGTCCTGTGTCACGAGATCATGGAGAATGTTGACCGTCGCCATGACGGGCGCCTCGTTGTCGATCTGGCGTCGGGCGAAAAGCTTGTGGTCGACCAGGTCATGCTGGCGCTGGGGCGGCATCCCAACACCGAAGGCCTTGGCCTCGACAAGGCTGGCGTGGCCATCGACAAGCGCGGCGCCATCGTCGTGGACGCCTATTCGCGCACGTCAGCGCCGGGGATCTATTCGGTCGGCGATGTGACCAGCCGTGTGCAACTGACACCGGTCGCGATCCACGAATCCATGTGTCTTCTGGAGACCATCTTCAGGAACAATCCGACCGAGCCGGACTATGACACGATCGCCACCGCCGTGTTCTCGCAGCCGGAAATCGGCACGGTCGGTCTGACCGAGTCGCTGGCGAGCGAGCGCTACCCCGACCTCGAGGTCTACAAGGCGGTGTTCCGGCCGATGCACAATGTCCTGCCGGACCGCAAGGAACGCATGATGATGAAACTCATCGTCGATGCGGCAAGCCGTGTGGTCGTTGGCGCCCATCTGATCGGACCGGGTGCTGGCGAAATGGCGCAGTTGCTCGGCATTTCGTTGAAGGCCCGCTGCACCAAGGACCATTTCGACGCGACCATGGCCGTGCATCCGACGGCAGCCGAAGAACTGGTGACAATGTACAAGCCGAGCTACCGTGTGCGCGGCGGCGTGCGGGTCGACGGCTGAGGCATGGACGCCGCGGCGCGTGACAGGCTTTCGGCCCTCGCGCAGGCAGGCGAGGCGATCGCCTATTTCGGCTACGGGTCGCTGGTCAATCCCTATACCCATCGCACCGAGATCACCGGCTATGCACGCGCATCCGTGCATGGCTGGCAGAGGCGCTGGCAGGGGCGCCCGGACGATCATCCCGACCCCATCTCGCTCCTGTCATCCAGCCCGGACGGCGCGCCTGACACATGGCTGCACGGCCTGCTGGTCTTCGACCATGTGGCCAATCTGCCCGCGCTCGACCAGAGGGAGGCCGGTTACACGCGCCACCGGCTGAACCTCGACGGTGTGCGATGCGAACATCCGGTGCCGGTGAATTGCCCGGTCTACATCTACGAAGGCAACCGGCCGTTCCGGCCGCACCAACGCCATGCGATCCTGCAAAGCTATCTGGATGCGGTCCTGCAGGGCTATCACCTGAACTACGGCGAAGCGGGTGTGCGCCGGTTCATTGAAGAGACAGCCGGACGCGAGACGCCGATCCTGACGGACCGGGACGCTCCGCGCTACCCGCGGGCCGTGTCGCTGGCGCCCGGCGAGCGTGAATTGTTCGATGGGCTTCTGACGGATTGCACTTTCGTGCAGCAATTGCCCTGACCTCAATTGCGGGGTGACAGGCGGCGCCTGTCTGCTCTATAGGGGCGCGCACCAACGTTTTTGATCGACAATGACAGACAGGCAGACAGCCATGGCAGAAAACTGGACACCCGACAGCTGGCGCAGCAAACCGATCAAGCAGGTTCCGTTCTATCCGGACGCAGAAAAGCTGCGCCAGACCGAGCAGCAGTTGCGGTCCTATCCGCCGCTGGTGTTTGCCGGTGAAGCGCGCAACTTGACCGCAGCGCTGGCCAAGGTCGCCAATGGCGAAGCCTTCCTGCTGCAGGGCGGCGATTGCGCCGAAAGCTTTGCCGAGCATGGCGCCGACAACATCCGCGACTTCTTCCGCGTGTTCCTGCAGATGGCGATCGTCCTGACGTTCGGCTCGGCCAAGCCCGTGGTCAAGGTCGGCCGCATTGCCGGCCAGTTCGCCAAGCCGCGCTCGTCCGACACGGAAACGCGCGACGGCATCGAACTGCCGACCTATCGCGGCGACATCATCAACGGCACCGAATTCGACGAAGTCTCGCGCATTCCCGACCCTGAGCGTCAGATCATGGCCTACCGTCAGTCGGCGGCGACGCTGAACCTGCTGCGCGCCTTTGCGCAGGGTGGTTATGCGCGCCTCGACAATGTGCACCAGTGGATGCTCGGCTTCGTCAAGGACAGCCCGCAGGGCGCGCGCTATGAAAAGCTCGCCGAGCGGATCACCGAGACCATCAACTTCATGGCCTCGATCGGCATCACGTCTGACCAATATGCGCGGTTGCGCGAGACCGATTTCTACACCTCGCACGAGGCGCTGCTGCTCGGCTACGAGGAGGCGATGACCCGCGTCGATTCAACGTCCGGCGATTGGTATTCCACGTCCGGCCACATGATCTGGATCGGTGATCGCACCCGCCAGCACGACCATGCCCATGTCGAATATTGCCGCGGCGTCAAGAACCCGATCGGCCTGAAGTGCGGCCCGTCGCTCGATCCCGACGACATGCTGAACCTGATCGACACGCTGAACCCGCACAATGAGCCGGGCCGGTTGACGCTGATTGCCCGCTTTGGCCACGACAAGGTGGAAAAGCACCTGCCGGCGCTGATCCGCGCGGTCGAGCGCGAAGGCAAGAAAGTGGTGTGGTCCTGCGATCCGATGCATGGCAACACGATCACCGCCAACGGCTACAAGACGCGGCCGTTCGACTACGTGCTCGGCGAGGTCAATTCGTTCTTTGACGTGCACGACAGCGAAGGCACCTATCCGGGAGGCATCCATGTCGAAATGACCGGCAAGGATGTCACCGAGTGCATGGGCGGCGCGCGCGCCGTGACCGAGGCGCAGTTGTCGGATCGCTACCACACCCATTGCGACCCGCGCCTGAATGCGGACCAGTCGCTGGAATTGGCGTTCCTCGTGGCGGAACGGCTCAAGCACGGCCGTTCCGCCCAAAAGCTTGCTGCCGAGTGAAACAAACGGGGTGGCAAGCCTTGCCGCCCCGTTCACGAATGACGAACGTAATGTCGTCGCTATAGGGCTTGCGGTGAACGCTCGTCGATGGCCATCTCAGGGTCGTCGAAAGGGGTGTTACATGACCCGCATACCCAGCCTGTTTGTCTCCCACGGCGGACCGAACGTCGTGATCGATCCGTCCGAGGCGCGTGACTATCTGTCCAGCCTCGGAACCCGCCTGCCGCGACCCCGCGCCATCGTCATCATGTCGGCGCATTTTGAAACCGACGGCGTTTCGGTCGTCACCGATCCGGCGCCGGCAATGATCTATGATTTCGGCGGCTTTCCCGCAGAACTTTACCAGATGGTCTATCGGGCACCGGGCGATCCGGTATTGGCGGAAAGGATCGTCACGCTCCTGTCGGATGCCGGTCTTTCTCCCAAGCGCATCGCACGGCGCGGCTACGACCATGGTGCCTGGAACCCGCTGATCCTCGGCTGGCCGATGGCCAATATCCCGGTTGTCCAGGTGTCGATCGATCCGTCGCGCGATGCCGCATGGCATTTTGCCGTCGGAAAGGCGCTTGCGCCGCTGCGCGAGGACGGCGTGTTGCTGATCGGCAGCGGGCACATCACCCACAACCTTCGTGCGGTGTTTGGCGCGATGCGGCACGGTATCTCGACGGACCCGCAGATGGGCGCCAAGGTCGATGCCTTTACCGCATGGATCGCCGACAAGGTGCGTGCCGGCGACACCGCCGCGCTGCTGGATTGGACCCGGCAGGCGCCCTTCGTTGCGGAAAACCATCCGACCGACGAACATTTCATGCCGTTCTTTTTCGCCCTTGGTGCAGGAGGGGCCGATGCGGAGCCCGAGCTTGCCCATGCGTCGCGCCAATACGGCATGTTTGCCTGGGACAGCTGGGTGTTTCACTGACGGGCCATGTCGTTTTTGGCGGTGCGCATCGCCAGTTTCTGGGGCTTCGTCATCCTCGGGCTCCGTCCCGAGGATGACGCCCATGCGGACCTGCCGACGTTCACGCTCGTCCTTCGACAAGCTCAGGATGAGGGAGAAAACCAGGATGGGGGAGAAAACATGCACCGCGCCTCTTGTCTCTGCGGACAGATATCGATCACGGTCGCCGGTCCGCTTCGCGAGGTGATCTATTGTCACTGCACGCAGTGCCGCCGCCAGACTGACCACTTTGTTGCTGCGACGGCCGCGCAGGACAGCGACATGTCCATCGACGGCGCAGAGCACATCACCTGGTATGCGGCGAGCCCTGGAGCACGGCGCGGCTTTTGCGCAACCTGCGGCTCGAACCTGTTCTGGAAGGCGGCAGGATCAACCTCAACGTCGATCTGGGCCGGGGCCTTTGACAAACCGACCGGCCTTGCGGCAAGCCGGCACATATTCGTCGCCGACAAGGGCGACTACTACACAATTGATGATGGCCTGCCGCAGTTCGCACAGGGTGGCTGAGACAACCGCACTATTCATGAAACGCCAGAGGGAAACCGAAAACCGTGGCTGATTCCGACCTCGACCTTTCGCTTTCGGCCCGCTCCGGTCTGCCGGAGGACCTGCGCGTGCTCGTTGCGCGCTATCCGCGCGAGGGCTGGCAAAGCCATGCCAATCTCGGCGAAACCGCGAAGTTCTGGCTGAAACGGCACGACATGTTCCGCGAGCTTGGCGCAACGCTCGGCCAGAGCCTTGGCGACTACCGGGAAGGGCGGCAGGAAGCGCAGCCCTTCGCCCAGTTCTTCGTGCCGCGGCTGCGGTTTTTCCTGCAGCAACTGCACGGCCACCACCACATCGAGGACGAGCACTATTTTCCGGTGTTCCGGCAGGCGGAAAGCCGCCTTGTACGCGGCTTTGATCTTCTCGATGCCGATCATCACGTCATCCACGAGGCGCTGGAAGCCCATGCCCATAGCGCCAATGCGTTCCTGTCGTTGCTGGGCGAGGGGCGCGATGCGGCGCGGCGCGCGGCGGATGCCCATGGCGACCATTCGGAGCGGCTCATCACCATGCTGACGCGGCATCTGGCGGACGAGGAAGACCTGATCGTTCCGGTGATCCTCGACCGGGGCGAAGACACGCTTGGCCTTCACTGAAAACGCGACTTTTCCGGCAATTGCCAGCGCTCGCGGCGCGCGCTAATCGGTTGGAATGACCGCAGCACCCGACAGCCTTCGCATTGCAATTGCCCAGCTCAATCCGGTCGTCGGCGACATTGCCGGCAACCTCGCCAAGGCGCGCGAGGCGCGCGCCGATGCGGCCCGCCATGGCGCTGACCTGATCGTTTTCACCGAGCTGTTTCTCTCCGGCTATCCGCCGGAAGATCTGGTCATGAAGCCGGCGTTTCTGGCCGCGTGCGAACGCTCTGCCGAAAACCTTGCCGCCGACACGGCTGATGGCGGGCCCGGCGTCATCATCGGGCTTCCGCTGGCGCGTTCTGGCAAGCGCTACAATGCGGTCATGGTGCTGGACGGCGGCGTGATCACCGCTGAGCGCTACAAGGTTGACCTGCCGAACTATGGCGAGTTCGACGAAAAGCGGGTCTTCGACGACGGGCCTATGCCCGGACCGGTCGGCTTTCGCGGCGTTCGCATCGGCATTCCGATCTGCGAGGACATTTGGGGTGACCTTGGCGTCTGTGAGACGCTTGCCGAAAGCGGCGCGGAGATCCTGATCTCACCGAACGGCTCGCCCTATTATCGCGGCAAGACGGACCGGCGCCACCAGGTCGTCATCCGCCAAGTGATCGAGACCGACCTGCCGCTGATCTATGCCAACCAGCTTGGCGGGCAGGATGAACTGGTGTTCGACGGGGCGAGCTTTGCCTTCAACGCCGACCGGTCGCTCGCTTTCCAGATGAGCCAGTTCGAAGATCAGGTCATGGTCTCGCATTGGCGGCGCACGGATGCCGGCTGGCACTGCACCGGCGGGCCGATGTCGCGCCTGCCGGAAGCTGAGGAGGCTGACTATCGCGCCTGCATGTTGGGCCTGCGCGACTACGTCAACAAGAACGGCTTCAAGTCGGTGGTGCTCGGCATGTCCGGCGGCATCGATTCGGCGATCTGCGCCGCGCTTGCCGTAGATGCGCTGGGGGAAGAGCGCGTCCGCTGTGTCATGCTGCCGTATACTTACACATCCAAGGCCTCGTTCACCGATGCCGAGGAATGCGCGCGCCTGCTCGGCTGCCGCTACGACATCGTGCCGATCCATGCGCCGGTCGACGGGTTCCTTTCGGCGCTGTCGGACATGTTCCACGGCACCAATGAAGGCATCACCGAGGAAAACCTGCAGAGCCGCACGCGCGGCACAGTGCTGATGGCGATCTCCAACAAGTTCGGCTCGATGGTTGTCACAACCGGCAACAAGAGCGAGATGAGCGTCGGCTATGCGACGCTTTATGGCGACATGAATGGCGGGTTCAACCCGATCAAGGACCTCTACAAGATGCAGGTCTACGCTCTGGCGCGCTGGCGCAACACCCATACGCCGCCCGGCGCGCTCGGGCCGACCGGTCTCGTCATCCCGCAATCGATCATCGACAAGGCGCCGTCGGCGGAACTTCGCCCGGACCAGACCGACCAGGATTCCCTGCCGCCCTATCCGGTGCTCGATGACATTCTCGAATGCCTTGTCGAAAACGAAATGGGCGTTGATGCCATCGTCGCACGCGGCCATGACCGTGACCTCGTGCACCGGATCGAACACCTTCTGTATCTGGCCGAGTACAAGCGCCGCCAATCGGCGCCCGGCGTCAAGATCACGCGGAAGAATTTCGGGCGAGACCGGCGCTATCCGATCACGAACCGTTTCAGGGATGATTGAGTCGTCAGGTTGGGGCCTCTTGAGCCCAAAACCCAGCCCTATTACTCCGACGGCGGAATGATTTCCTGATCGGTCGCGTTCACACCGTAGGCATCCGTGGCGATCGCTTCGCGCACGGTGTCCACGTCGCCGGGTTCGATATCGGCCGCGTCGCCATAGCCGGTGATCGGCGAGGGGTAGACACCCTTCTCCTCGATGACTTCATCGAACAGCAGCCAGCCCTGCTTGCCACCCAGGCACGCGACGCGCACCCAGAGGTCTTCTTCCAGCGAGGTGGCGCCAATGTCGGTGACATTCGACAGCTCGCCCTCGTTGATGTCGAATTCCTTGCCGTTGAACGACAGAACGGTGAACCCTTCGCCGATATAGCGCAGGTAGGTCAGCACATCGCCTTTCTTCAGGGCGAGCTTCTCGATGCCGGCATCGCCGACGAACTCGATTTCCGCATCTTCCAGCACCGTGACCGGCACTTTCTTGGTCGCCACGAAATATTCGAGATCGTCTTCCTCGGTGCGGGTATTATTCCACAGCTGGTAATTGGCGTATTGCGGCAAGAGGCAGGACACGTCCTGCGGATCGGTCGGGTTCGGGCGCGCCCGGGCGGGCACCTTCACATCCGCGTCAAGCACGGCAAAGCCCGGCGGATATTCGCCCGGCCAGCCGGGGCTGAGGAACCAGGTTTCCGTGTCATAGCCC
>JBGSWL010000005.1:0-3833 GCA_041752455.1 Roseitalea sp. | reverse complement strand
GGCAGGTGCTGGCCGAGCCGGATATCGATCTTGCCGAGCGCACCTGGGCGAGCCTTGCCGACGGCACCCCGCTGGTGACCGGCGTTCGTCGCGGTCGCGGCGCCATCGTGTTGTTCCATGTGACCGCCGAGGCGACCTGGTCGAACCTGCCGATCAGCGGCACGTTCGTTGATCTCTTGCGCCGCATCGCCGAATTTGCCCGCAACACGGGCCTTCAGAGCGCAACGGTTGGTGCGTCGGATGGAAATGCTGGCGGCAGCACGGCTTCAGCAAGCCTTGCGCCCTGGCGGATCCTGCGCGCCGATGGCGTCCTCATTGCGCCGCCGGGCGAAGTGCGCCCGCTCGATCCCGCAAGTGTGGCGCCGGTCAATTTCGAGCATCCGGCCGGCCTGTACGGCGTGCCGGAAGGATTCGTCGCGCGCAACATTCTGGCGCCAGGTGAAACGCTGGAGCCATTTGTCATGCCTCAGACCGAGATCGAAACCGTGACGGCGCCACTGCTCGAAGCCCGCACCGCCGACCTTTCCGGCTGGCTGTTTGCAGCGGCACTCCTGCTGCTTCTTGTCGATACGTTGGCAGTCCTGTGGATCAACGGTCGCTTTGCCCGTGCAGGCGGGGTGCGGCGACAAGGCAAGGCGGCAGCAGCCTCGATTGCTGCACTGCTGGTTCTGGCGGGGGCGGCAGCGCTTGCACTTGTCCCGCAACAGGCGAGTGCGCAGGAAGCGGTCAGCGACGAGCGCGCCGGTGACAGCCTGTTGCTGCAAAATCTCGAGTCGACGCGCCTTGCCTATGTGATCACCGGCGACCGCGCGGTGGATGAGGCGAGCAACGCCGGTCTCCTGGGCCTCAGCCGGTTTCTGGCATCACGGACGGCCTTCGAGCCGGGCGATCCGGTTGGGATCGACATCGAGACCGACGAATTGGCGCTCTACCCGCTGTTGTATTTCCCGGTTTCGCTGAACGCCGAAATGCCGTCACCTGAGGCGATGGCGCGCCTTGATGCCTATATGCAGAACGGTGGTTCGGTGCTGTTCGACACCCGCGACCAACTGACCGGCGCATTGTCGGCCGGCACATCGCCGGAAACCCGGCGCCTGCGCGACATGCTGGCCGATCTCAACGTGCCGCCGCTGGAGCCGGTGCCGGCCGACCATGTGCTGACGAAATCATTCTACATCGTCCAGAATTTCCCCGGCCGCTATTCCGGTTCGCCGCTGTGGGTGGAAGCCCAGATCGGTGCCGAGGAAGCCACCGCCGACCGCCCGGTGCGCACCGGCGATGGCGTGACGCCGATCATGATCACCGGAAATGATTTTGCCGCCGCCTGGGCGCTCGACGAGACCGGCCGTCCGCTCTATCCGATCACGTCCGGCGATCCGCTGCAGCGGATCTATGCGTTCCGGGCCGGGGTCAACATCATGATGTACATGCTGACCGGCAACTACAAGGCAGACCAGGTGCACATTCCCGCGCTCCTCGAACGGCTGGGGCAGTGACGCCATGGATCGGTTGAGCCTGTCGTTTGAACCCTTCCTGCCTTGGCCCGTTGTCTGGGCAGGGTTGGTGCTCGCCGTTGTCGTCGGCGTTGCGGTAATCGCGCTGCGGCTGCGCGGCGGCTGGCTGCGTGCCGTCGCGGCGCTTGCACTTGCCGCTGCACTCGCCAACCCGGTGCTGCTCAACGAAGAGCGCGTGGCGCTGCCGACGACGGTTGCGATCGTTGTCGACACCTCCCAAAGCCAGCGCCTGCAGGACCGCACCGCCGATACGGAGGCTGCACTTGTCGCGCTGCGGGCCAATCTGGAGCGCTTTCCGCAGTTCGATGTGCGGGTTGTCGAAAGCGGCGCGGATGCGGGGGCAACCGCGCCGCAGACAAGGCTGTTCGAAGCACTGCGCTCGGCGCTGAGCGATGTGCCGCCGTCACGGGTTGGCGGTGCGATCCTGATCACCGACGGTCAGGTGCATGACCTGCCCGCCGATGCCGCCGGCCTCGGTTTCGACGCGCCGCTGCATGCGCTCGTGACCGGGACGGGCGACGAATATGATCGCCAGATCCGGATTGTCGAGGCACCGCGCTTTGCCATTGTCGGAACACCCTTCCCGATGACTTACGTGGTGCGCGACGAGGGCGAAATGCCCGCAGGCGGCAGCCGTCAAGTAGATGTCGAAGTGCGGCTGAACGGCGATCTGGTGAGCATAGAGCCCGCGATCACCGGTGAAGTGATGCCTGTCGAGATCACGCTGGATCGCGGCGGCGCCAACATCATCGAACTGTCGGTCGCCGAACTGGATGGCGAACTGACGACCAACAACAACCGCGCGATCCTGCCGGTCGAGGGCATCCGTGAGAACCTGCGCGTCCTGCTGGTATCCGGAGAACCCCACACCGGCGAGCGAACGTGGCGTAATCTCCTGAAGTCGGATGCGTCGGTCGATCTGGTGCATTTCACGATCCTGCGGCCGCCGGAAAAGCAGGACGGCACACCGATCAACGAATTGTCGCTGATCGCGTTTCCGACGCGCGAACTGTTTGTCGAAAAGATCGACGATTTCGACCTGATCATTTTCGACCGCTACCAGAACCGCAACGTGCTGCCGCTGCTCTACTATGACTACATCGCCCAATACGTGAACAATGGCGGGGCGCTGCTGATCGCCGCCGGGCCCGAATATGCCGGTGATACGTCCGTGGCATTCACGCCGCTGGCCGAAGCGCTGCCCGGGCAACCGGATGGCAGCGTGACCGAAGGCGCCTACTATCCGCGCCTGACTGAAAACGGCGCGCGCCATCCGGTGACCCGCGATCTTGAAGGGTCCAGCGCCGAGCCACCGCAATGGGGCCGCTGGTTCCGTTCGGTCGGCGTCACCGCGATCGAAGGCACCACAGTGATGCGGGCGCAGGGCGAACGACCATTGCTGGTGCTGAACACCCATGGCGAAGGCCGCGTCGGCCTGTTCCTGTCCGACCATGGCTGGCTGTGGGCGCGCGGGTTCGAAGGCGGCGGACCGCATGTGAACCTCTATCGCCGCCTTGCCCATTGGCTGATGAAAGAGCCTGACCTCGAAGAAGAGGCGCTGACCGCCGCGACCGAAGGCAACCGGCTGATTGTCCGCCGACAGACCATGGCCGACGAGGCCGCGCCGCTGACCATTGAGACCCCCTCGGGCCAGACCGTGGAAATGGCGATGACTGCCGCCGAGCCGGGCCGGTTCGAGACCATTTACGAGGCCGACGAGATCGGCCTGTTCCGCCTGACCAACGGCGATCTGTCGACGCTTGCCCATGTCGGCGCACCGGATGCGCCGGAGTTTCGCGACATGATCTCGACGACCGCGCCACTCGCCGCTCTGACCGGCGACACCGGTGGCAGCGCCCGGCGCTTGGCTTCGGGAAGCGGCATTGATGTGCCGTCGATCCTGCCGGTGCGCTCATCCGCCGAGGCGTCGGGGCGCGACTGGCTCGGCCTTCGCACGACCGACGAAACCGAACTGCGCGGTGTGACCCGCACAGGGCTGTTCTCCGGCTTTCTCGGCCTTGCCATCCTGCTGATGGCGCTCGCCTCGATGTGGTATCGCGAAGGCCGCTGATCCTCAGGGCCGGACGCGCACGGCGCCCGAAAGCTTTGACGCGGCTGCCGGGTCGCCAAGCGGATGCACCAGCAGCCGGTGCGCTTCCACCGGTCCGGGCATGATGATGGTTCCGGGCCGGACCGGCACGAAACCGAATGGCGCATAGTAGGGCGGATCTCCGACCAGAAGCACGAAGCTGGCGTGCGCATCGGCCTCAGCCGCCGCAACCGCTGACGCCATCAAGGCCCGCCCGATGCCGCGCCGCT
>JBGSWL010000004.1:0-6176 GCA_041752455.1 Roseitalea sp. | reverse complement strand
CCGCGGTCGCCGCGACCCGGTCCGGTCCGACCGAAACCAGTATGCCCGTCTTCGGATTGCGCATCCGCTCCAGCGATACGCCCATGACGCGGCCGTCGAGCGGCCCTTCGATCGGCGCGCCGGCCTTGTCGATGAAGCGGCCACAGACGACACCGATGGCACCGCGCGCCGCGTAGAATTTCAGTTCGGCAGCCGTTGCCACGCCGGATGAGACGACATGACTGTCGGGGGTCGCCGAGCCGACGGCAAAAAGCGTCTTGTTGAAGTTGTTCACGTCCTCGAACTGCCGGGCAATCAGCGCTTCGCTGCGCAGCATCGAGGCGATGTTCTTGTCCGACAGGATCGCCGGCACATGCAGGTTGACGCACCGCGCAGACAGCTTCCGCGCCACATAGGATGAACACACGTCGGCCGAAAAACCGTAAGGCGTTGCCATCGATCCGATCAGTTGCAGCACGGTCATGTCGGCGATCACCATCGGCTCGATGCACTCGGCCACATCATGGATGGTTTTTCCCCAGGCAACGCCAAGGCGGTCGCCGGGCGCCAGCAGCGCAGGCAGCCAGCGCGCCGCGCCTGTCGTCACGCGAAGTGCGTTTTCCTCAAGCGTTCGCCCTTCCGGCAGCACATGGGCGCCTTCGAGGCCGAACATATCGCGCAGACGAATGGCGGTCTCGTGTCCGGTGAAGGCGTCAGAGGCAAGGCTGATGCGCACGAAGCCGGCTTCGCGGGCCTCCTGAAGGTAATTCACCACCGTGGCGCGCGACACCTTCAGCCGGTCGGCAATGTCATTCTGGTTCAGGCCGTCATTGTAATAAAGCCAGGCGGCTTCGATGACGATGTTCTCGCCGCTGGCCTGACGCGACGACCGGCGCGGGCTTGATGAGGACATGGCAGCACCTCCGAATACAATTGACAATACACGCTGACTTTTGTCAAACAAGATGAAAAGGAGTGTGTCATGCGCGCGAACCGCTGGAACGAAGCTGACCTTCAGGCGCGGCTGGCGGCAGCACCATCCGGGCAAGCCGACCAGTTGCTTGCCGCCCGTGTCTACTCCTCGCGCATCATCGGCGCTGATCCTGATCTGGTCATGCATGGCGGCGGCAACACATCAGTCAAGGTGCGTCGCCCCGACCTGTTCGGGCGCGACATGGACGTGCTGCATGTCAAGGGTTCCGGCTGGGATCTCGATACGCTCGAGGCAGCGGGTCTTCCAGGCGTCCGCATGGAACCGCTGATGGCGCTGCGGGCGCTTCCGGCCCTGTCCGACGAGGACATGGTCAATGTCCAGCGCGCGAACCTGATCGACACGTCGGCCCCCAATCCGTCCGTCGAAACGCTGCTGCATGCCTATCTTCCGCATCGCTTCGTCGACCATACCCATGCCACCGCATTTCTGGCTCTCGCCAATCTCCCCGATGCAGAAGCGATTGTTGCCGACCTCTTCGAAGGCCGGCTGATCTGCGTGCCCTACATCATGCCGGGCTTTGCCCTGGCGAAAGCTGCCGCCGAGGTGTTCGACGCCCATCCCGATTGCGATGGTCTCGTGCTGTTGAACCACGGGCATTTCACCTGGGGACCCACGGCGCGTGAGAGCTATGACCGAGTGATTGATCACACCAACCGTGTCGAGACCTGGCTTGCCGCAAGGCCGGGCGGCCGCGCCTTTTCCGGCTCGGTCAACCGCTGCCGTGATGTGCCGAATGAAGCTGCCAGTGTCTTGCCGATCCTCCGCGGCGCTGTCGCGCGTGTGCGCGGCGCCCATCACGACACCGCGCCGAAGCCGGTCGTGCTCGACGTGCGGACCGGACCGGTGGTCGACGCGTTTCTTGCGCGTGGTGACCTTGAGGCTTTGAGCCGGCGCGGCGTCGGTTCGCCCGACCATGTCATCCGCACCAAGGGCAACATGCTGGTCCTGACGGCGGCGGATGTCGCCGGTGGCAAGACCGCCATCGCCGCAAAGGTTGACGAATTTGCGCAAAACTATTTGGCCATGTTCGAGCGCCAGAACGCGCGCGTCGGCGGACACAAGGTCATGCTGGAGCCGCACCCCTGCGTCGCGTGGATCGAAGGCGTCGGTATCGCCGGCATCGGCAAGGATGCCAGCGCTGCCGCTGCCGCCGCCGACATCGCCGAGCAGACTGTCGAGGTCATGACCTTGGCGGAGGCGGCCGGCGGCTTCCACCCGATCGGCACCGACGACCTTTTTGACATGGAATACTGGTCGCTCGAACAGGCCAAGCTGAAGAAGGCGAGCGACAAGCCGTTCACCGGCCAGGTGGTCGCCATCACCGGCGGGGCCGGTGCCATCGGCCTTGTAACGGCAAGAGCTTTTGCCGCCGAAGGGGCCGCTGTCGCGCTGATCGACCGCGACGCAGACGCCTGCGCCCGCGCGGCTGCAACGCTGAAGGGCGCCTGCCTTGCAGTGACCTCAGACCTTTCTGCGCCGGGCGCAGCCGATGCGGCCATTGCTGCCGTGACGAACCGCTTCGGCGGCGTTGACATCCTCGTCTCCAACGCCGGCTATGCGCAGCAGGGCGCGATCCTCGACATGGACGAGGAAACCCTTCGCGCCTCGTTCGAGGTGAACTTCTTTGCCCACCGTGCCATGGCGCGCGCGGCGGCGTCCGTCATGCGGGCGCAACGCCACGGCGGCCAGATGCTGTTCAATGTCTCCAAGCAGGCCGTCAATCCCGGCAAGGGGTTTGGCGCCTACGGCCTGCCGAAGGCTGCAACCTTCTTTCTCGTGCGCCAGCTGGCGCTGGAACTGGGCGCCGAGGGCATTCGCGTCAACGGCGTCAATGCGGACCGCATTCGCTCGGGACTTCTGACCGACGATTTCATCGCGGCGCGCGCCGAGGCCCGTGGTATCAGCCGGACGGACTACATGTCAGGCAATCTGCTTGGCCGCGAAGTGGAAGCCCACCATGTGGCGGATGCTTTCGTGGCGCTGGCCAAACTGGAACGGACAACCGCGCACGTTGTCACTGTCGACGGCGGAAACATCGAGGCAGCGTTGCGCTGAGGGGAACGACCATGAACACGAGCAACGAACGCCTTGCGTTTTCCCGCGACCTTGCAACGGCAGCCGGCGCATTTGCCCATGAGAAATTTCGCGCGCTGGACAGCCTGACAATCGAGAGCAAGGGCCACCACGACATCGTCTCGGAAGCTGATCGCCAGACCGAAACCTTGATCCGTGATGCCATCGAGGCGCGTTGGCCGGACGACGGCATTGTCGGCGAAGAGCATGGCCGCAAACACGGCACGAGCGGTTTTGACTGGGTGATCGATCCGATCGACGGCACGGCCAATTACCTCGCCGGCATCCCGCATTGGTGCGTCGTGATCGCCTGCGCCAAAGACGGACTTCCGGTGACCGGCGTGATCTTCGATCCCAACACCGGGGAAACCTTCACCGCCTCCAAGGGCGAGGGCGCTTTTGTCAATGGCAAGCCGCTGCGGATCGCCACTGGCCAGTCGTTGCGCGACGGTTCGGTCGGATCAGGCGTGTCCGGCCGCTCGGACCGGTCCGAGGCGGTGGCCTTGGTGCGCGAAATCCTCGATGGCGACGGCATGTTCTTCCGCTCCGCTTCGGGAGCGCTGATGCTGGCTTATGTGGCCGCAGGCCGCCTGCTCGGCTATGTCGAGGACCGGATGAATTCGTGGGACTGCTTTGCCGCGCTGCTGATGATCGAGGAGGCGGGCGGCATTCATCACCCGCTCGACGCCGCCTCGGCGCTGGAAAACGGCACGAGGGTCATCGCCGGCAACAGGGTGATCTACCCGCAGTTGGAGGCAATCGCAGGGCGGGTCTACGCCGGCTGATGCCTCAAGCGGAAAGCGCGCCTTTCAGCGCCGGATAGAGCGCCTTGTAGCGCGGATAGATCTCCGCATAGCGCTCGACAGCCTCGGGATTGGGTTCGATCACCTGACCGGGCTTGACCATCGCGGCGATGCCATCGTCGATCGAGGCAAAGTGCCCGACGCCATGGGCGGCGAGGATCGCAGACCCAAGCGACGGCGCATCGGTAGAGGCCGGCACATGCACGGGCAGGCCAGCGGTATCGGCATGGATCTGCATCCACAGCGGGGAGGAGGCCGCGCCGCCACCGGCGACGATCTGCGTCCCCGCATAGCCGCCGTCGCGGAACGCATCCAGGATCGCGCGCGTTCCGAACGAGATGCCCTCCATGATCGCCCGAAAGACATGGTGCGGCTCATGGGCAAGGGTGAGGCCAGTGATCGCCCCGCGCGACAGCGCGTCTGTATGGGGTGTGCGATTGCCCTGGAAGTGGTCCTGGACAATAAGCCCTTCTGAACCCGGCGGCAGTTCGGCCGCCTTGCGGTTCATTTCGGCAAAGTCGAGATCACCGCCGACAAAGCGCTTCAGCCAGTTGATGATCGAGCCGGTGGATGTCTGTCCGCCCTCGACGATGTAGCGGCCCGGATAGACGATGTCAGCGTACGCGCCCCAGACACCTTCCGCATGGAATGGCGTTTCGGTCACGCCAAACTGCAAGTGCGACAAACCGGTGATGAGGCAAAGCTGGCCGGGCCGGGAAACACCGAGGCCGATCATGCCGATCAGTGCGTCGGCACCGCCCTGCACCAGTCTGGTGCGTGTGGTCAGGCCGAGCGCATCGGCTGCGGCCGGTGTCAGCGTGCCGACGATTTCGCCGGGAGCGGCGACGCGCGACGGCCATTTGCCGACGAGATCGCCGATGCCGAGCGCCTCGACCATGGACGATGCCCAGCCGCCATCGCGGTTGGCATAGTGCCAGCGCAGGCCCACATTGTTCAACGAGGCGCAGCGTTCGCCGGTCAGCTTCAGCGTGAGAAAGTCCTGGTATTCGCAGATCGTGGTTGCCCGGTCATAGGTGTCCGGCTCGTGGCGTTTCAGCCAAAGCGCCTTCGGGATCATCCATTCCGCCGAGACCGGACCCTCGCCATTGCCGTTGAGGCGCAGGCGCTCGTCGCCGGTGGCAAGCACGTCCGCCGCCTCCTCGGACGCGCGTACATCCATCCACATCAGGGCAGGCCGCAGCGCGTCGCCATTGGCGTCAAGCGCAACGACGGTGCAGCAGGTGGTGGCATAGGCCATCGCCTCGATGGCATCGCCGGAAAGGTTGGCAGCCGCAAGGCTCGCGCGGGTCGCCTTGCAAAGGCAGGCCCACCAGTCGGCAGGATCCTGCTCGGCACGCGCCCCCGGCGAAAACCGGGTTTCATACGGCTCTGCGTGTGAGGCGATACAGTTGCCGGAAAGATCGTAGATCCGCACCCGCAGGCTTTCGGTACCGCCATCGGCGGTCAAGACATAGCTCATCATTCCTCCCCCAAAACATCGGATGTCCGGCCCGGTTCGAAAAGTTCAACCGCCGGAAAGCAGGATCGTCTCGACAACCGCCGGTGCATCCCATTGCGGCATGTGCCCGGTGCCGAGGACATGGATCCGCACCTGCGGCGGCATGTTGAACACATGTTCCTTCGGCACGATCAGGTCGGCAAGCCCGAATATGGCGTCAACCGGTATGGCGCCGGCGAGCGCGGCAACCGGACCGATCGTATCGATGCATTGGGTGTCGCCGCGCGCCATCGAGGCTGCCAAAGTGGTCAGCCTGCCTTCGGCGAGGCGAGATGCCATGGCGGCAAGGGCATCGCCGGAAAGACCGGCAGCGCGCGGGCCAAGCTGGCGCAAGAGATGCGCCAGTTCGCCGGCAGTGCGCGCATTGGCCATTCCGGTAACGAATGCCCCGTTGATCGCTGGTCCGCAGCCCGCGGGGGCGACGAGGGTCAGTCGCGAAACTGCATCGGGATTGGCCAACGCAGCTTTGGCCGCAACGTGCGCGCCCAGCGAATGGCCGACGAGGTGGACCTTTCCGACCGTCTTGCGCAGCAGGCCCGAAAGCCAGTCGATCAGATCGTCAACGCGGCCGACGGACGATGGATTTGCGCCATGGCCCGGCATGTCCGGTGCGAAAACGGTGCGCCCGGCGCGCACCAGCGCCGCCTGAAGCCCGACCCAGGCGGATGCCTCACCAGCAAAGCCGTGGATCAGCCAGATCTCGTCTTGCTTGGCATGCGCATTGTTTTCCTTGCGTAGGTTCGGCGCGGCAGCCGTGACATCGCGCGCCTCGACCCGGCCGCGTCGGCCTGTGCCTGCAAGGGTTTCG
>JBGSWL010000003.1:0-26971 GCA_041752455.1 Roseitalea sp. | reverse complement strand
ACCGCTTCAGCGGTGCCGCAGGCAGACCCTGCCGGCAAGGGCGGCCGCATACCGGTCCCCTCACCGGCGCCGCGTGATGCAGCGAACGTCGATGCGGCTGCGGCCGAGGAAATTCTCACCGCAGCACTCGATACCGGAGTGGAAACGACGCAGAAGTCAGCCAAGCCGTCCGCCAGTGATGCAGCCGCCATCCTGCCGCCGGTCGTGCCGGCACAGCCGGTCAATCCTGCCCGCTTCGCGCCCGCATCCATCTCTGCTGCATCGCTGACAAATGCCGGTGGAAGCATGGAGCGTCCGAAATTTGCGATGAACGCACAGCGTCTGGCACCCGATGCGGTCTACACCGCCGGGTTCTCGCAGACGCCGCCGCCGGGCGATCCGAACCGGCTGTCCGGCAATGCGGTGACGTTTCTGGCTGTGGCCAAGTTCAACGGCGGTGGCGGCGACGGCGCGCCTCTGACACTGCAGATCCCGGCGACAAACTGATCAAGTCGGGATCAAGGCCGACGAAGCTTACTCGTCGGCGTCCGGCAGCATGCCGAGAGCGGCCAGATAGGTGTCCAGCACCGCTTCCTGCTCGAGCCGTTCGTTGAGGTCCTGCTTGCGCAGCGAAACGACGCGGCGCAGGGCCTTGGTGTCAAAGCCGTTGGCTTTGGCTTCGGCATAGACATCCTTGATGTCGTCGGAAATGGTCTTCTTTTCTTCCTCGAGACGCTCGATACGCTCGACGATGGACCGCAGCTGGTCGCGGGCAACCCCGTGGGCGTCCGTCATTGGCGCGTCTGACATGATGAGAAGGCTCCGGGCAGGAATGAACTGGGACCGCTCGATTGCCGCATTGTGCAGCCACGGTCAACCAGCCTGCCGGCCATTCACAGCAGCTTTGGAGCCGACGCGCTCCACTCCGGCGCAAACGGTTGCTGCGCCGGACTTTGTCAAGACAAGTTCAACGCTCAGGCGCGGCCGGCGCGCTTGGTTCCCTTGCCATCGAGCAGATGGTTCAGCTTGGCGGCGAGCCACCAGGCTGCCGGAAGGCCGACGACCGCGCCGGCGACAGCAGCGCCGATGATGTAGGTGCCGGAGATCATGTCGGCCACAAGCAGCGCGACGACGAACATCCCCATCAGGGTCGGGGCAATGAGCAGATAGGCGGCAAGTCTGAGCGAGAACATCGGTTGTCCTTCCGTGTTTTTGATGCACGGAAAGATCGGCCTGTCGCCGACCGTCTACATTGATCTGCAGCAAGCCGATTGATTTATCCAGCGGCAGCGCTGTTTCGGGCGCCGAAGCCGAATTTTTATGTCTGTCGCCCGGTTTACCGCGGCAGAACCGAAGAGCCCATCAGGAATTCGTCAACGGCGCGCGCTGCCTGGCGCCCTTCGCGGATCGCCCAGACAACCAGCGACTGGCCGCGGCGGGCATCGCCGGCAACGAACAACTTGTCCATGTTGGTCCGGTAGCCCTTGTCGTCGGCGCGGACCGAGCGGCCACCGCGACGATCGGTATCCATCGCCACCCGCTCGCCAAGTTCGCCGATCAGGCCGGTGTCCTCGAGCGGACCGGAAAAGCCGATCGCCACGAACGCAAGGTCGGCACGGATGAAGAAGTCGGTGCCGGCGACAGGCCTGCGATTGTCGTCGACTTCGCAGCATTTGACGTGGGTGAGCACGCCCTCTTCGCCGACGAAGGCAAGCGTTGCGACCTGGAACTCGCGCTCGGCGCCTTCAGCCTGGCTGGACGAGGTACGCATCTTGGTCGCCCAATACGGCCAGACGGCGAGCTTGTCTTCCTTCTCCGGCGGACGCGGGCGAATGTCGAGCTGCGTGACCTTGACCGCACCCTGACGGAACGCCGTGCCGACGCAGTCGGACGCTGTATCGCCGCCGCCGACCACCACCACATGCTTGCCACCAGCAAGGATCGGCTCGGACGGCCAAGCGACCGACTGGATCGAGGCTTCGCGGCTGACGCGCTTGTTCTGCTGCACCAGATAGTTCATCGCCGGGTGGACGCCGATCAGGTCATCGCCCGGAATGCCCGCTTCGCGCGGACGCTCGGACCCGCCGCAGAAGATCACCGCGTCATATTCGTTTTCAAGGTCGGCATAGCTGGTGTCGACACCGATGTTGACGCCGGTGTGGAAGGTCACGCCCTCGCCTTCCATCTGCTCGGCGCGCCGGTCGATGAAGTGTTTTTCCATCTTGAAGTCGGGAATGCCGTAGCGCAGCAGGCCGCCGATGCGCGCCTCGCGCTCGAAGACGTGCACGTCGTGGCCTGCCCGTGCCAGCTGCTGGGCTGCGGCTAGGCCGGCGGGACCGGATCCGATGATCGCGACCTTCTTGCCCGTGACGACAAGCGGCGGCTGCGGCCGGATGAAGCCCATCGCATAGGCCTTGTCGGCGATCGCCTGTTCAACCGTCTTGATCGCCACCGGCGCATCTTCAAGGTTCAGCGTGCAGGCTTCCTCGCACGGCGCGGGGCAGATGCGCCCGGTGAATTCCGGGAAATTGTTGGTCGAATGCAGGTTGCGGATCGCCGCTTCCCAGTTGCCGTTGTAGACCAGATCATTCCAGTCCGGGATCTGGTTGTGGATCGGGCAGCCCGTCGGACCATGGCAATAGGGCACGCCGCAATCCATGCAGCGCGCCGCCTGCTTGGTGACTTCCGGCTCGTCCAACGGCAGCGTGAATTCGCGGAAATGGCGGATACGATCCGAAGCCGGCTCGTATTTTGCCACCTGCCGGTCGATTTCGAGAAAACCTGTAACCTTGCCCATTGGTCTTTTCCGTTGTTCGCGCCGCCCTATCGCAGCCAGTTTTCTGTTTTCAGTCCCGGGACTCGGGAAAATTCTCTTTCATTGTCGGTCACCAGAACCGCGCCCAGAGCCAATGCGTGTGCGGCAATGAGCAGGTCGTTGGGGCCTATCGGCTTGCCAATTTCGCGCAAATGCGACCGCAACGCACCATAGTGCTGATGTGCTGGCGAACCAAAATCAAGAACTTCCAACTCACCGAGTATCGCTTCCATCCGGCTGCGCAGTTTCGAGGATCCCTTGAGTGCCAACCCAAATTCAACCTCGCAACAAACGATGATGCTGGTAACAATTTTCTCGCCAGCAACCGCCTTCAAAGCCCGAGCCGCAGCCCCATCAGGGTTGCGAGCAAGATCTCCCAGGATGTTTGCATCAAGCAGGTACATCCCTCAGAGATCAACGTCATCCAGTGGCAGCAGATCGCTGTCGTTCATAACGGGCAGCCAATCCGCCTCATCCAGCGGTTCCAGTGTCGCCAGCAAAGCCACTAGCCCGGTTTTCGCTTTGATCGGGTGCAGCGTGATGTTCCCCAGATTGTCCTTGGTCATCTCCACTTCGTCGCCCTCGAAATCAAACTCCTTTGGTATCCTGACAGCCCGTGAGCGGCCATTCTTGAACACGTGGACAATCTTGCGTTTGGTTCCCTGCCTCGTCATGCGGGCCCTCATGTCATATGCCAACGACATATCACATGGAGGTCGCCAGCACAAATCACTCCGCGGCCACGCCCATCTTCATCCGTTCCATGTCTTCCAGCGCCCGGCGGTACTCGACCGGCATCACCTTGCGGAACATGGGGCGGAACCGTTCCCAGTTGTCGAGCATTTCACCGGCGCGGGCCGAACCCGTGTACTGGCGATGATTGGCGATCAACGCCACCAGACGCTCCTCGTCATGGCGTGTCATGTCGCCTGAGACATCGACCCGGCCCTTGTGGGCAAGATCGCCGCCATGGTGGTGCAGCTTTTCGAGGATGTCGTCTTCCTCCGGCACCGGCTCCAGTTCGACCATCGCCATGTTGCAGCGGGTTTCGAACGTGCCGTCTTCGTCCAGCACATAGGCGACCCCGCCGCTCATGCCGGCGGCAAAATTGCGACCGGTCTGCCCGATCACGACGACGATCCCGCCGGTCATGTATTCGCAGCCATGATCGCCGACGCCTTCGACAACCGCAACGGCACCGGAGTTGCGCACGGCGAACCGTTCGCCCGCCACGCCGCGGAAATAGGCTTCGCCAGCAATTGCGCCGTAAAGAACGGTGTTGCCGACAATGATCGACTGCTCCGCAACGAGCCGGCTGTTTTCCGGCGGACGCACAACGATCCGGCCACCCGACAGACCCTTGCCAACATAGTCGTTGCCATCGCCGATGAGATCGAAGCTGATCCCCTTGGCAAGGAAAGCACCGAACGACTGACCGGCAGTACCGCGCAGCGTCACCGCGATCGTGTCATCGCGAAGGCCCTTGTGGCCGTAGCGACGCGCAACCATGCCCGACAGCATGGCACCGGTCGAACGGTCGGTGTTGCGGATCGTGGTCTCGATGGTCACCGGCTGGCGCGTGGCAATGGCCGGCGCGGCCTGTTCGATCAGCGTGCGGTCGAGAATGTCCTCGATCGGATGCACTTGGCGCTGCGTCCAGCGGATCGCATCGCGGGGCGCGTCCGGCTTGTGGAACACGCGGCTGAAATCGAGGCCCTTGCCCTTCCAGTGATCGATCAGCGGCTTCTGCTCGAGCAGCTGCGTTTCGCCGATGATTTCGTCGATGGAACGGTAGCCCATGAGGGCAAGCCATTCGCGCACTTCTTCGGCAACATAGAAGAAGTAGTTGATGATGTGTTCGGGCGTGCCCTTGAAGCGCTTGCGCAGCACCGGGTCCTGCGTCGCTACGCCCACGGGACACGTGTTGAGATGGCACTTGCGCATCATGATGCAACCCGCCGCGATCAGCGGTGCGGTCGAGAAGCCGAACTCGTCGGCACCCAAAAGCGCACCGATGATGACATCGCGACCGGTCTTCAGGCCGCCATCAACCTGCAGGGCAATGCGCGAACGAAGGCCGTTCAGCACCAGCGTCTGGTGCGTTTCGGAAAGGCCCATTTCCCACGGCGAACCCGCATGCTTCAGCGACGTCAGCGGCGATGCGCCGGTGCCGCCATCATAGCCGGAAATCGTGATGTGGTCGGCGCGCGCCTTGGCAACGCCGGCCGCAACCGTGCCGACACCCACTTCCGACACCAGCTTGACTGAAATGTCCGCCTCCGGATTGACGTTCTTCAGATCGAAGATCAGCTGCGCCAGATCCTCGATCGAATAGATGTCATGGTGCGGCGGCGGCGAAATCAGGCCGACACCGGGCGTCGAGTGACGCGTTTTCGCAATCGTTGCGTCCACCTTGTGGCCGGGCAACTGGCCGCCCTCGCCGGGCTTGGCGCCCTGTGCTACCTTGATCTGCAGCATGTCGGCATTGACCAGGTATTCGGCGGTGACGCCGAAACGACCCGATGCCACCTGCTTGATCGCCGAACGTTCCGGGTTGGGTGTCCCGTCCGGGAACGGCAGGAACCGGTCCGGTTCCTCGCCGCCCTCGCCGGTGTTGGACTTGCCGCCAATCTGGTTCATCGCGCGCGCCAGCGTGGTATGGGCTTCACGGCTGATCGAGCCGAACGACATCGCGCCCGTCGAAAAACGCCGGACGATATCCGCCGCCGATTCCACCTGGTCGATGGAGACGGGCGCACGGCCTTCGTCTTCAGCCGTGCGGATGTGGAACAGGCCACGGATCGACTTGGCGCGGCGCGCCTCGTCGTTCACCTCGGCTGCGAACTCCTTGTAGGTCGCGTACGAACCCTTGCGAACCGCATGCTGGAGGTTGGCAACCGCGTCAGGTGTCCAGACATGGTCTTCTCCACGCATGCGGTAGACATATTCGCCGCCGATTTCCAGCGTGTTGCGCAGCACCGGATCGGCCGAAAATGCCGCCGTATGACGACGCACCGTCTCCTCGGCGATTTCCGCAAGACCGACACCTTCGATGGTCGTCGCCGTTCCGGTGAAGAAAGCTGCGACAAAGTCCGACGACAGCCCCACGGCATCGAAAATCTGCGCCCCGCAATAGGACTGATAGGTCGAAATGCCCATCTTCGACATCACCTTCAGGATGCCCTTGCCAAGCGACTTGATGAAGCGGGACACCACTTCATGCTGGTCGACCTCCGGCGGGAATTCGCCGCGCCGATGCATGTCGATCAGCGTGTCGAACGCCAGATACGGGTTGATCGCCTCGGCGCCATAACCGGCAAGGCAGCAGAAATGATGCACTTCGCGCGGCTCGCCCGATTCGACGACGAGGCCGACCGACGTGCGCAAGCCCTTGCGGATCAGGTGATGGTGCACCGCTGCCGTC
Source organism: Roseitalea sp. (assembly GCA_041752455.1). Lineage (GTDB taxonomy): Bacteria > Pseudomonadota > Alphaproteobacteria > Rhizobiales > Rhizobiaceae > JBGSWL01. The sequence goes on along the minus strand of JBGSWL010000003.1, from coordinate 20,753 downwards.
GCCAGCAAGGCCGGAATGGCAATCCGGTCGGCGCCGACATTGCGGTCCGACAGGATGATGATGTTGTAGCCGGTGTGGACCGACTGCTCGGCGCGCTCGCATAGCCGCTCAATGGCGGCTTCCATGCCGCCAGCACCCTCTTCGGCCGCATAGGTCGTGTCCAGCGTCTTGCTGTCGAACAGGTCTTCCGAAATGCCGATGGAGCGGATCTTTTCCAGATCGCCATTGGTCAGGATCGGCTGACGCACTTCCAGCCGCTTGCGCTTTGAAAGGCCTTCGAGATCAAACAGGTTCGGCCGCGGGCCGATGAACGAGACAAGGCTCATCACCAGTTCTTCGCGGATCGGATCGATCGGCGGGTTGGTGACCTGCGCGAAGTTCTGCTTGAAATAGGTGTAAAGCAGCTTCGACTTGTCGCTCATCGCCGAGATCGGCGTGTCGGTGCCCATCGAACCGATGGCTTCCTGACCGGTTGTCGCCATTGGCGCCATCAGGATCTTGGTGTCTTCCAACGTGTAGCCGAACGCCTGCTGGCGGTCGAGCAGCGCGACATCCTCGCGCAGCGCGCGCGGCTTGACCGGCTTCAGGTCTTCGAGAATGAGCTGGGTCCGCTTCAACCAGTCGCGATAGGGGTGCATGCCCGCCATCTCGCGCTTGATCTCCTCGTCGGAGACGATGCAACCCTTTTCCATGTCGATCAGCAGCATCTTGCCGGGCTGCAGACGCCACTTGGTGACGATCTTTTCTTCCGGCACCTTCAGGACACCGGCTTCCGAAGCCATGATGATGAAATCATCGTCGGTGACGATGTAGCGTGCCGGCCGCAAGCCGTTGCGGTCGAGCGTCGCGCCGATCTGGCGCCCGTCGGTGAAGGCGACCGCTGCCGGGCCGTCCCAAGGTTCCATCAGCGCGGCATGATATTCGTAGAACGCCTTGCGCTCGGCATCCATCAGGCGGTTGCCGGCCCAAGCCTCGGGGATCAGCATCATCACCGCATGGGCAAGGCTGTAGCCACCCTGGAACAGGAACTCGAGCGCGTTGTCGAAGCACGCCGTGTCGGACTGCCCTTCATAGGAGATCGGCCAGAGCTTGGAGATTTCGGCGCCGAACAGCGGCGAGGAGACGGACGCCTGACGAGCCGCCATCCAGTTGACGTTGCCGCGCAGCGTGTTGATTTCGCCGTTGTGGGCGACCATCCGGTACGGGTGGGCGAGCTTCCAAGACGGGAACGTGTTGGTCGAGAACCGCTGATGGACCAGCGCCACGGCGCTTTCAAAGCGCGGATCAGCGAGATCCTTGTAGTAAGCGCTGACCTGGTAGGCGAGGAACATGCCCTTGTAGACGATCGTGCGCGTCGACAGTGACACGATGTAAAAGCCGTTGTCGCGGCCTTCGGTCTCGCCATAGACACGGTTCGATATCACCTTGCGCATGATGAACAGGCGGCGCTCGAACGCTTCCTGGTCCTTGCCATCGGGCCGGGCAAAGAAGAACTGGCGATGGAACGGCTCGGATGCCGCGATGTCGGGCGCTGCCGAAAGCGACGAATTGTCGACCGGCACATCGCGGTGGCCGATCAGCGTCACGCCCTCGGCGGCGGCAGTTTCCGCAATGATGTTCGTGCAATGGGCGCGCAGCGCTTCGTCCTGCGGCATGAACACATGAGCGACAGCGTATGCGCCCGGTTCCGGCAGATCGACGCCGGCCACTGCCATTTCAGCCTTGAAGAAGGCGTGCGGGATCTGCACCAGAAGACCGGCGCCATCGCCCATCAACGAGTCGGCACCGACAGCGCCGCGATGGGTGAGGTTTTCCAGCATCGCCAGACCCTGGCGAACGATGTCATGCGAGGGCTTGCCCTTCATGTGCGCAACAAAGCCGACGCCGCAGGCATCGTGCTCGTTGCGCGGATCATAAAGGCCCTGCGCCGCAGGGAAACCGCGTTTGGTGGCGGTCTCATTCCGATGGGTAAGGGCCGACTGCGCAGGAGCGCGGTCACGGGATGGCGTGTAATGCGTCATCGTCTTGTCCTCCGGAACGGTGCGTAGGTGCACACATGTCTTCGTCGGCCCAATTGGCAAGGTTTCCGGAAGCCCCAATGTGACAAATCGGCGTCGGGACGACGGGCATCCGCTGTCATGCGGCAGATGCGGATGTGTCCCTGGCGATCATGGACATGGAGCTGTCTTCGCGCTTGCAGGCCGGACTTCCACGCCCCCGACGGAGACGCAGACACCGGCCATCAATTAGGACAGCATTAGTGACCTATTTCATGACAGACTTCGCGCCATTCCACAAGGGAGCGTCGCAATTATTGCGGCGCAGACATCGCCCGCGGAAAATGATGGGGTGACCAATGCGAAGGCGCGATCGGGCGCAGGGAGAAACCACCATGCACTTTGCCTCGGACAACTGGGCGGGCGCCCATGAGGCCATCGCCGAAAACGCCGTCCGCCGCAATCAGGGGTTCGCCGCCCCTTACGGAAAAAGCGATCTGGACCGCACGATCGAGACGACGTTCAATGACCTCTTCGAGACAGAAGTCGACGTCTTTTTCTTTGTCACCGGCACGGCGGCCAATTCGCTGGCGCTGACCTGCGCCAACCGGCCGGGCGGCGTCGTGTTTTGTCATTCCGAAGCTCACATCCGGGTTGATGAGTGCTCGGCGCCCGAATTTTTCACCGGCGGCGCCAAACTGGAAAGCATCGAGGGCCCGCTCGGACGCCTCACACCTGACAGCCTCGCGTCAGCCATCGCCCATGTGCGCGGCGGCGGGCTCAACGCTGGTCAACCGATGGCCGCATCGGTCACGCAGGTCACCGAAAGCGGCACACTTTACACGCCGGAAGAGGTCGCCGCGATCGCCGCCGTTACCCACGATGCAGGAATTTCCCTGCACATGGATGGTGCGCGCTTTGCCAATGCGATCGCCGCCATCGGCTGCACGCCGGCCGAAATGACATGGAAGTCCGGCATCGACATGCTGACCTTCGGCGGCACCAAGAACGGTTGCTGGTGCGCCGAAGCGCTCGTCATCTTCCGCCGCGATCTGGCGGCGCAGGTGCAGTATCTGCGCAAGCGCGCCGGACACACGCTGTCGAAATCGCGGTTCATGGCGGCCCAATTTGAAGCTTATCTGCACGATGACCTGTGGATCACGCTGGGCCGGCACGCCAATGCCATGGCTGCTGACCTTGCCGGTGTGATCGGCGCAGATGACCGCCATCACTTGCGGCTTGCTTGGGAGCCGCAGGCCAACGAGGTCTTCGCCATCGGCACGGCCGCGGCGGTCGAAGCGCTGATCGACGCTGGTGTCAGCCTCAACCGGTGGCAGGCGCCGCGCGCCGAGCGCCACCTTGTCGGCGATGGCGAACAGATGGTCCGGCTCGTCACATCATTTGCCACGCAGACGTCCGACGTTGCCGACTTTGCAAAAGCGCTGGCCCGGCTTTGACAAAAATGTCCTCAACACGATGACACAGTGTTCACGACGAGGTGATGCAAAATGACGCAGCGTTGATTTCCCTTTGATCAGCCGGTCTGTGAGGTTCCGCCTGCTCGGCAAGGATGCCGACGAAACGCTACTCAATCGGGAGACCACCCATGTCCAAGACCTCCAAGACCATGCTTTCGGGCGCCGTTCTGGCCTCCGCCGTCGCCGCAGCTGTTGCTGGTGTCAACCTCGTCGGCACCAATGATGCTTTCGCTGCCAACCAGAAGTGCTACGGCGTTTCGCTCGCCGGCAAGAATGATTGCGCTGCCGGTCCGGGCACCAGCTGCCAGGGCACCTCGACCGTTGACTACCAGGGCAATGCCTGGAAGTACGTGGCAGAAGGCACCTGCGTTTCGATGGAACTGCCTGAAGGCCGCGTCGGTTCGCTCGAGCCCCTGACCCGCGATCTGCCGGCATAAGCCGTCAGCACCGCAACGTTTTGACCGCAGGATGGAGCAAGGGGCATGCACGAAGTGACCCTCGAACATGACCCCGTCGCCAGAAGCGTGACCCCCGCGCGCCCTGGCGCCCATCCTGCGGCATCCTTCATGACGAGACCGGCGCCGAAGGGCGCCGGTGTCAGCTTCAAGCACTCCCATCTCGATGCCATCCTGGCCGATCCGGGCGGCGTTGCATTTCTTGAAGTGCATGCGGAAAACTACATGGGAGATGGCGGCTACCCGCACGCGATCCTTGAACGGGTTCGCCGCGACTTTCCGATCTCGCTGCACGGCGTGTGCATGTCGATTGGCGGGCCAAAGCCCCTCGACGAAGGCCATCTGGCCGCCTTCAAGCGTCTCGTCGATCGATACGATCCAGCGATGATTTCGGAGCATCTGGCCTGGTCGACACACGACGATGTCTTCTACAACGACCTGCTGCCGCTTCCCTACACATCTGCGACGCTGGACCATGTCTGCGACCACCTTGATCGCATGCAGGAGGCAACCGGCCGACGCATGCTTCTGGAAAACCCGGCAACCTATGTGCTGTTTTCCAACTCCGAAATTCCGGAGACGGCGTTTTTGTCGGAGATCGTGCGGCGCACCGGGTGCGGCCTTCTGCTCGACATCAACAATGTCTTTGTTTCGGCCACCAATCACGGTTTTTCCGCGCGCGACTATCTTGCCGCCTTCCCGCTGGCCGCCGTCGGCGAAATTCATCTCGCCGGACATGCCGAGCAGGCAGACGACGAGGGCGACCTCCTGCTGATTGACAGCCATGACCGCGCCGTCGCCGATCCGGTTTGGACGCTCTACGAAGAGGTCATCGACCGGCGCGGACCCGTCGCGACGCTTGTTGAATGGGACAGCGACCTGCCCGAATGGCCGGTGCTGCGCACTGAGGCGGAAGCTGCCGCCACGATCCTGCGGCGCTTTGCCGATGTCCCGGAACGCGCCCATGTTTTCGCCTGAGACCGCAGCACCACTTGCCGATCACGATCACAATGCACGGTTCTCGCCGGGCCTGCTTGATCCGACCGCGCCGAAACCTGCGGAAGTAACCGGACCACGCGGCAAAGGCGCAGACAAGCGCTACAATGTCTATCGCAACAACGTCACCGTGAGCCTGATCGACGCGCTTGCCGACATCTATCCGGCGGTTGCCCGCCTCACCGGCCCGACATTCTTTCGCGAGATGGCGCGTGCCTATGTGCGGGCTCACCCGCCAACCTCGCCGCTGCTGTTTCGCTATGGTCAGGGTTTCGACGCTTTCGTTCAGGGATACGAACCAACGGCGCGCCTTGTCTACTTGGCGGATGTCGCAACTGCCGAACGCGCCTGGCTCACCGCCTACCATGCGGCGGACGCGAGCCCGCTTGCCGGCGATGCACTGGCGGCGGTCGATCCCGAACGCCTCGGCGATGTGCGGTTCGTGATGCATCCGGGCTATGCGTTGATCCGCTCGAAGCATTCCGTCGCCCGCATCTTTGCGATGAACCGCGATCTCGAACCGCTGACCGCCATCGACACGACCATCCACGAAGCGATGCTGATCACCCGGCCGCAACTCGATGTGCTGGTACGTCAGATACCGGCGGCCATGGCCGTGTTCCTTTGCGCCATCGAATCCGGCGGGACCCTCGGCGAGGCCGCAGAAGCGGCGCTGGAGACCGATGCGGATTTCGACATTGCCGCAGCCATTGCAACGCTGATTGCCTCAGGCGCCACGTCGGCCCTGTCGGTCTAGGGCAACAACAGGACAACAATGAAAAAGGGGGAAATACCCATGAAAGCCGTGACTGATACACAATCTGCCTCGACAGGCACATCCGGCCTTGCAGGCCTGGTGACGCGCGCCGAGGGCATCATTCGCGCCATCGCGCATCCCGATCTCGTCTCGATCGCGCTGCGGCTTGCGCTCGCGGTTCCCTACTGGAAATCGGGCGTGCTCAAGTGGGACGGCTTCCTGCAATTGGCGCCGATTGCGCCGCTGCTGTTTGAAAATGAATTCAAGCTGCACCTGCCCGGCGGGCCTTATGACTTTCCGATGCCGCATCTCGCGGCCTTCGGCGCAGGTCTCGGCGAAATCATCCTGCCAGTGCTGCTGGTGCTGGGGCTCGGCACCCGCTTTGCCGCCTTCGGCCTTCTGGCAATGACAGCAATCATCCAGATCACCATTCCCGGCGGTTGGCCGCTGCACCTGACCTGGGCGGCGATGGCTCTGGCGATCATGATGATCGGTGGCGGCCGGTTGTCGGCGGACGGCTTGCTGTTCCGTCGTCACTGACAATCCTCAAAAGCAAAACGGGCGCGCCTTGCGGCGCGCCCTCATCATTTTCGACGGCGCTTGCGGAAGGTCAGTTGACCTTGCCGGCCTCAATCTGCCGCGGGCCCTTGTTGTCGGCCGCGACGATCTCGATCTTGCGTGCCTTCATGGCCTCGGGAATTTCCCGGGTGAGATCGATGTGCAGCAGGCCGTTTTCAAGCGAAGCACCCTTCACTTCGACATGGTCGGCAAGCTGGAAGCGGCGTTCGAACGCGCGCGAGGCGATGCCGCGATAAAGCACTTCGGCCCCATCGGTCTTGTCCTCGTCACCCTTGGCGCCGGCAACGCGCAAGACATTGGCCTTGGCCTCGATGGAGAGATCGCCTTCGGCAAAACCGGCCACCGCCATGGTGATGCGGTAGGCATTCTCGCCTGTGCGTTCGATGTTGTAGGGCGGGAAGGTCTGGCCGTTGTCCGGCTGTGCCATCTGGTCGAGCATCGAAAACAGACGGTCGAAACCGACGGTGGAACGATAGAGCGGCGAAAAATCGACGTGACGCATGAAATGTCCTCATTGAGCGACAGTTGGTGTTTTCGGCCCTGATCCCCCATCAGGCGGGACGGGCCGCGCGGACCCTTTCGGCGTCCGCAGGCAAAAAGTGGTGATTGCCGTTTTCAGGTTCAAGAGGCCCGGCGCGGTGCAGCCTCCGCAGGGCGTCCGCACGTGAATGTCAGATGAACAGCCCCTTCCGGACCCGTTCAGATGCCCGGCCATATGTTGAGGGCAAGTCAAGTGGACCGAAACAAACAAATCAAAGGTCCACCAACCAAGGCAAACCCCCGAAGGAGGCCACCCATGAAAAAGTTCATTCTCGCAGCCACACTCGCCGTGCTCGCGGCCACCGCAACCGGCGCAACCGCCGCACCGATCGCCAAGGCACCGTTTGTACCGGAACTCGCTGTCGAAACGGTCTCGCAGCGCGGTCAGGGTTTTCACCAGGGCAATGATCGCCGTTATGGCGAGCGCCGCCATCACATCCTGTCGCCGGGCGAAGTGGCGCGCATCCTGCACCGCAAGGGCTTCCGCAAGATCCACGATGTTTACTTCACACGTGGCGTCTATGTCGCCAAGGCTTTCGGTCATCGCGGACCGGTACGCCTCGTTGTCGACGCCCGCGACGGTGACGTCTTGAGCCTTGACCGCATCGGCCGGCCCGGCCCGGGTTATGGCTACGGTCATGGCCGTAGCCCATCGGGCAACAGCTTCTCTTTCACGCTCGGCATCCGCTGAGACCGTGACACGGGGTCCGGCCGGGCAGTCATGTCCCTTCCTGCACGGCTGAACAACCCGGGGGTGCGCACGCGCACCCCCGGTTCTATTTCAAGAAAGCCTTGGGGTGCGCTCGCGCACCCCCGGTTCTGTCGAGATGTCCGGTTTTCCTTTGACGCGTGCACGCCATGGTCATAATCACGCCTGATTGAGGCCAAGACGGGCGCAGGGCGCAGATGAACATCATCACGGAAGCTGACGCGCCTGATCTTGCGCCATCCCGAGCGGTGCTTCGCCATTTTCCGGGCAATGAAATGCCCGAACCGCGCACCGCCGGTTACCTGCAAATGGAAGATGGCGTCGCCGTTCGCCATGCGATGTTCCGAACGCCAAGGCGCCCGAACCGGGGCACTGTGATCCTGCTACAAGGGCGCAATGAATCGATCGAGAAATATGGCGAGACGATCAATGATCTTCTGGGTCGCGCCTTCGACGTCGCCGCCTTCGATTGGCGCGGCCAGGGCGGCTCGACGCGCTACTGGCGCGATGCGCGCCGGGGCCATGTGGATGACTACGACCAATATCTTTCGGACTTCGACCGCATCTTTACGCAAGCCATCCTCCCGGAACTGCGCGCGCCATTCTTCATTCTTGCCCACTCGACCGGCGGGCTTGTCGCGCTTTTGGGTGCGCCATCCTTTGGCAACCGCATACGGCGGATGGTCCTGAGCGCGCCCTTTTTCGGCCTGACCGAAGAAGGCCCGGGCGAAACAACTTTGCGGATCACGACAAACCTGCTGTGCCATCTCGGGCTTGCGCGGCTCTACATGGGTGGCGGACCTGCCGGTCAGGCAGCGCTCGATCTGGCGACCAACAAGCTGACGACGGACCCTGTGCGGTTTGCAAGGAACCGGCAGATCCAGGATCCGGCAAACCGTCTTGGCCTTGGCGGCTCGACCGCCGGTTGGCTGCGCGCATCACTGGAGGCAATTTTGCGTGTGCACGACCCGGATCACATGGCGCGCATCCATATTCCGACATTGATCGTGGCTGCCGGTGGCGACCGCGTTGTCTCCACGGCGGTTACCGAGGACTTTGCCCGGCGTATCCGGTCCGGAGCGCGCCTCGTCATTGCCGGTGCCCGCCACGAATTGCTGCAGGAGGCCGATCTCTACCGCGAGCAGTTTCTGGCGGCGTTTGACGCGTTCGTTCCGGGTTCCGAGCTTTAGAGTGTTCCGGCAAGGCGCGCCAGCGCGCGCCGGTGCAGGCGCGGATTGGCCGCTGCGAGGATGTCACCGCCATTTTCGGGACGCCCGCCATCCCAGGTCGTCACGACGCCGCCGGCTTTCTCGATCAGCGCGATCAGCCCGACGATGTCATAGGAATGCAGCCCGCTTTCAACGACAAGATCGATTTGCCCCGATGCGAGCAAGGCAAACGCGTAGCAGTCGCAGCCATAACGGGTCAGCCGCACGCTGGCCTCCAGCGCCTCGTAACGGACCATGTTGGCGCCTGCATGGAGATGCGGCGCTGTCGTGAACAGGATGGCGTTGTTGAGATCTTCGGTTGTCCGTGTTTTCAGCCTCGCAGGCGTATTGCCGCCGTGCAAAAGCCAGGCACCGGTATCGTCGGCAACATAAAGCTCATTGGTGAACGGCTGCGACATGAAGCCTGCGACGGCCCGCCCCTGACAGATCACGCCGACCAGCGTTCCCCACACCGGAAGTCCGGAAATGAAGGCGCGGGTCCCGTCGATCGGATCGATGACCCACTGCCATTCGGCGTCGGGGCGCACGCTGCCCAACTCCTCGCCAAGGATGCCATGCTCCGGAAAATGCTGCGCGATAAGGGCAGAGATGGCCCTTTCCGCTTCCCTGTCAGCTTCGGTGACCGGATCGAAGCCGCGCATGTCCTTGTTGGATACGGTTGTACCGATGCGAAAGCGCGGCAGCGTTTCAGCTGCGGCAACCTCGGCAAGCATCCGGAAGAAAGCGATATCGGGCGTCTTTGTCATGGCCGTTTTTTGCACTTGCGAAAGTAATCTGATCTCAACGCTTGACATTTGTGCGCTGCAACATGATCTTCAAGCCGACAGGTTCGCCTGTCTTCGCCCGCAAGGGCGTTTCCTCCCTAGACTTTGACCGCATTCTTCCGAGTGCGGTCTTTTTTTTGGCCAACGGCCTTTCATTCGGCCGCCAGGGCATGATCGCCAAAATCGGCAGCGGCCCGCATCATGAGAGCGCTGAACCGGCCGAGGTCATCCCGAAGTGCCTCGAACCCGCTTTTGCGAACCAATGTGGTTTCATTGACATAAAGTCCGCGGTTGATCTCGATCTGAAGCGCGTGAAGTCCCATCGAAGGTCGACCGTAGTGCTCGGTGATGAAACCGCCGGCATAGGGCTTGTTGGCGACCACATGGTAGCCCATCGAGCCGAGGATTTCGATCGCCGCGCCCGTGAAAGCACCATCGGCACTGGTGCCGAACCGGTCGCCGACGACGAAATCCGGCGACAAACCGTCATGGCCGAGACGGATCGAGGCGGGCATCGAGTGGCAATCGATCAACACCGCATGGCCGAAACGCCGGTGGGTGGTGGCCAACAGGCCGCGAAGCGTCGAGTGATACGGCTTGTAGATGCCTTCGATCCGCAGCCGCGCCTCGTCGAAACCGATGCGCGCGCCATAGATGTTCTGGCCTTCCGAGACGACCCTCGGGATCGTGCCAAGACCGCCGGCAACCCGGAGCGACTGGCGATTGGCAAAGGCCGGCAGCCGGTCGGCGAACATCCGCTGGTCAAGTTCATAGGGTTCGCGGTTGACGTCGAGATAGGCCCGCGGGAAATGCGCCATCAGCAACGGCGCGCCGTTCACCACGCAATCGGCAAACAATTCATCGACATAGAGATCTTCGGAGCGGCGCACGGCCAGGCTGTCGAGCCGCGACATGTCGAGGAACCGCGCAGGATAAAACCGCCCGGAATGCGGCGTGTTGAATACGAACGGGTGAAGCTGTTGGGCAGGCGCCTTGACCTCGAAGGCCGGATGTTCAGTGAAATCGGGGTCGATGAACATTCGCGCCTCGTTCCTGTCGTGCGGTTGGCCATCGCGATCAGCCAGATTGTTTCTGTTCAAACCATGTTCGCTCAAACTGTATCTGCCAGTGTTGGCAGGCCATGGCTTTCATGTCCAGCCGCGTGCCATGGTGAATGTTCATGGCGCCGATTGACGGACGCCGCCGTAAACCGGATCTTTACCATGATCTGGGAAGGCTGAACGAAGGGACAAGCGCCAATGGCGACATTAGGGGACGAGCGCACGATGCAGCGGATTCTTCTTGCTGAAGACGACAACGACATGCGCCGGTTTCTGGTCAAGGCGCTGGAGAAGGCCGGCTATCAGGTGACGGATTTCGACAATGGCGCCAGCGCCTACGAGCGGCTGCGTGAAGAGCCGTTCTCGCTGCTTCTGACCGACATCGTGATGCCGGAGATGGATGGCATCGAGTTGGCGCGTCGCGCGACCGAACTCGATCCGGATCTGAAAGTGATGTTCATCACCGGATTTGCGGCCGTGGCGCTCAATCCGGATTCCAATGCTCCGAAGGATGCCAAGGTCCTGTCCAAGCCGTTTCACCTGCGCGACCTGGTCAATGAGGTCGACCGCTTGATCAAGGCTGCCTGATCGTCAGGAAAACCGAAGGCGCCAGTCTTTCCGGCCCCTTGACCGGGCAAGCTGTCTATGGTGTATGCGCGGCTCTGGATGGGCGTGTAGCTCAGCGGGAGAGCACTACGTTGACATCGTAGGGGTCACAGGTTCAATCCCTGTCACGCCCACCATCCAGACCTCCCGCTTGACCAAAATCTTGCTTTGTCGGTTTCGATGCGCTAGCGGATACGTGTGACGCGCTAGGCTGGCGCGTCAATGCAAGGCGCGGGCTGCCATGAGCGTTTCCGGACACTGTCGCACCTTCCTTGCGCTGCAGGCAGTGCTGGTTTTTCTTGCAGTGTCATCATCTGCGGCGATGGCCGGCGAGCCGACAGGCCCCCAGGTGATCCTTGTCCGCGGTATTCTCGACAGTTTGTCGACCGGCCTTGATGATATCGCAAGTGATCTGAACGACATCGGCATTCCGGCCCGCGCGGTCACCCGCTCGAACCCTGCACAGCGTGCCAAGGCGATCGCTTTGGCCTATCAGGCATCTCGAAAAAACCGCCCGGTGGTGCTGGTCGGGCACTCGTTCGGTGCAGACGAGATGATCCGCACCGCTGCCATCCTTGAAGAAGAGGGCATTCCGGTGTCGCTTCTCTTGACATTCGATCCGACGATCAAGGGACCGGTGCCCAAAAATGTTCGCCGTGCGGTCAATCTGCATACCGCCGACGGCCGGATGTGGTCGCCGATCGAAGCGGTGCCTGGTTACAAGGGGACACTCGTGAACCGCAACGTGCGCAGCGGCAAGGACAAGATCCCGGACATCGGACATTTCAACATGGACGAATCGCCAGCCTTGCAGGCCATTGCCATGAAGGAAATCCGCGCCGCTCTCCGCCGCAAGTAAGACTTGCTTGTCAGAACAGGCCGGGCACGAGCCGCTTGGTGCGCGCGGCATAAGTCGTCCATTCGTCACCAAATGTCTCGGCCATCATCGCTTCCTCATGCGGCAAGCGCAGGGCGATCAGCAGGAGGACGGCGGCAAGGCCCGCAAGGCCCGCAAAGAGATTGGCAACCAGCAGCGCCTGCATGAGCCCCCAGAGCAGGAACGACGTATACATCGGATGGCGCATATGCGCGTAGACGCCGCCGGTAACGAGGCGATGCCCTTCACGCAATTCAAGGCTCACGGACCAGTTTCGGCCAAGATCCTTGTGCGACCGCCGGAAGAGCCACAGGAATGCCGCCCCCGCCAGGACACCAGTACCGACGATCAGCCACGACTGGCTGCGGTCGAACGACGACGGCCATCCGGTGATGCGCCAGACCAGCGGCAGGACAAAAAGGCCGACAACGGCCAAGACAAGCCGGGAAACATCGCCAACCGAGCGCTTGTCAGCGGCGGTACGGGTTCGCCTCGCGCGGCGCATGGCCGGCCAGCGCAGCACCGCAAAGCCGGCGAGGAACAAGACCCAGAAAATGAACCCGCCAATTGCCGGTATCATGCTTGTTCCTCCACGAAACCTGTCACGTCGTATGGGTTCCGCATCCGCCTTTCATACGGCACGGCGCCAAAACACACGACATAGAGATCGTGGAAATAGCGCTGCGAATTGGCGGAAATGAACTGGTAGTGGATGCGGAAAAAAATTGTGCCTGATTTGCCTGTAGTAGGCGCGGTCAAGCATCTGGCGAATGCGTACCCGCAAGACGCGGGGGAACGCCCCCTTGCGGACATGGGTAAGACCCATCCGGGCAAACGGATCGATCCGGTAGAAGTTGATGATATCGATCAGCGCCTGATAGTCGGTCCATCTGACCTGCCCGTGGCGTGACAGGGCTTCGACCTCCGAGCGGAATCGTGTTGCAGCCGGGTGAAGCCCGAACTTGAGCGCCGTCGAGCCGAGCGTCAGGACAGCAAATGCCGGTTCTCCGCGCCCTTGCTCCACAATAAGGCTTGCTGCGCGAGCCGCCACTTGAAGGATGATTCCGCCTCCGGTCGAATGGCCGAGCAGCAGGATTTCGTCAGCTTCGTTCGCCGCGTGCTCGTTTGCAATCATCGTCGCCCAGTCGTCGATCCGCGCGTCCATGTCGGGGCGCTTGCCACGCAGGAATTCGCGCGAAAACGACCAAAGATCCATCAGATGGAACACGAAATAGCGCCGGCCGAAAGCACGCCCGAGCAGATAGATCATGGCAACGCCAAGGACGGCACCAACCTGTTGGCTGAAGGCGAATTCGAAGCCGGAGACAAACCGCGCCACCAGAAGGCCGGCAATGAAGAATCCGGCTAGCGCCATAGCCGGAAACAGGAAATATCCGCCAAATCGCCAGTTGGCGGCAAACAGGCGAAACCCGGTCCCCGTCACCAGATAGTCGGCAAAAGCCAGGATATAGCGCCAGAGCCGGATCGAGAACGGCCGGTTGTTGTCGCGCGTCACCATGTCATCGAGATCGAAAAGCACAAAGCGCGTCGCAACAGACGTATCGGCAAGAGCGGACCGCACTTCGGCGCTCGCGGCGTTGCGATCGGGATCCTTCGCGACCGGCCCCTGCTCGTATGTCACGTCCCAGGTCTTGCAGAAAATGCCGGCCTGGCTTTTCAGGCGCGCAAAGAATGCGTCCGCTGTCTTGCGCTCGTAACCGCCGACAAGAAATACGGTGCGTCTGGCGATCCGGTGCATGGTCACATGGAAACCCTTTCTCGCGATCTTCTAAGGTGGCAATTGCGGCGCGGCAACAACTTGGGCGGCCTCGCGGCGCTTTTTGCTTGCCGCCTCGGTCGGCTCGCGCCTATTGGGCTCTGAAAAAACGAAAGGCTGTGGCGTGACAGACAGGCTGGACAAGCATCGCATTACCGTTGCCGACATTCCCGGCGCGGTCGGTCACGAAGTCGGCCGGTCGGATTGGCGCACGGTCACGCAGGCGATGATCGACGCCTTTGCCGAGGCGACCGACGATCACCAGTGGATTCACACAGATGCGGCACGCGCAGCAGCCGAAACCCCGTTCGGCGGCACGATCGCCCATGGCTTTTTGACGCTCTCGTTGCTCTCGACGCTTGCCTATGAAGCGCTTCCGGAACTGGAAGGCGCGACGATGGGCATCAACTACGGCTTCAAGAGCATCCGCTTTCAGGCACCCGTGAAATCGGGCGCACGCGTGCGCGCGATTTTTCGCCTTGCCGAGGCCGACATCCGCCCTTCCGGCCGGATCCTTTCGACCTATGACGTGACGCTGGAAATCGAAAACAGCCTCAAGCCGGCATTTGTCGCTCAGTGGCAGACCATCGCCGTGGTGCCGCCCTCCGACTGATGGCTCCCAATGTGCCCGCAACCGGCCTTGCAAATCGCGCGGGCCAATGGCACCCGAGCAGCCTCATGATGCGGCGGCCCGCCGCTTGGGGCCGGAGGTCCGGATGGATCGCTTTCTCAGACTTGAAACACTGGCCCCGGCCGTCTTCGTGCTGCTCTGGTCCACCGGCTGGATCGTCGCGCGCTACTCGGCGCCCTGGTCCGATCCGCTGACATTTCTCGCCATTCGGTTTGCTGGCGCAATTCTCGTCTTCGCCACCATCGCCGTGGTCCTGCGCTCGACCTGGCCATCGACCCGCGCCGGGGTTTTCCACGCGCTTGGCTCCGGCGTTCTGCTGCACACGCTGTATCTGGGCGGTGTCTGGTGGGCGATCGACAAGGGCGTTCCGACCGCCATTTCCGGCCTGCTGGCTTCGCTGCAACCGCTGATGACGGCGATGATCGCCTATTTCGCGGTTCAGGAACGGTTGTCCGCTACCCAGAAGATCGGCCTCGGGCTCGGTTTTGCCGGGCTTCTGGTCGCGATCATGCCCAAGCTTGTCGGGCTGTCGAGCACCGACCTGTCGGCAGCCGCTGCTCCGCTCCTCGTCAATGTCGCGGCGATGCTGGCGGTGACGCTCGGCACGATCTACCAGAAGCGCTTTCTGCAAGAGGGTGACCTGATTCCGGTCGCGACGCTCCAATATGTCGGCGCGCTGATCGCCATGGTGCCGCTGGTGCTCTGGGCCGAGCCGGAAATGCACTTCGTGGTGAACTGGCAGACGATCGCCGCCATGCTCTGGTCGATTTTCGGCCTGTCGCTTGTCTCGATCATGATGCTGCTGGCCTTGATCCGGCGAGGGCAGGTCAGCCGCGCGGCAGCGCTCATCTATCTGGTGCCACCTGCGGTCGCGATCCAAGCCGCGCTGTTTTTCGGCGAAGCTCTGACCCTGCCGCTGATTGCCGGCACGGCCATCGTTGTGGCCGGCGTTGCGATGGTCAATCGCAAGCCGAAAGCCATTCTTCAGGCCTGATCGCGCGCCGCTTCCGCAAGCAACTGGAACGCATAGTCCGAAAACGAGCGCCAGACTTCCATTCGGAACACAGTGGCACGCGGCCGGTGCAACACGACTTCCACCTTGCCGAAAATCGTGCGGGCGCAAGCGCCGACCGGGAACGCGGCGAGCGACAGATCACGCGGGCAACCGGCATTGATGACGTCCGCCGCCGACGGTCCGCTGACGAGAATCGCCGTGTTGCGATCCGACACGTCGACAGCACTGTGCAACACTTCAACGGCAGCAAGATCGGTCAGCGGATGGTTCTTGACGTCGATGACGAGCCATTCGTCCGGGCCGAGGCAAAGCGCCAAACGGTTGCCGGCTGTCACGCTTTGGCCGGGCATTGTTGCCAGTTCGACCGACAAGGCGCCGGACAGCGTGGCCAATGCGTCGGCGCGCGCCCGCAAATTGATGCGGAAGGCTTCCGGCGCCAAGGTGATGGCAACGCCGGACCCGGCATGGACGCGCCCGGCCAGTGGGTGGGCGCGTATTGCGGTGATCGGCTCAGCCATGATCGGCTCCTGTTTTTTGTGTCGGCAGGAACTGCGTGTCACGCACGATGACCTCGACAAACCCGGCGCCGCCGGCGGCAGATGCGTAGAGCTTCTCGCCCGTTCGAGCAAAGCCGTTTTCGAGCAGCGCCATCGCGATCGGCATGCCGGCATTGTCCGACCAGTAGGATGATGTCACCCAGCCGATCATCGTCATCGGCACTTTCTGGTTAGGGTCGGCAACAAGCTGCGCACCCTCTTCCAGTACGGTGCTCCCGTCAGCAGACATCAGGCCGACAAGCTGGCGACGCCCGCTTGCCATAAGGTCCGGGCGCTTCAGACCACGAATGCCCACGAAATCGGTCTTGTTCTTTCCGATCGCCCACGCAAGGCCCGCATCCTGAGGCGTCACGGTGCCGTCGGTGTCCTGCCCGACGATGATGAAGCCTTTTTCCGCGCGCAGCACGTGCATGGCTTCGGTCCCGTAGGCACAGGCGCCGAGCGGTTCGGCAGTCGCCATCAGCGCATCCCAGACTGCCCGGCCATGGTCGGCGGGAACGTTCACTTCGAACCCGTCTTCACCGGCAAACGACATCCGGAACAATCGTGTCGGCACGCCGCAGATGCGCCCTTCGCGCACGCTCATCATCGGGAATGCGTCCGCGGACATGTCGATGCCGTCGACATGGGCGCCGACGATGGCAGCCGCCTGCGGCCCCTGCACGGCGATCACCGCCCATTGTTCGGAGACCGACGTCAGCCAGACGTCGAGATGCGGGAATTCGGTCTGGAGGTAATCCTCCATGTGGTTGAGGACGCGCGCTGCGCCGCCGGTCGTGGTCGTCACATGGAACCGGTCTTCCGCAAGGCGCCCGACAACACCATCATCATAAATGAAGCCGTCTTCGCGGCACATGATGCCATAGCGCAGCCGGCCGACGCCAAGCTTCATGAACGGGTTGGTATAGATGAGGTCGAGGAAGGCGGCGGCATCCGGGCCGACGACTTCGATCTTGCCGAGGGTTGAGGCGTCGAACAGACCGGCCGTCTTGCGAACGGTCACACATTCGCGGTTGACCGCGCCGTGCATGTCTTCGCCTGCGCGCGGATAATACCAGGGCCGCTTCCACTGCCCGACATCCTCGAACACCGCCCCGGCCTTGACATGCGCATCATGGATCGGCGTGCGCCGGGTCGGGTCGAACAGCGCGCCGCGCGCATGGCCGACAATCGCGCCGAAGGTGACCGGCGTATACGGCTGGCGAAACGTCGTCAGCCCGACCTCGGGGATCGGCTTGCCAAGCACTTCGGCGGCAATCGCCAGACCATGCATGTTCGACAACTTGCCCTGGTCGGTCGCCATGCCGTTGGTAGTGAAGCGCTTGACGTGCTCGATCGAATGCATCCCCTCTTGCACCGCAAGACGGATATCTTTGGCGGTTACGTCGTTCTGGTAGTCGACGAAGGCCTTGACGACTTTCCCCGCTTCAGCGCCCGGCGCCGCACCGATCAGCGACCCGTTCCACGATGTGCCGCCGGTCGTCGTCAAGGCCGTGGTCGAGGCCTTGCCTTTGGCGTTCAAGGCCGCGATGGCAGCCTCTGCCGCCGCAATGCCTTGCGAAAGGGCGCCTGCGGTATCGGCAGCGCCATTGCAGGCGCCGGCACAGCTGGCGTCCTGCGCGTGCTGGCCGGGCAGGAAACGCTGCGTTTCAGTCTCGAAGCGCAGCTTGCCGCGCGACTGCGAGAACAGATGGACCGATGGCGTCCAGCCCGCAGACATGATGATCGCATCGACCGGAATGACCTCGGTCTCGCCGGTGCCGTCTGCCCGTGCGACACACATCGACGAGACGCGCAGCTTGCCGCCTGCCGCCGTGACCGCATGGCCGACCAGCACCCGGATATCGAGGCGGGCAGCTTTTGCGACAAGCGCTTCCGGCACATCGGCGCGCGCATCGACAATGGCGGGGATGTCGATCCCGGCGGCCTTGAGATCGAACGCGGCAGCCCAGGCGCTGTCATTGGCCGTGTAGACGCCGACGCGCCGCCCGACCGCAACGCCATAGTGGTTGAGGTAGGTACGGGCTGCAGAGGCCAGCATGATCCCGGGACGGTCATTGTTGGCAAACACCATGTGACGCTCGATCGCGCCGGTCGCCATCACCACGTGGCGGGCCCGTACCTGCCACAGCCGCTCGCGCACCGGGGTCGCTGACGGATCGGTGAGATGCTCGCTGACCCGCTCGACGAGCGAAACCATGTTCTGCGCCTGATAACCGAACGCCGTCGTGCGCGTCAGCACCCGGACATTGGAAAGCCCGGCAAGACGTGAAAGTGTTGCCTTGGCCCAGTCCCAGCCGACGATGCCTTCAATCATCACATCGGCTTCGTGGCGAAGTGCGCCACCGGCCTTAGGATTCTCATCGCAAATGATGACGGACAGGCCGGCCTCGGCAGCAACCAGCGCCGCCGAAAGCCCCGCTGCGCCGGCTCCGCAGACGAGGACGTCGCAATGGCCATAGCGCGAAGCGTAGGCGTCCGGGTCCGGCTCGGTCGGCGCGGTGCCAAGCCCGGCCGCGTGCCGGATGAACGGCTCGTAGACCTTGGCCCAGGCCGCCTGCGGCCACATGAAGGTCTTGTAGTAGAAGCCTGCCGCGAGGAACGGTGACGCCAGATCGTTGACCTCGCCGACATCGAAGGCCAGCGACGGCCAGCGGTTCTGCGACGTGGCGTTGAGCCCGTCATGCAGTTCCTGCACGGTGGCGCGGACATTGGGAACATGGCGCGCCTTGTCACGGGTGATGCCGACGAGCGCATTGGGCTCTTCCGGACCGGCAGTGACGATGCCGCGCGGCCGGTGATACTTGAACGACCGCCCGACGAGATGGATGTCATTGGCGATCAGCGCCGAGGCGAGCGTGTCACCGGCCAGACCTTCCATGGACTTGCCATCGAAGGTGAAGCGAACCTTATGGGCCGGCGTCAGCCGCCCTTTGCCCACGAGGCGGTTGGGTTGTGAATTCACTTTGCCACCTCGTTTGCATTCGCCGCAGCCGGAAGATCAGGCTTCGGCTCGCCGGCCTTGTAAGTCGTCACGAACTTGTCCGACACCGTGTCGCGGACGGCATTGAAGAACCGGCCGCAGCCGTGGACATGGCGCCAGCGTTCGTAAGTCAAACCTTTCGGATTGTCCCGATAGAAGAAGAAGTGCGCAAAAGTCGCGTCATCCACGTCCGCAATGTGCTCGGGCCGCGCGATATGGGCTTCGCCAGCGTGGCGAAACTCGAGTTCCGGCAGGTCGCTCTGGCAATAGGGGCAACGGATCAGCAGCATGATGTCCTCTAGAGTTCTCCGGGGCCGAGCACTTCGCCGCGCGGCTGGTCGCAAAGGCGTTTGCCGGCGGCAAAGAGCGGCGCAAAGGCTGATACCACGGCAGCAGGATCACCCTGCTGACGCATCAGGTCCCGGTTGGCAAGGTTGGCGAAAATCAGGTCAATCGGATTGTTCGAGATCACCAACATCCGGGGCGCCTCCTCGGCACCGTCGTCGCCTGAATCATCAGGAATGGTGCCGAACATCACGATGCGTTTGCCGAGACTGAAGACGCAAGTCAGATAGCCGCGGTCGACAGTGAAGGGCCAGTTCGTTTCACCCGGTTGCCGCTCGATCACCTGCATCCGGACGTCTTTGGCGCCGGGAAGGTGAAACAGCGACCGTTCGTCGGCTGCAACGGCAACCGGCATTGCCCAAATCGCGAAAGCGGCAACGGCAACAGCCCGGATCATCTCAATGCGCCACAGCCGCAGCAGCCGCCTCGTCGATCAGCCGGCCGGTGGTGAAGCGCTCCATCGTATAGCCGGCGTTCAGCGGATGCGGATTGTCGTTGGCGATCGTATGGGCAAAAACATGGCCCGAGCCAGGCGTGGCCTTGAACCCGCCGGTGCCCCAACCGCAATTGACGAACAGGCCCGGAACGGGCGTCTTGGCGATGATCGGCGAGCGATCCGGCGTCACATCCACGATCCCGCCCCATGAGCGCAGCATCTTCATGCGCGTGAACATCGGGAATATTTCGGCGATGGCATCCAGCGTGTGCTGCAAGATGTGTAGGCCGCCGGTCTGCGAATAGGACGTGTACTGGTCCGTGCCGGCGCCGATCACCAGTTCGCCCTTGTCGGACTGGGAAATATAGGCATGCACCGTGTTGGACATGACAACGCAGGGAAAACACGGCTTGACCGGTTCGGAAACCAGGGCTTGCAGCGGATAGCTTTCGAGCGGCATGCGGACCCCGGCCATCTCCATCAGCACGGAGGTGTGACCGGCAGCAACAATACCGACTTTCTTCGCATTAATCGTGCCGCGTGAGGTATTGACCCCCGTCACTTCGCCATTAAGGCCGCGATTGATGCCTGTCACTTCACAATTCTGGATAATGTCGACGCCCATATCGTTGGCCTTGCGGGCATAGCCCCAGGCAACGGCATCATGGCGGGCCGTGCCGCCGCGTCTTTGAAGGGCGGCGCCCATGACAGGATAGCGTGCGGTCTTTGAAATGTTCAGCGGCGGGCAGAATTCCCGCGCTTCCTCGGGCGTCAGCCATTCGTTGTCAACGCCATTGAGGCGGTTGGCATGGATGTGGCGCTTCAAAACCTGCACATCGTGGACATTGTGGGCCAGCATCATGACACCGCGCTGGGAGAACATGACATTATAGTTGAGTTCCTGGGAAAGATTTTCCCACAGTTTGACCGCGTGGTTGTAAAGTCCGGCGCTCTCGTCATA
>JBGSWL010000002.1:0-1587 GCA_041752455.1 Roseitalea sp. | reverse complement strand
TCTGGAGAAGCTGAGCGAGCACGGCGATCCGCTCGAGGTGCTCGATGCGACGGTGGATTTCGAGTATTTCCGGGGCTGGCTGGTCGAGGGTCTCGGTTATGGCGATGGCGCCAGGGGTGGCCGCCCGCCGTTTGATCCGGTATTCGGCCCGCTCTCTCGGACCCATGGCGTTCGGGGTCTCACTGTTCAAGGCGCTGACCCTGCAAGCGCAATACAATCTCAGCGATGCGCGAATGGAGTTCATGATCCGCGACCGGCTATCCTGGATGCGGTTCTGGGCTTCGACCTCGGTGGGCCGACACCGGACGAGAACACGATCCGGCTTTTTCGGAACAGGCTGACGGAAACCGGCACGCTGAAACGAGTGATGAAGGCCTTCGACTGGCAGCTTCGCAAGAAGGGCTACATCCCGATGGCGGGACAGATCGTCGATGCGAGCCTCGTCCCGGCGCCAAAGCAGCGCAACACCGATAGCGAGAAAGAAGCCATCAAGGCCGGCAAGTCTGCGAAAGAGATCTGGCCGGACGAACCGAACAAGGCGGCCCAGAAGGACACCAATGCCCGCTGGACACTGAAAGTTGGCGGGAAGGTGCGGTATCGGCCCGATGGCGCGCCCCTGCCGATGATCGCCGTGCCGGTGTTCGGCTACAAGTCCCATATCGCCATCGACCGCCGCTACGGCTTCATTCGGGAGGCCGCGGTGACCTCAGCTTCCGCGGCGGACGGACGCATGCTGCGGCAGTTGGTGACGACGCAGAACACGTCTTCGGACGTCTGGGCCGACAGCGCCTACAGATCGCAAAAGAACGAGAAATGGCTGGCGTCGAAGATGCTAGCCAGCCGCATCCATCGCCGCAAGCCGGCGGGCAAGCCGATGCCGGAGGCAACTGCCAGGGCCAATGGCAGGAAGTCCTCCATCCGCGCCCGGATCGAGCATGTATTCGCGCACCAGAAGAACCGCTTCGGCCTCTTCATTCGCACGATCGGCATTGCTCGGGCCGAGGCCAAACTGACGCTCGCCAACCTCGCCTACAACATGGACCGCCTGATCTTCCATGAGCGCGGCCGCGCCAAGGGATGAGTCCGCCCGAAAGGGCGGATACTGACCCCGGATCGCATCGATCCGGGCAAATAGACGTGGGCGGCGAAGGTCACAGCCCAAAAAGCGGCAACCCGCGCTTAAATGACAGGGTTAATGTGGGTGTCCAGCTTCTCCAATTTTGTATAGATCAACGTGATTTTGCATTTTTGTCATCATATTTTGAATGGCCCAAACAGATCGGAAGGGTTTCTAATTCGGTGCAAATACCGATGAGGAAACAATACCCGCACCCATAACCCCCCTCACCCCCTCCAGCAACCGTCGGCTCTCCGGCGACAGGCGCGCCTCGAAGGCCGCGCGTTTCATGCGGCCGACGCCGTGTTCGGCGCTGATGGAACCGTGGAAGCGGTCGACCTCGGCGTAGAGGATGTCCTGCGCTACGGCGAACAAGGCCTCGGTAGCGGCGGGGGCCGCGCCCTCGGGCGGGAGGACGTTGAGGTGCACGTTGCCGTCGCCGAAATGGCCGTAGGCGATGGCTTGCGCGT
>JBGSWL010000001.1:0-13931 GCA_041752455.1 Roseitalea sp. | reverse complement strand
CTCCCCCATCCGCAGGGCCGTTCCCGAGGGCGCGTCCACCTTGTGGCGGTGGTGCATTTCCACGATCTCGATGTCCCAGTCGGCTGGTCCGAGCGCTGCGGCGGCCTTTTCGGCCAGCACGGCCAGAAGGATCACGCCGAGCGAGAAATTTCCGGACTGGACGATCGCAGTGCGCTGCGCGGCGGCGCCGATGGCGGTCTGGTCAGCCTCCGACAGGCCGGTCGTGCCAAGCACATGGGCAATGCCCGTTTCTGCCGCGAGCGCCGCAAAGGCGCAGCTTGCCGCCGGCGCGGTGAAATCGAGGACCGCATCCGCACCATCGAACGCGGCGCGTGCATCGGCGGTAACAAGAACGCCGCCGGCTTCGAGGCCGGCCAGAAGTCCCGCGTCGCGGCCAAGCATGGCCGAGCCGTCGCGTTCCAGTGCACCGGTCAAAACGGCAGAGGGATGCTGCGCGATGGCCGCAATAAGCGCCCGGCCCATCCGTCCGGCTGCGCCGGTCACTGCGATCCGCGTTGTCATGCTTCCCCGCCCGCCTGCCGCCTTGGTTCGGCAGTGATCTCTTCTGCGGCTTTCACCGGTTCGCCGGATCCTGCCATCGTCCCGCCACCGCCGAGACCGAGCAGGTTGAGCTTGGCGTACAATCCGCCGTGGCGATTGGCGAGTTCGCCATGCGTGCCGGTTTCGACAACGCGGCCATTGTCCATGACGATGATCTGGTCGGCGGCGACGATGGTCGACAGCCGGTGGGCGATGACGATGGTCGTGCGGCCGTCCATCACCTCGTCGAGCGCCTGCTGGACCAACTTCTCGGATTCGTTGTCGAGCGCCGAGGTCGCTTCATCCAGCAAGAGGATCGGCGCGTTACGCACGATCGCCCGCGCAATCGAGATGCGCTGGCGCTGGCCGCCCGAAAGGGTGACGCCGTTCTCACCAACGACCGTGTCATAGCCATTGGATTGCGCGAGGATGAAGTCGTGCGCATGGGCCTTGCGGGCCGCCGCGTCGATTTCGGCATCGGTCGCGTCGGGACGGCCATAGCGGATATTGTCGCGGATCGTGCCTTCGAACAGATACGGCTGTTGCGAGACATAGGCGATCTGGCCGCGAAGCGTCGCGAGGGTCACCGTCGCGATGTCCTGCCCGTCGATCAGGATCTGGCCATTGTCGGCGTCATAAAAGCGCTGGAGCAAGGCGATGATGGTGGATTTGCCGGCGCCCGACGGTCCGACAATGGCCGTCGTCTTGGCTCCCGGCGCCACAAAACTGAGGTCATGCAGGACCTTGCCGCTTTCACCATAGGAAAAATCGACGCCGTTGAAGGTGATGTCGGCGCGGGTGATGACGAGCGGGGTTGCGCCCGGCTTGTCGCTCTGGCGCTCCGGCATGTCGAGGATCTGGTACAGCATTTCTGCATTGACCACGGCCCGTTCGAGGTGAACCTTGAGCTGCGAAAGGCGCCGCGCCGGATCATAGGCGAGCAGCAAGGCCGTGATGAACGCAAACATCGAGCCAGGTGGCTGCTGTTCGTAGATTGCGCGGTAGCCGCCATAGGCGATGACCGAGGCGATCGCGATACCGGCCATCAGTTCCGAGAACGGGATCATCTGCTCGGCAATCGCCGAAACCCGGTTGGCTTTCTGCTTGGCATTGTCGATCAGGCCGGTCAGCCGGGTGGCCAACAGGTTCTCCATGGTGAACGCCTTGACGACGGTCACCCCTTGCACGGATTCCTGGATCGAGCCGATCACCCGGGCATTCAGGCCGACCGACTCGCGAATGGCGCCTCGTGCGCGCCGCGACAACCACGCCGACATGAAACCGAGCGCCGGGGCGGTGATCAGCGCAACGACCGACATGCGTGGATCCTGCACCACCATGACGATGACGAGGCCGACGAGTGACACGAAATCACGCAGCAGCGATGTGAGTGCCAGCGACAGCACATCGCGGATGGCGCCGACATTTTCGCCAATCTGCGCGGCAAGGCGCCCCGACCGCGCTTCGGAGAAATAGCTCACGTCGAGCCGCATCAGCTTGTCATAGACCCGGCGCTGATAGCGCGCGACGAGATCGTTGCCGATCCGCGCCAGCGTCGTCGCCTGCAGATACATGGCGATCGCGCGGATGACGAAGATCAGGGCCACGGTGCCGGAAATGATGGCAATCAGGTCAGCCCTTTGATTGTAGAAGATCTGGTCGATCACATCGCGCATGATCCAGGCCGAAAACGCCGTCGTCACGCCGATCGACAGCAGACAGGCTGCCACCAGAATATAGGCATTCCGGTAGTACGCTCCGTTCTCGGCGTAGATGCGCTTGAGCACGCGCACGATGCCGACCGTCAATTCGGACGGTGCGACGGGTTTTCCGGTGGGAGCCGGTCTGAGCAAACTCTTCTTGGTCATGACCGGCGCCTATAGACCATCATCTGCGGAAATGACAGGTGCGCTGCGGCCCCTGTCAGCGTTTCCAGTGACGTCCTGCCAGTGTTACGCCGAAGCGCGTCGGCGTCCGGGCAAAGACCGCCAGTCCCTGCATCGGCGCATGCTCGTGCAGGATCGCATAGGTCGGCATCGCCGCCAGCAGTTCATGATGCGGCGCCTTGTTGGCAAAAGCGGCGCGGAACCGCTTGTCATCGAACACCGGCAGGATTTTCTGGGTGATGCCGCCGGTCAGGTAAACCCCGCCACGCGCCATGAAGATCAGCGCCAGATCGCCGGCCACGCGCCCGAGATACTCGGCAAAAAGCCCGAGCGTCTCGACCGCAGCCGCATCCGAGCCCTCGATTGCCGCCGTCGTGACAACAGCCGGATCGGTGATGTCGGTCGTGCCGCCGGAACTGGCAACCACGGCCCGGTAGAGATTGACGAGGCCGCGGCCGCACAGGACCTGTTCGCCCGAAACCCGGTCGCCGATGCGCTCCAGATGCGGAAAGATTTCCAGATCGCGCGCTGTTTGCGGCCCGAGATCCACATGCCCGCCTTCACCGGCCACCGGTATCCACGTGCTCGCCGCATGGACGAGGCCGGCAACGCCGAGCCCGGTTCCCGGGCCGATCACGACGCGGTTGGCAGCGTTGTCGCGGCGGCCATCACCGATCTTCTGCAGGTGCTTGTCTTCGAGCGCGACAACCGCCAGCGCTTGGGCTTCGTAATCGTTGAGGATGATGACTTCTTCGAAACCCATGGTTTCGATCAGTTGGCGCGGCCGCACCACCCAATCGCAATTGGTCAGATCAATCTCTTCACCATCGGTCGGTCCGGCAACCGCAAGAACCGCGACACGCGGCATCAGCGAGGTCTGGTCGAGGACATGGGCCTGGATCGCCGCATCGAGCGAGGGATAGTCCCGCGTCAGGATCGGCGCGAATGTCTTGGGTTCCGCATTGGCATCGACGATCAGCGCAAACCGCGCATTGGTGCCGCCGATATCGGCAATCAGGATCGGGAATGGCAGGATGGTGACGTTGGCACTCGATAAATTAGGCATCTACCTCTCCGGATTTCGGACCGATCATGGAATTGAGCAATATGTCGGCGGTAGCCGTGTTCAACGCCATCGGCAAGTCATACACGATGGCGAGCCGCATCAAAGCCTTCACATCCACATCATGCGGCATCGGCGAAAGCGGATCGACGAGAAAGACCAGCGCCGAAATCTGCCCTTCGGCAATCAATGCGCCGATCTGCTGGTCGCCGCCGAGCGGGCCGCTTTTCACCCGGGCAATGTCGAGGGTCGGGATCGCTTCCTGAATTCGTCCGCCGGTCGTGCCGGTCGCAACCAGCTTGCAGCGTGACAAAAGATTCACGTGGCGGAGCGCGAACACCACCATGTCATCCTTCTTTTGATCGTGCGCCACCAGCGCGATGGTCGGTCTGGTATCCATCACAGCCATTCTAAATCGATTGAAGAATGGCTTAGCCTGTTTGCGTGACAGGCGAAAGACGGTTGGTGACGGAATTCAACCCGGTTCTACTGCGGGCGCCGGCCGGGAATAGGCAGCTTCTCGTCCGCAGGCAGGGCGAGCACCGGCGCAGAACTGGAACCGCCTTCGACCGCCGAGGCGATCATCGCCACCCGGTCAAAGCTTGCCGAATAGGTGGCAAGGCTCTCCGATGCGGGTCGCGGCGCAGCCAGAACGTTGCGGCAGGCCGACGGCAGGTCCGCCATGGTCTTTTCGCGCGGCTTGGGCGCCGGTTTGTCACCGGGTTTCGGTTTTTTCGGCACCCACGGCTCGTCGGTGAACCACCAGGCCAGCGACTTGTCGCACCCGTT
Organism: Roseitalea sp.; assembly: GCA_041752455.1. Taxonomy (GTDB): domain Bacteria; phylum Pseudomonadota; class Alphaproteobacteria; order Rhizobiales; family Rhizobiaceae; genus JBGSWL01. Next base: position 9,653 of record JBGSWL010000001.1, on the reverse strand, counting down.
GCCAGCGGGAACCGCTTCCTGCGGCGTGCAGCCGGGCGAATCGGAAGGGCACTTGATGCGGATATGGAAGTGGTAGTGGTGACCGTAGGCCGGACGCACCTTGCGCAACCACGGCGTATTGTCGGCACTCGCTCCATAGGTTTCGCACAACTGCTTCTTGATGCCGGGGTGAACGAAGATCCGCTCGACCTCGCCATAGGAAGCAGCACGCGCGATCAGTTTGCCATGCTCCGGGGTCCAGATGTTGGGGTCGACATAGAGGCTGTCGCCCTTCAGCACCGAGATGGCGCTGGTATCGGCACGCTCTTGCTGCGTCATGCGCCGGCTCGGCATTTTGGTCAGCCAGATATCGGCATCAAGGCCCACCTGATGCGAAGCATGCCCGGTCAGCATCGGCCCGCCGCGCGGCTGCGAAATGTCGCCGACGAGAAGCCCCGGCCAGCCATCGGCGGTCGCTTCCTGCGACAGGCGCTGCACCAGACCGATCAGTTGCGGATGACCCCAGCGCCGGTTGCGCTCGAGCCGCATCGCTTGCCAGGTCGGGCCGTCGGTCGGGATAGCCACGGCGCCGGCAATGCACCCCTTGGCATAAGACCCGTGCACCGCCGTATCGGTAGCCGCTGGCAATGCCGCTGCACCAAAGAGTTTCTTGGCTGGTGATTCTGCCAAGGCAGCGCCAGGCAAAACGGCAAGAAGGATGGTCGCCCACGCAAGCGTTCTGCGTCGTCCGAAAGTGGTTCTAGCGCGCAAGGGTCGTCTCCGTTGTGTCAGGCTGGTCCAACCGGACAAAACAAGTCTAGCCTGATTTGCCGGTTGCCGGAAGCACGCGGTAGATCACGAGTGCTTGGCCCGCTGTCCCGCTGAGCGGCACAAGCCAATCGGGATTGTGACCTGCCGACAAGTCCGACTGCAGTCCCGCCGGTGCAGCCTTGGCGAAATCACGCGCATCCGCCGAGCCGGGGCAATGCGCAATATGCGTGATGCCATGCTCTTGAACCATTGCCTGCGCCATTTCAGCTTTTGCGAGCATGGTCTTGATCAGCAGCAGGTTTCCGGCCGTGTTGCGGTGGTAGGGACCGGCAATCGCCCGGTGCGGTGTCAGCGTCAGGATCGACGCGCCGAGATCGGTCGCGCCGAGCACGACGCCAGCCGGTTCTGTTGCCAATGGCCCGTAGAGCGCCGGGCTGTAGCAATTCTTCTGCCGGGAGGCCGAAGCCGTCTGCGCCTGCACGATCGGTTCTGCGCCAAAATGCATCGCGCCTTGTGCGCTTGCCATCCACCAGCTGATATTGAGCGCGGCGACCCATGCCAGCGCCATCGCGATTGTCGCGCTTGAGGCGGCGTTGGGTCGGCTCGCGGCAAAACGTGCATCTGCCACCACCAGCGCCATCGGCAGGATTGCAAAGGCGGTGAGAAACATCGAGCCGCGCTGCTGCCATGCGGTCACCGCAAAGGCAGTGGCGAGCAGCACGGCAAGGAGCAGGCTGGCAGCGCGCTGATGGCCGCGCGTGACGTTCAAAAGCGCGATCACCAGCGCCACGCTTCCCATGCCATAAAGGCCGATCACTGACCACGGATCGCTCGACAGGACATCGCCGAGGGATCGCGTCTCGACAACGCCCTCCAGCCAGAATGTGATCAGCAGCGGATCAAGGGCATGCAGCGGGTTCGACAGACACTGCGGAAAGGCGGCAAGGACAACGGTTGCTGTGACCGCGCCGGTTGCCGCAAGCCCGGCAAGACGCGTTGCACCGGTGCGCGCAACACTCGCGGTCGCGGCAAGTCCCATGCCGCCGCAGGCGGCCATCGCAAGGTGAAAGATCGAAAAGGCATCGCAGGACGCGACAACCCATTGGCTGAGCGGGATCGTCGCTGCGAGAATCGCTGCGCAACCGCCGAACAATGCAAAGCCGAAGGCGCGCGCCGCCTTGGCCGGAACTGTGGCAAACACGAATGTGCCGGCAGCGAACAGCCCCGCCAGAGTCACATAGGGCAGCGTCTCCATGCCGATGCCTAGCATCAGCGCCGCTGCAAGACCGGCAATCGCGTGGTGGCGGACAGCATGTTTTCCCGGCAGCAGGCAGACCAGGAGCCAAAGCGCCAGTGCCACCTGGATGTTGTGATGGTCCAGTGCCCCGGGCGAAAAGATGCCGGTGGTCATCAGCGCGATCGCGCCAACCAGAATGCCGATCGGCATGGCGTCGGTTCGCAACAGCCGGTTGAGGCCATGCCCGACAGCGGCAAGGGCGGCAACCAGCATCAGCGCCGGCCACAGCGTGCGGGCGACAACTTCACCTGTAGTGCGCGATCCGGTGATCGCTTCGGCAACAACGACGATCGCCGCAATCGGCGCATCGACAAGCCGTGACCAATGCATCGGTGTGCCGTCGGCAAGGCCTAACCGGTATTGTGTGAGATCGAACCAGGATTGACCGGAGAGCAGGTCGCGGACCTGCACCAGCCGAACCGCGTCATCGGCATTGGGAATGCCCGCGCTGGTTGCCTGAAACAGTTGCAGCCCGGTGACAGCCGCCGCTCCGGCAACAGCCAGCACCAGAGCCAGCGCATGCGAAGTCAGGCGTTCAGGCGTCGTCGCGCGCAGATCCTTACCCTGCGGTACGTCCTGGCTGAGATGGATTTCGGTCATGAATGCTCCGCCGGAAAGACGCAGCGAAACGTAACCTTAACCCGATCAAGAAAGAGTAAAGCGCGGGCGCAAGGCCCGAACGCGCAAGGCAAAGACATCATGGCATCAAACAACGCTTCAGACGCCCACGACCTCGACATTGCCGTCTTGTTGCCCTGCTACAATGAAGGCCGGACGATTGGCGATGTCGTCGCCCGCTTCCGCGCCGCGCTGCCGGGCGCGCGCGTCTATGTCTATGACAACAATTCGACCGACGACACGGCGATCCGCGCCCGTCTCGCCGGTGCCGTCGTGGTGCCGGAGCGGCGTCAGGGCAAGGGTCATGTGGTGCGCCGGATGTTTGCCGACATTGAGGCCGACATCTACGTGATGGCCGATGGCGACGGGACCTATGATCCCGCCGATGCACCCGAACTGATCAACACGCTGATCACCGAAAGGGCCGACATGGTCGTCGGCACGCGGGCAGGCGTCCACGATGATGCCGGTCGCACCGGTCACGCCTTCGGCAACCGCCTGTTCAACGAACTCTATCACCGCATTTTCGGTCGCGATTTCACCGATATCCTGTCGGGTTACCGCGCCTTCACCCGCCGCTTTGTCAAAAGTTTTCCGGCGGTCTCCGGCGGGTTCGAAATCGAGACGGAAATGTCGGTGCATGCCTCGCAGCTTCGCCTGCCGGTCACCGAGATCGAACTGGCCTACGGGCGCCGTCCGGAAGGCTCGACGTCGAAGCTCTCGACCGTCCGTGACGGCATTCGGATCCTTTTCATGTTTGCCCGCCTGATGAAGGCGACGCAGCCGATGCGGTTTTTCGGCATCGGTGCGGCCGCGTTGTTCTCGCTGGCGGCGATTTTTGCGGCGCTGCCGGTCCTCGAGTTCCTGACGACGGGCCTCGTCAGCCGCGTGCCGACCTGGATCGGCGCCATCGGCTTGATGTTGCTCGCAACCATGTCACTGGTGACCGGCCTGATCCTGTCGTCGGTGGCCGCTGGTCGTGCCGAAGCCAAGCGCATGGTTTATCTGGCGCAGGTGCCGCGCCGCGGCGAAATGCGCCCGGCGACAAGCCGCAAGACCCGCCGCGCCACCGATGCTGCTCACGCCAGAAAGCAACGCCGCACCATCGATGCACCGTCGCTCGACATGGCCAACAATTTCTCGCAAGAAAAGCCCTGACGCGTGGCGCCGCAAACGCGCGCAGCGTTGATGGCGCAGGCGTCCTGAGATGACAACCTTGGCTGCACAGACGACGTTCGGACGGCTGTTCTCCTTCGCCCTTGCCGGTGGCAGCGGCTTCGTCGTCGACATCGGCGTTCTCTGGCTGCTCCTCAATTTCACGCCGGCGGGTCCATCGCTTGGGCGCATTCTCTCGATCGCCTGCGCCATGCTTGCGACCTATGCCATCAACCGGACGTTCACGTTCGGCGCAAGCGGGCGACCGATGGTGCAGGAAGGCGCCCGATATTCCTTCGTCGCCCTCCTCGGCGCATCACTGAATTTCCTGATCTACCGTGGGTTGCTGTTCGTCGTGCCGAGCCTGTCGCCCTATGCGGCAACATTTTTGTCCGTTGCGCTCGTGACGGTGTTTTCCTGGCTCGGCTATTCGCGGTTCGTGTTCAGGCGCTAAAGCAAATCCAGCGAAAGTGTGCAGCGGTTTCGCGTCCGGATTTGCGGTAAAGACATCATCAAATCCAGCGAAAGTGTGCAGCGGTTTCGCGTCCGGATTTGCGAAAAGGCTGTTTACACAGGTGCCCAGTTGCCGCTTTTTCCAGACGCATAAATCGCGTCGAGCACGCGCTGGTTTTTGACCGAATCCTCCAATGAAAACACCTGCCCCTTGCCGTGGACAGCGGCAACGAACGCCTCCACTTGCAGCTTGTACTGGTCGACACCGGTGAACCGGAAGACCTCGGTGCGGCGATGGCTGCGGTCGTGCAGCCGCACTTCGTCGCCCTCGTAGAGGTTAGAGTTGAATGGCGCAGTCACCTCGATGAAACCCTCGTCGCCATGGAACGCGATGTGCTGGCGGTTGGCGAGCTGCGTCGAGATGTAGAATGTCTGCTCGAACGTGCCGTAGTCGGCGCGAACGCTGGCGTAGCGGTCTGTTCCGAAATCCGGATCGAACTCGACTGTCGCATGCACCCGCACCGGCTCGGCGCCGGTCGCGAACCGGGTCGTCACGGTCGGATAGACACCGATGTCCGGGATCACCCCGCCGCCAAGCTCAGGCCGGTTACGCATGTTGTCCGGGTCGCGGTTGAAATAGGTGAACGCCGCATCGACCTGTCGCAACGTGCCGATGGCACCGCCTGCAATCAGGTCGCGCACTTTTCCCCATTGCGGATGATAGGTCACCATGAAGGCTTCCGAGACCACCACCTTGTTGCGGTCGCGCGCTGCGATCACCGGTTCGATATCGGTCGCCTTCAGCGCCAGCGGCTTTTCGACGAGCACATGCTTGCCCGCATCCGCAGCCTTGATTGCCCATTCCACATGGGCGTCGGTCGTCAGCGGAATGTAGGCGCCATCGATCACGTCCGATTCGAGCATCGCCTGATACGAACCGAACGCATGAGGCGCATTGTAGTGGTCGGCAAGGACTCGCGCCTTGGCTTCGTCGCGGCTGGCGATTGCCGTGATCGTGCCGTTGGCAGACTTCATGATCGCCGGATTGACGTGTTCGCGCCCTATCTTTGCGGTCGACAAAATACCCCAGCGAAACATCGCAACTCCCCCTTGGTCGTGTTTTGGCGCGACACTACCGATTGCCGGCTGAAAGGAAAGCCTCAGGGGTTGGCGCGCGCGCGCACCTCGGCAAAAGTCCAGTCGCGCTTCAGCATGCCGTTTTCCCAGACGGTTTGCAGCAGGTTGTCCCGCCCGGCGATATCGTTCAGCGCCACCGCGACAGGCGTGCCATTTTCCATCACCACCGCTTGGCGGTAGCGCTTGGACGCTTTGGCCGGATCGGTTTTCGGGTCCTTGGAAATGCCGTGCCAGACACCGTTTGTGTCCTGGCGGGCATTGGCTTTCATGGCAAAGCGCAGCGTATCGCGGTTGACCCGTTGCAACAGGCCGGCACCCATGCCGAACGCAAGGTTTTCTGCAGACCAGCCACGCTCCTGCAACGCGGTCAAAAGGATGCGGATCGTCTGCGGAGTGATGCCATCGCCCTGGATGACCCGCACGCAGGGCGCCAGCACCTTGTATCCCTTGGCGTTGACGGAAAAGCCGAAGATGCCGCCGAGCATTTCGATCGTGTCGATCGGCACGCGCGTCGCGTCGCCGGAATCCGGACGCACCACCAGCGTGCCGCCGAAGGTCTCGACCTTGTCTTTCAACTGCTCGCCCCAGATCGTGCGCACCGCGCGAAACAGGTCGTAGGAATCCGAGACCACCGCCACGAGCTTTCCGTCTCCGCCGAAGGCATCAATCATGTTCTCATAGGCCTCGCGCTCGCGCGCCTCGCCCCAGCTGGTCATGGTCGAATGCTCGGCAGCCGGGATCGAATAACCAGCCATCGGCTCGCCATAGTAGTCCCGCGCGTGGACAAGCCCGGCAACCGTGTCGGTGCCCATGAAATTGACGAGATGCGCTGCCCCGCCGATGCCTGCCTGTTCATGGCTGGTCGCCCCGCGCGCCCCGAAATCGTGCAGCCGGAACGGCAGAACCGGACCCGGATCGTCGCAGGTCTTCTCCAGCGCTTCGGCAATCATCTGGCGCACATGCCAGGAGACTGTCGCGACGGTCGTCGGGTACCAGACAGCGCGCAGGAGCGCCGTCTCGATGAAGGTTGGCAACCAGAAAAAGTCCGGATCGGTATTGCGGATCTGCACCAGCGGTGTGCCCGAAGGGACCACCATCCCCTCGGGCAGCGCCTCGATGTGCAGCGGCAGGTAGCCGCCGTGGCGCTCGACCAGAAGGTCCCAGCCCGGCCGGTTGAACGGCAGGCCGTGCGCGGAGACCATGCCTTCGGCCTCGTCCACATGGGCGCGCGTCACCGGTTGGGCGAGATAGGCCTTCAGGAACATCTGCAAACCGAAGAAAACCGCGCGCTCGTGCTCGCCGCCAGCACGGCTTTCGATATAGGCCGAAATCGCCGCCGTCTCCGGCGGGTACTGGGCAAAGTGCGAGTACTTGTAGCTGTCGGTGTTGAGGATGGGGTTCATGACAGGTCCTGCAGGTCGTTGCGGCATGTTCTATCGCAGCCAGCCCGGTTGTCACCCCCACCGCATGGTTGGCTGACGTGCATCACATGTGCTACATGTAGGGCGTGCAATGCATGCAAGACAGGAGAAGACCGATGGGTTCGATGTCGATCAGGATTGACGATGAGATCAAGCAACGTTGGGAGAAGCTTGCGGCCGAAAAGGGGCTCAATGCGAGCCACCATATCCGCGAGGCGATCATCGACAAGCTTGAGGAACTGGAGGATTTCTACATCGTGAAGGAACGGCTGAGCGAGCCGTTCGAGACAATCAGCAATGACGAAGTCTGGAAGCGTCTTGGCCATACGGATTGAATGGCACGACAAGGCACTACGGGAAATGGAGTTGGTGTCGTTCTCGAATCGGGAACGCATCCGGAAAGCCTTGGCGGAACTGGAAAAGCTCGATGATCCTCGCCAGCGGCTGGTGGCCTACAGCGACACCCTCAAAGGCTTCTGGAAACTGCGTGTCGGAGACTATCGCCTGATTTGCGAACTGCGCCCACGCGTCGACAACGAGATTGTTCTCGTCATTCACGTGGCTCATCGCAGCACTGCCTACGACAAGCGCAGTCTCAGGCATGTCTTGCAGCGCTCGTCGGACGACTAACCCCGCAGCACCCCGCCGGTCGATTTCTCCACCGCCACCACGATCGCCTTGGTCAGAACTGCAAGATCCTCGTCGGTCAACGTGCGTTCGCGCGGCTGGATCTCGACTTCCAGCGCGACCGACTTCTTGGCCTCTCCGAGCGAAGCGCCTTCGAAAATGTCGAACACGTTGACCCCGGCGATCAGCTTCTTGTCGGCGCCCATGATCGCCTTCATCAGCGCCTGCGCGCCGACACCCTTGTCGACAACGAACGCATAGTCGCGCTTGACGCCCTGATAGGGCGACAGATCGAGGCGCGGCTTTGTGCGGGTCGCCTTGCGCTTGGCCTCGGGGATGGCATCGAGCCAGACCTCGAAACCGCACAGCGCACCCTTCACATCCAGCGCTTCCAGCGTTTTCGGGTGGAATTCGCCGAAATGGCCGAGCACGACCTTGGGCCCGAGCTTGATCACGCCGGAACGTCCCGGATGATACCAGGTTGGCGCAGTCGCTTCGATCTGCAGGTTGGCAATCGGCGCTCCCGCCGCTTCCAGCGCTGCGAGCGCATCGGCCTTTGCGTCAAACACACCGACGGTCGGTGCCGTTCCCTGCCAGTGGCGTCCGGTTGCCGCCATGCCTGCGGTGCCGCGCCTTATGCCTGAGGCAACGCGGCGCTGGCCTTCCGGCGTGTCGTTTTCGTAGATGCCGGACACCTCGAACAACGCCGTATCGCCATGGCCGAAATTGGCGTTGCGCTGCGCCGCTGACAAAAGGCCCGGCAGCAGCGAGGGCCGCATGTCGCTCATGTCGGCGGCAATCGGATTGTCGAGTTTCAGCGCTTGCGAACCGCCCCCGAACGCTTCCGCATGGGCGGCAGGAATGAACGACCAGGTGACGGCTTCCATCATGCCGCGTGCGGCCAGAGCCCGCCGTGCGGCGCGGGTGCGCACCTGCAGCGGCGTCAGGATGCGTCCGTTGACAGCACCATGATTGGCAAGCGGCTGCGGCGCAATGTTGTTGACGCCGTGGATGCGCATCACCTCCTCAACGAGGTCTGCCTTGCCTTCGATGTCCGGCCGGAACGTCGGCACATTGACGTCGACAACCATTCCGCTTCCCTGCGGAACAAAGCCCAGCCGTGTCAGGATCGACAAGCATTCATCGGCCGGAACGTCGATGCCGGTCAGACGCTTCACCTCGGATACCGGAAATGAGACGGTCTTTGCTGCCGGTTTGCTGTAGCCTTCGACCAACAGGTCCGAAGCTTCGCCGCCGCAAAGGTCAAGCACCATGCGGGTTGCCAGTTCCACACCCGGCACCATGAATTCAGGGTCAACGCCGCGCTCGAAACGGTAGCGCGCATCGGTGATGATGCCGAGGTCACGGCCCGTTCGGGCGATGTTGAGTGGGTTCCACAGCGCCGATTCGATCAGCACGTCGGTCGTCGTCTCGTCACAGCCGGAATGCTCACCGCCCATGATGCCGGCAATGGACTCAACACCATTGTCATCGGCGATCACGCACATGCCGGGTTTCAGCGTATAGGTCCGCCCGTCCAGCGCCAGCACGGTTTCGCCGTCGCGTGCTTCGCGCACGGCGAGGTCACCCTTGACCTTGGCCATGTCGAACACATGCAGCGGACGGCCCCGGTCGAACGTGATGTAGTTGGTGATGTCGACCAGCGCATTGATCGGGCGAAGGCCGATTGCGATCAGGCGCTGCTGAAGCCACTTCGGCGACGCGCCGTTCTTGACCCCGCGCACGAGGCGCAACGCAAAGCCCGGGCAAAGGTCCGGCGCTTCGATCGACACTTTGACCGAGCAGGGATCGCTTCCGGCAACCGGCGCGACGGTCCCATCTTTCAACGTGCCGAGACCCGAGGCAGCCAGATCGCGCGCAATCCCGTGCACGCCGGTGCAATCCGGCCGGTTCGGCGTCAGGCCGATCTCGATGACCGGATCGGCGAGGCCCGCGTAGGCGGCAAACGAGGTGCCGACCGGCGCGTCTTCGGGCAGGTCGATGATGCCGTTGTGCTCGTCGGAAAGCTGCAATTCGCGCTCGGAACACATCATGCCGTGGCTTTCGACGCCGCGGATCTTGCCGACGCCGAGCGTCACGTCGATCCCTGGCACATAGGTGCCCGGCAGCGCCAGCGCGCCGACAAGGCCTGCACGCGCGTTCGGCGCGCCGCATACAACCTGCAGCGGCTTGCC